>JAFLTG010000118.1 GCA_022510545.1 Lachnospiraceae bacterium | reverse complement strand
GTGCAATCGCCCTCGGACATCCGGTAGGAGCTTCCGGCTGCCGTATCCTTGTAACCCTTCTCCACGAGATGCAGAAACGTGATGCCAAGAAAGGTCTTGCAACACTCTGTATTGGCGGCGGTATGGGCTGTGCTACAATCGTTGAGAAATATGAATAAAGGAGACAACTACAATGGAATTTATACTATACGAAGTAAAAGGCCAGGTGGGCATAATCACAATCAACCGTGAGAAAGCCTTAAATGCTCTGAATTCCACGGTTCTTGACGAACTGGACAAGACTTTGGATGCAGTTGACCTTGATAATATAAGATGCCTTATCCTAACCGGTGCAGGAGCGAAGTCTTTCGTGGCAGGTGCCGATATTGGTGAGATGAGTACGCTGACTAAGGCTCAGGGCGAGGCTTTTGGCAAGAAGGGAAATGATGTGTTCCGTAAACTTGAAACTTTCCCGCTTCCTGTTATCGCAGCGGTAAATGGTTTCGCTCTTGGCGGCGGCTGTGAGATTGCTATGAGCTGTGATATCAGAATCTGCTCCGACAATGCAGTGTTTGGACAACCTGAGGTAGGCCTTGGCATCACTCCCGGTTTTGGCGGTACACAGAGACTTGCCAGACTGGTAGGCCCGGGAATGGCTAAGCAGATGATTTATACAGCAAGAAACATCAAGGCTGACGAGGCTCTTAGAATCGGTCTTGTTAATGCCGTTTATCCGCAGGAAGAGCTTATGGCGGCAGCAGAGAAGATGGCAGCAGGTATAGCTAAAAATGCACCTATAGCCGTACGTAACTGCAAGAAAGCAATAAATGACGGTCTTGAGGTTCCTATGGATGATGCTATTGTAATAGAAGAAAAGCTTTTCGGTGACTGCTTCGAGACAGAGGACCAGAAGTACGGAATGGCCTTTTTCCTGGATAAAAATAAGGATAAGGTTAAAGAAGAATTTAAGAATTGTTAAATGATAACACATGTAATTTTATGATGTAAATAGTATAGTTAGGAGGATTTAACAATGAAAGTAGGTATTATCGGTGCCGGAACAATGGGTTCCGGAATAGCGCAGGCTTTTGCGCAGACAGAGGGCTACGAAGTATTTCTTTGTGATATTAACGAAGAGTTTGCTGCAAACGGCAAGAATAAGATTGCAAAAGGTTTTGAAAAGCGTGTAGCAAAAGGCAAAATGACTCAGGAAGACGCGGACAAGATTCTTTCCAAGATTACAACCGGCGTAAAGACTATCTGTACAGACTGTGATCTGATTGTAGAAGCTGCACTTGAAGTAATGGACATCAAGAAGCAGACTTTTAAAGAGTTACAGGATATTGTTAAAAAAGACTGTCTTTTTGCAACCAATACATCTTCACTCTCAATCACTGAGATTTCTGCAGGATTAGACAGACCTGTAATCGGTATGCACTTCTTCAATCCCGCTCCTGTTATGAAGCTGGTTGAGATTATCCGCGGTGAGAACACTACCGATGAATTATTTAATAAAGTTAAAGCAATTTCAGAGGAAATCGGCAAGACGCCTGTTGAAGTAAACGAGGCGGCAGGTTTCGTTGTAAACAGGATCCTGATTCCTATGATAAATGAAGGTATCTGCGTATTGGAGGCAGGAGTTGCAAGCGTTGAGGATATTGACGCAGCTATGAGACTGGGCGCAAATCATCCTATGGGACCTTTGCAGTTGGGTGATTATGTGGGTCTGGATATCGTGCTTGCTATTATGGAAGTTATTTATTCCGAGACAGGCGATCCGAAGTACCGTCCGGCTCCGCTTCTTAGAAAGATGGTACGTGCAGGGAAGCTTGGCTGCAAGACCGGAATCGGATTTTATGACTATTCAAAACAGTAAATATATATGGAGGAATAAGAAATCATGGATTTTACTTTAAGCAAAGAGCATGAAATGGTGAGAACCCTTTTTAAGGATTTTGCCGAAAATGAAGTAAAGCCTCTCGCTCAAGAGGTAGATGAAACTGAACGTTTTCCCAGAGAGACCGTTGATAAGATGGCTAAGCTGGGCTTTTTAGGAATTCCGATACCCAAGGAGTACGGCGGACAGGGTTGTGACCCGCTGACATACGCTATGTGTGTTGAAGAACTTTCCAAAGTATGTGGAACAACAGGTGTTATTGTATCTGCACATACATCACTTTGCTGTGACCCTATTCAGACCTATGGTACCGAGGAGCAGAAACAGAAGTATCTGGTTCCCCTTGCTAAGGGTGAGAAGCTTGGAGCTTTCGGTTTGACAGAGCCCGGAGCAGGTACTGATGCACAGGGACAGCAGACCAAAGCTGTACTTGACGGTGATGAGTGGGTATTAAACGGCTCCAAGTGCTTTATCACAAACGGAAAAGAAGCCGACATATACATTGTTATTGCAATTACCGGTACGGTTGAGAAACGCGGTAAGACCAGCAAGGAAATCTCTGCTTTTATCGTAGAGAAAGGAACTCCCGGATTTACATTCGGAACCAAGGAAAACAAGATGGGTATCCGCGGTTCATCAACTTATGAACTTATTTTTACAGACTGCCGCATCCCTAAGGATAACCTTTTGGGACAGAAGGGCAAAGGTTTCAATATTGCGATGCATACACTGGACGGTGGACGTATCGGTATAGCAGCTCAGGCACTCGGTCTTGCTGAAGGTGCACTTGAGACTACCATCGAATATGTAAAAGAAAGAAAACAGTTTGGACGTTCTATCGCACAATTCCAGAACACCCAGTTCCAGTTGGCAGATATGGCTACCAAGGTTGAAGCTGCCAAGCTTTTGGTATACAAAGCAGCTATGAAGAAAGCTGAGTATGCAACCAACCCGAAGGTATCCTATTCTGTTGAAGCGGCTATGGCTAAGCTCTATGCAGCAGAAGTTGCAATGGAAGTTACCACCAAGGCTGTTCAGCTTCACGGCGGTTACGGATATATCAGAGAGTATGATGTTGAGCGTATGATGCGTGACGCTAAGATTACTGAGATCTATGAAGGAACCAGTGAGGTTCAGCGTATGGTTATTTCAAGTAATCTGTTAAAATAATAACAAATGTTATTTGTAGAATGACGATTTAAAATATCAAATGTTATTAAAATTAATTGTTATGCAAATTTAAGTAAAGGAGATAAAATCGATGAAAATCGTTGTTTGTGTAAAACAGGTACCCGATACAAAGGGTGGCGTAAAGTTCAATCCGGACGGTACATTGGACAGAGGTGCAATGCTTGCGATAATGAATCCTGATGACAAAGCAGGACTTGAAGCTGCACTCAGACTTAAAGATCAATATGGCGCAGAAGTTACAGTTGTAACAATGGGTCTTCCTAAAGCAGAAGAAGTTCTTCGTGAAGCTATGGCTATGGGAGCTGACAAAGGTATTCTTGTAACAGACAGAGTACTTGGTGGTGCAGATACCTGGGCTACGTCCACAACACTTGCAGGTGCAATCAGAAACCTTGAGTATGATTTGATTATTTCAGGACGTCAGGCTATCGATGGCGATACCGCACAGGTTGGTCCTCAGATTTCCGAACATCTTGATATTCCTGTAATTTCATATGCACAGAATATCAAGATTGATGGCGACAGCGTGGTTGTTGAGCGTCAGTATGAAGACAGATATCATGTGGTAAAGGCTAAGATGCCTTGCCTTATAACAGCCCTTTCTGAATTAAATGAGCCTCGTTATATGACACCCGGCGGAATTTTTGATGCATATAAGCAGGAGATTACCGTATGGGGCAGAGCTGACCTTAAGGACGTTGACGACTCCAACTTAGGTCTTAAGGGTTCACCGACCAAGATTGCCAAGGCCTCCGATAAGGTAAGAAAAGGAGCCGGAGAAAAGGTAACTCTTGATCCTGATGAATCAGTAAGCTATATTGTTGATAAATTAAAAGTTAAGCATGTTATTTAATGACTGAACAGAAAATTAAATAGCATATGTTATCTAATATAAATGGAGGAATATGTGATGAATTTAGAAGAATACAAGGGCGTATATGTCTTTGCACAGCAGGTAGATAATGAAATAAGCAGCATTGCATTTGAACTGCTTGGAAAAGCCAAAGACCTTGCCAAAGATTTGAATACAGATGTAACGGCAGTGCTTTTAGGTTCCGGTGTTAAAAACCTTGCTGATTCTCTTGCAGAATACGGCGCTGACAAGGTAATCGTTGTAGATGATCCTGAACTCAAGGTTTACAGAACTGAGCCTTATGCTCACGCATTGTCTGAGGTTATCAACAAATATAAACCGGAAATCGTACTGGTAGGTGCAACTGCTATAGGAAGGGATTTAGGCCCCAGAGTATCCGCAAGAGTTGCTACAGGTCTGACCGCAGACTGTACGGTTCTCGAAATCGGCGATTTCCCGCTTCAGCCTATACCGGGACAGGAGCAGAAGCATAACCAGTTATTGATGACCCGTCCTGCATTTGGCGGAAATACAATAGCTACAATTGCCTGCCCTGACAACCGTCCTCAGATGGCTACGGTACGTGCAGGTGTTATGCAGAAAATCCAGCCTATCAAGGGCGCTAAAGCAGTAGTTGAAGAGTTCAACCCCGGATTTACACCTAATAATAAGTATGTAGAGATTATCGATGTAGTTAAGGCTGTTACCGATACGGTAGATATTATGGATGCCAAAATTCTTGTATCCGGCGGTCGTGGAGTAGGCAGCCCTGAGAACTTCAAGATATTGGAAGACCTTGCAGAAGTGCTTGGCGGTACCGTAAGCTGCTCCCGTGCAGTAGTTGATGCAGGATGGAAACCCAAGGATTTACAGGTTGGACAGACAGGTAAAACCGTACGTCCTAACGTATATTTTGCAATCGGTATCTCCGGAGCAATTCAGCACGTAGCTGGTATGGAAGAATCGGATATCATCGTTGCCATCAACAAAGATGCTGACGCACCTATCTTCGATGTGGCTGATTATGGTGTTGTAGGCGACCTTAACAAGATCGTGCCTAAGCTGACCGAGAGCCTTAAGGCGGAGATTGCAGCGAAGTAGTTTTTTTAGTCAATGATTTTGTATTGACAAAGCATATATTATTGATTTATTTTGTAGACAGTAACTTATTGGTTGCTGTCTACGTTTTATATTGGGTGAAATTCCGACATAGAAATCTTATGTAGGCTTTAAGGAGAAAGGATTTATCAGTATGAATAAAAGTATTCTAGACTACGAAACAGTAGAATTAGACGATGATAATAGTGCCTTAGTCATAATAGACCAGACAAAACTGCCATCGTTGACTGAAATAGTCAACCTTAAAACCGCAGAAGAAATCTGGGATGCCATTTATCTTTTAAAAGTACGCGGAGCCCCCGCAATCGGAGTAGCAGCGGCGTTTGGAATCTATTTACTTGCTAAAAAGATTGAAACCGAGGACTATACTGCCTTTTATCAGGAATTTTGCAGACAAAAAGAATACCTGAACTCTGCCAGACCAACTGCGGTTAATCTGTCGTGGGCACTGAACCGTATGGAGCAAGTTTGCGTGTCAAACAAAGATAAACCCGTGACTGAGATTAAAGAACTCCTTAAACATGAGGCCGTCTCTATTAAAGAAGAAGATATCAAAGTATGCAAATCCATCGGAGAATACGGCTTGACCCTAATAAAACCCGGAGACGGAATCCTGACACATTGCAATGCCGGTCAGCTTGCCACCTGCAAATACGGAACTGCAACCGCCCCAATCTATTTGGGCTTAGAACGTGGCTATAACCTCCGTGTTTTTGCAGATGAAACCAGACCCCTTCTGCAGGGAGCGAGACTTACCGCATATGAGCTCCAATCCGCCGGAGTGGACGTAACCCTTATCTGCGACAACATGTCCGCAACAGTTATGAGAAACGGCTGGATAAACGCAGTTTTCGTAGGCTGCGACAGAGTAGCGGCCAACGG
>JAFLTG010000117.1 GCA_022510545.1 Lachnospiraceae bacterium | reverse complement strand
GAAAAGGGTGTCCGGATTTCCATCGATGACTTTGGTTCCGGTTATTCCTCATTGGGTGTTTTTGAGCAGATTCCGGCATCCGTTATTAAGCTGGACCGCTCCTTCCTGTTGAACCAAGAAGACAGAGGTCGTCAAGTAAAGATTATGCGTGGAATTGTCAATCTCGGAAAAGAACTTGAGGCACAGATTGTGTGCGAAGGCGTAGAGACGGACAACGATGTAGAGCTGATGCAGGAAATCGGCGCCTATGTGGCACAGGGCTACCGATATTCCAAGCCTATTCCGGAGGATGAATTTGAGAAAAGGCTGGATGAAAACTAAAAGAAAATACACTCCTTGAATAAAAGGGAGTGTATTTTTTATCTAATATTCTTCTTCCACAGCCTCTTCTTTCTCACCGATATCGTTGACCGGTTTTTCAAGACCCTCTATAGTTATATTATGCTTTTCTGCATAATCCCAAAGCGCCGAGTGAATTGCTTCTTCTGCAAGCAGCGAGCAGTGCACCTTAACCGGCGGAAGACCGTCTAAGGCTTCCATCACTGCCTTATTCGTCACCTTTAAAGCCTCCTCAACCGTCTTTCCTTTAACAAGCTCGGTAGCCATGCTGCTGGTTGCCACTGCTGCTCCACAGCCGAAGGTTTTAAACTTTGCGTCCTGTATAACACCGTTATCATCAATATCAAGATACATACGCATAATATCGCCGCACTTGGCGTTTCCTACTGTTCCGACACCGCTTGGGTCCTCGATTTCGCCTACATTTCGCGGATTATTAAAATGATCCATTACTTTTTCACTGTACATGCTGATTACCCCTTCCTGTCAATTACTTCCTTTTTTGATAAAGTCCTCATATAACGGTGACATATTACGCAGCCTCGTAACAATTTCTTTAATTTTATCAACCGTATAATCTATATCTTCTCTGGTTGTTTGCTCTGAAAGCGTCAACCGCAGGGATCCATGCGCAATTTCATGAGGCAGCCCTATAGCCAATAAAACGTGTGATGGGTCCAGAGATCCCGATGTACATGCTGAACCGCTGGAAGCGCAGATCCCATTCTGATCTAACAGGATCAAAAGTGACTCTCCCTCAATGAAGCGAAAACAGAAGTTCGCATTATTAGGCAGTCTCTTTATTCTGTCACCGTTTAACCTGGAATGAGGAATTTCATTAAGAACCCTCTCTATTAAATGATCCCTTAGCTCAGACTCATATTTACTGCGTTTCTCCATATCGTCCAGCGCAAGTTTAGCTGCCATACCAAAGCCGACAATCCCCGGAACATTATGGGTTCCCGCACGTCTTTGCCTTTCCTGTGCTCCGCCATGAATAAATGAACGTATTTTTATACCTTTACGTATATATAAAAATCCAATTCCCTTGGGTCCTTCCAGCTTATGCCCGCTTGCACTGAGCATATCAATGTTCATCTCATCTACATCAATAGGAATATGTCCGAAAGCCTGAACTGCATCCGTATGGAATAATACTCCTTTTTCTCTGGTAATTTCCCCGATCTCTTTAAGCGGCTCTATAGTTCCTATTTCATTGTTCGCAGCCATTATAGAAACCAATATCGTATCCGGTCTGATAGCTTCTTTTAGCTCATCAAGCTTAACCAATCCATTTTCGTCTACATCCAGATAGGTTACTTCAAAACCGTTTTTTTCCAGATATTCTGCCGTATGAAGAATTGCGTGATGCTCTATTTTAGTAGTTATAATATGCTTTCCTTTATCGGCATATGCTTCCGCCGTTGCTTTAAGCGCCCAGTTATCTGATTCACTTCCGCCACCCGTAAAATAAATTTCATCAGATTTAGCTCCAATACTTTGTGCCAAAACAGCTCTTGCCTCGTCCACAGCTTTCTTAGCATTACCGGCAAATGTATAAATGGATGAAGGATTCCCATAATACTGCGTAAAATACGGTATCATTGAATCCAATACCTCCGGATTAACCTGTGTAGTTGCTGCATTATCCAGATATATCAATTTATCCATATTAATCCTCCAAACTTGCGTGTAAAAAATTCATTTTTCACACTAATAACCTTGCCTTTAAATCATTCCATCATTTCCTAGTAATTTACTCGGATATGAAAATTATAGCACTTGTTTTCAGATTGTCAAGGTCTACCCGGCCCAAAAATTTCACCCTATATACTGTACTGATTTCCCATTTCTTCCTGCCATTGAAGCATGTCTTCCAATGTAATATTATCCACTACATTATTGATAGCATCATTAATCTGCTGCCATATCCTTACCGTAACACAGCCTGACTTGCGCTCACATTCATCTTTTTCGCTCCCGACACAGCTTACAGGCGCAAGGTCTCCTTCCGTCAGCCTAAGGATCATTCCTACCGTATATTCCGAAGGTTCTTTTTTCAGAACATAACCGCCTTGTGCCCCTCTGATACTCCTGACATACCCTGCCTTATTTAATACCGCGATAATCTGCTCCAGATATTTATCGGATATTTCCTGCCGTCTTGCAACATCTTTAAGGCTTACCGGCCCTCCCGTATTATAAGTTGCCAAATCCAGCATCAGTTTCAATGCATATCTTCCTTTTGTAGATACTTTCATATTGATACGACCTTTCTTCAGTTTCACCCATTATAGCAATAGAGTTTTACGGAATATAATTCATAGTATTTCCGTATGAATACCATTATAATACTATTTCGATAATAAATAAACCATATTTTTTTCAATTTTTTTACATAATTTTTTACTGCATCAAAAAGCCGGAGCATATTTCCCCGGCTTTTTGATATCACATGCTATTTATTGATATATTCTTCTATTGCCGTCCATACCGAGGGTTTCTCCAACCCCAGCCTCCATTCAGCAACACCTGCTATTTTATAGTTGTCCATTACATTCAGCTTGACTCTGATTGACTCATCATCCTCAAGCCAAACCTGATAAAGACTGTTGCCAGACTGATATTCACCGTAATTCTGACAGGTTTCTTCATCCCATCTTATCTCTATGGAATGATTGGCAACATATTCATCCGCCATCTCCATTCCCACAACCTGACTGCTCACCGTAGTACCGTTTGTCTCCCATATCCTTGTATAGAAAGGAATCGCATTTATAACTTTCTGTGCCGGGACCTCTGCAATCGTATTGGCGATACCGTTTTCCACAAAATTAATTGATGCCACCGAACCCGCTTCCGCGCTGTTACCATGATGTTCATCATAGCCCATAATTATTACATAATCGGCTACCAGCCCCTGTTCATCCCTGCGGTAGTAATCGTTGTAACCCATAGGTACATAATTGTCCACCGACAGCACTATACCCTTTTCTCTGCAGGGGATTGAAAGTTCTCTGATAAATTCAATAAAGGCTTCTCCGGTATCCACTCCGATATCTTCAAAGTCAATATTTAAACCATCCAGACCATATGTCTCAGCCGCATTAATAAGATTGTCTATAATGGCAGTTCTTGTAGTTGTTTTGGAAAGCAGTTCATACATATCAAGAGTTTCCGTATCAGTAATATTGCTGATCAATGCCCATACTTCAATGCCCATATCATGCGCCCTGCTCACATATTCCCTTGAGGCAAAGCTGGTAAATTCACCTGCATCTCCGGTCAGCACAAACCAGGTCGGGGATATGACATTTACCCCTCTGGTACCTGCAAGTACCTCTGTAAGCGTATCGTTGCCTGCAGTACTGTAAATAGCATGCCAGGCAAGATTTATCTTATAATCTTTGGAAATACTCGTATATTCCGGCATCTCGTAATCAGTTACCGGGGCAGGTTCCTCAATCCGGTGATCGGTAAGCCGTTTATTTTCAACATAACCTATGTATGCATCCTGTGTCTTTACCTTGCTCCATTTTTCCATCTCATCCAAAACGATCACACTGTCTCCTTCGGATACCTCCGTAAGTATATCGCTCTTGATGCCTCCCTGATATCTTACCTGGGTATCTTTGGAAATATCAGCTATCTGTCTCTCGTTCCATTCGGTATAGACCTGCATATGGTAAGGTTCCGTAAAAAGTTCATAAGAAAAATTGGTATATTGTTTAACAAAATCCACTGCAACATAAAGTGTATCACCCTCATATCTGGCAATAACATAACCAATGTCATCTGATTCATCATTGCCTGACTTGTATACAGTTGTTCCTATTTCGGTCCGGATAATCCTATCCGGAAGTGTATATAAAAGAAGCCCTTCCGCCTTATCTTCATAAAATCTGTCGTTAAAGTATTGATGTATTGCAGCTAGGTCAAAATAACATATGTTATCCCATATTTTGGCATGCTCTTCTATCATTTCATCCTGAAGGATAACAGGCACGTCATCCTCTCCTTCAATTCCGAAATATTCAATCAAATCCGCATATTCTTTAGAATATGAATATTTACTAATTATTTTTGTACCAAATCCTGCTGCTGCAACAATAATAATAAGGACGATTGCAACAAGCACCGGAATTAATTTTTTCATTTATCCAGCTCCTTTCCAACCGTCCTAATTATAACAGACTATTGCCTTATCGTCATTATCATTTTTTACTTTTTTTGACGTCTTTCGCAAAATCGATGCATAGAAACGGGGTTTTCCTAAGCCTATAGTATCTGTTAAGACATAATGAAAGCTCATCAAAGTAGTGTTCCATAAAAATTTGATATCTAATCAAAAGGAATTCGCAGTATTTTAACAAACAGTTATCAAATTTTTATAAAATAAAAACTTATATTACATAAAATGTGATAAATGACGATAATTTTAATATAAAGTGCAATAAACTGTAAGATGTTTCCGGCATGCAAAAAAATAAAAATATCTGTATAACCTTTTCAATCCTTGTGAATTATAATTGTGAAATTAATGAATGAAAATAATTACTTTACGATCAGGCACTTAAGCCTGTAAGACTTTTCTTAGAGAAAAAGACTTTTTTAGTATTAAATTTCGGCATTGCCTCCTTTCGATGCAGACTACCGGGAGACATCTTGTCGATATTATAACCATAATCTGACAAAAAAGCAAGCAATTTCTAAAAATATTAAATTTTTTTAAAGAGTTTTGTCATACTATTGACTTAAATCAACACAAAGTATAAGATACTTTTAACTAAATAAAATTTTGATGCCTTATCATTATTTTATTAAAATATTTCACATAAATTAACAGTATCAGTATCTTATAGTAAGGATGTGATATTATGAAAATCGAAAAAGTAAACGAACATCAGATTCGCTGTACACTGACCAGAGAAGATCTGGCCGACAGAGAATTAAAAATAAGCGAATTGGCATACGGTACGGAGAAAGCAAAAAGCCTTTTCCGAGATATGATGCAGCAGGCTGCTTATGAATGCGGCTTTGAGGCAGAGGATATTCCTCTTATGATAGAAGCTATTCCTTTGAATGCGGAGTGCATAGTTCTTATTATAACCAAAGTGGAAGATCCTGAAGAACTGGATACGCGGTTTTCCAAATTCGCGCCTTCGGTCCACGACGAAGATATAGACGATACCGAAGATATAATGGAAGCATTTTCCGATAACGCAGACGAAATGCTGGATATGCTCCGTAAGATGGATCAACAAAGCCGTTCGACACCGGCCCCCGATTCCGGAAGCAAGACTCCTATTCAGTCCAAAGAAGTGGCTTCTGCTCCGCACGCAGAACACATGTTCTCATTTGTATCTCTATCTGATATAATGAGACTTGCCAATATTGCGGCCCCCATATATAATGGCTGCAATTCATTATACAAAAATGATCAGAACGGCTCATATCTTCTTCTTATAAGCCCTTCCGGTATGACAACGGCTGACTTTAATCGTATATGTAATATTATGACAGAATATGGTCATCCTGAGCAGTTTTCAACTGCTGCCGAATCTTATCTGGAGGAACATTATGAACCGATTATAAAAGATAACGCAATCCAGGCACTGGCCGGTATATAAATTAATATCTATTATATCTATTAAGTCAGGACTACCGGCTTAGCCGGTAGCCTGCACTGCCCCTATAAGGGGCTATTA
>JAFLTG010000116.1 GCA_022510545.1 Lachnospiraceae bacterium | reverse complement strand
AGCACTTGACTTTTAATCAAGTTGTCTGGGGTTCGAATCCCCAGTGGCTCATTAAAAAATGCTCGAAAATCTCAAATAAGGATTTTCGGGTTTTTCTATTTTAGAAAAGAATTGCATCAAATTTTTTATTATAGTAATATATGGACAAGTTCCTTTTTACTACAGAAAGTCCGGGAGGTTTATTATGGAACAGATAAAAGAAAACAAAATGGGTACTATGCCTGTAAACAGATTACTTATCACAATGTCTCTCCCTATGGTAGTGTCTATGCTTGTACAGGCGCTTTATAATGTTGTAGACAGTATATTTGTTGCAAAAATTAATGAAAACGCGCTTACGGCAGTATCGCTGGCGTTCCCTATACAGAGTCTTATGATAGCGGTAGCGGGAGGAACCTGTGTAGGTATCAATGCGGTACTTTCCCGCTCGCTTGGTGAAAAAGATTATGAGAAAGTAAATAAAAGTGCCTGCAACGGTATTATTATGATGGCACTGAGCTATGTAATATTTTTGCTTATTGGCATTTTTGCAACCGCTGCTTTTTATAAAAGTCAGACTGATGATGTGGAAATAGTACAGTTCGGAATAGACTATCTGACTGTTATATGCTGTTGCTCCTTTGGAATATTTGCGCAGTTTACATTTGAAAAACTGCTGCAGTCTACCGGAAAGACCTTTTATACCATGATTACACAGGGGACAGGCGCTATTATCAATCTTATTTTAGATCCCATATTGATTTTTGGATATTTTGGGATGCCGAGAATGGGTGTAAGGGGAGCTGCCGTAGCAACGGTAATCGGACAAATTATTGCAGGAATTCTGGCAATCTGT
The DNA here is from genome assembly GCA_022510545.1 of Lachnospiraceae bacterium. Lineage (GTDB taxonomy): Bacteria > Bacillota > Clostridia > Lachnospirales > Lachnospiraceae > UBA3282. Next base: position 5,278 of record JAFLTG010000116.1, on the reverse strand, counting down.
TTTAATCATGCAAAAAATGAAGAGGTAAAAATCAATCGAAAAGGACTAAAGATAGAAGGCAGTATTGTAAAACAGATTTATATGATCGGAATACCGTCTATGATTATGCAGGCTATCGGTTCCGTAATGACTTATGGCATGAACCTGATACTTATTTCCTTTACATCTACGGCTACTGCAGTATTTGGAGTCTATTTCAAGTTGCAGAGTTTTGTATTTATGCCTATTTTCGGAATGAACAACGGTCTTGTGCCAATTCTTGCATTTAATTATGGCGCAGGTAAGCGGGATCGTTTTTTACAGGCAATGAAGCTGGGACTAATGTATGCGGTAATAATGATGTTGATTGGACTGTCAATATTCCAGTTAATGCCCGCAACGCTTTTGAAATTGTTTGACGCATCAGAGACCATGATACAGATTGGTGTGCCGGCCCTGCGTACGATAAGTCTCAGTTATTTATTTGCAGGATTTTCTATAATATGTATTACGGTATTTCAGTCCCTTGGCCGTGCGGTATATAGTATGATCATATCGATTGCAAGACAGTTGGGAGTTTTGCTTCCCGCAGCATATCTGCTGTCGCTTGCAGGGAATGTGAATTATGTATGGTGGGCTTTCCCGATTGCTGAGATAGCAGCTTTGTGTGTGACTACATTTTTCCTTATAAGAGTTAATAAAAAGGTAATCAGTCATATTGGGGAGAGTACTGCTGAGATATAGATTGACTAAAATAGTCAATTTAGAGTAAGGATTGACACCAAAATAGCAAAGTGCTATTATACATATCAGGTCTTCTATAAGCGGATGTGGCGGAATTGGCAGACGCGCTAGATTTAGGTTCTAGTGTCCACGACGTGCAGGTTCAAGTCCTGTCATCCGCATAAAAGCCGGTTTCCAATCTCAGAAACCGGCTTTTTACATTACTGTTCATCATATACATTTTTATGTTCTTCTTTCTTCACAACAAGATTCACGTCATCCAACCCTGTCACATTGACATTCCTGTTAACTTTGGCATCATAGGTATCGGCCTTAATGATGTCAGCTAAATCAATTCCTGTTGCTTCTTTCATACTTTCAAAAAGCTTCGCCATAACGATAGGTACGTTCCCGGCAACTTGATTGACTCCGTTTCCGTCTCCGTCGCCGCCGATAATTGTAATCTTATCTATTTGTCCTAACGGCTCTGCGATTTTAGCAGCGATGTCTGGAAGTACCTTAATCATCATTTCTGCTACGGCAGCTTTGTTGTATTTAGCATAAGCCTCGGCCTTACGTTCCATTGCCTCAGCCTCGGCGATACCCTTAGCCTGAATGGCAGATGCTTCAGCCTCACCGACAGCACGTATACCTTCGGCTTCCTGTTCCCTTGAGAACCGGTCTGCTTCGGCCTGAGCCTTTCTTGCCTCAGCCTCACGCTGTGCTTCAAACTGCTTTGCCTCCGCATCCTTCTGCCTCTGGTAGAGTGCAGCGTCAGCTCTCTGTTGTGCTGCATATTTATCTGCTTCCGCCTGTTTCTTGACTTCAGCCTCAAGTGCACGCTCTTTTACGGCAACCTGTTTCTGTTTAAGCTCAATTTCACGTTCCTGCCTTGCGATATCGGCATTAGCGGTAGTAATCTCGATTGTCTTACGCTGTTCCTCTTTCTGGATTTCATAAGCAGCGTCTGCCATAGCCTTCTTGGTATCGGATTCCTGTTGCAGTTCTGACTTTTTTATAGACAATTCAGTCTGTTTCTTAGCTATTTCAGTCTGTGAGGAAACTGCCGCATCATTAGCTTCTTTATCTGCAGCTGCCTGAGCCACCTTGATATCTCTTTCACTTTCGGCTCTCGCGATGGCAGCAGTCTTTTTAATTTTAACTATATTATCAATACCCAGATTCTCTATAACATCGTTTCCGTCCACAAAGTTCTGTACGTTGAAACTGATTATATCAAGACCCATTGCTGCCAAATCCGGTTCTGCGTTTTCCTTTACCAGATTGGCAAACTTCTGTCTGTCGGAAACCATTTCTTCCAGTTTCATCTTACCTACGATTTCACGGACATTACCTTCCAGTACTTCTCTTGCGACTCCCGCTATGTATGCGGTATCTTTATTTAAGAAGTTTTCGGCAGCAAGACGGAGCTTATCGGGATCATTACTTATCTTAATATTGACTGTCGCATCTACATTTATGTTGATATAGTCGGCAGTCGGAACTGCATTACTGGTTTTTACATCAATTGGAATCAATCTTAGATTTAATTTATCCAATCGCTCAAAGAATGGAATGCGTATACTGGCCTTTCCGATAACAATTTTTGACTTTTTCTTAAAACCGGAAATAATATAAGCCATATCCGGCGGCGCTTTAACGTAGCCTAACGCCATAAAGAGAATAAAAAGTGCTATCAGTATTACGATAATAAGTGTGGGGATTAACGAACTTCTTAAAAATAACATTTTTCTTCCTCCTTGTAGTTTTTTATAATTATATGTTTAAAAAGATATAATGATATCTTATCATTCGTTCGTATGCGCTGGCGGATACTGTATGATGTAATAATCATAAGCATTTACAACCGTAGTCTCATGATATGTGTCTATTCTTTTAAAATTTCGGCTGTAATTGGAATGTACATGCCCGTGTATAAAATACTTAGGCTTAAATTTCTCCATTAGTGTCCGGAAAATCTTGAACCCACGGTGGGGCAGATGTTCCAGATCATTTACATGGTAAGCGGGGGCGTGCGTAACCAGAATATCAAAGCCTCTATGCCTTAGTATCTTAAAGCACATACCTATTACGCGCAATGTCATCTTTTCCTCTGTATATTGATTAGGCGATTTTGGAATATATTCCATACATCCGCCAAGCCCCATAATGCGTACTCCATTATGAACATAAATATCCCCGTCTATGCATATACAGCCGTCCGGAGGATTCTCATCATATTTGGTATCATGATTTCCTTTTACATATAATAAAGGTGTATTGCAGAGTGAAACAAAAAAAGTCAGATATTCGGGTCTTAAATCTCCACAGGAAATAATCAGATCGATGTCTTTCAATCTTCCCGGTTCATAATAGTCATATAGATACTTTGATTCCTGGTCGGCAAGTACCAGAATATTCATACTTTCTTTTGTTTTAGCCGTTTTCATCTACAATAATGCCTTGAAGCTGTACAAGCTTCTGAGCTTCCTCCGTAAGTTCTTCAAGTTCGGGAATGTGGCCAACCACATTTTCCGCCAGCCAATCCATGGTAACAATTTCTTCAGGTGTAAGGCTGCTTCCTTCTTTACATCTTATTATTCCGTTCTGGGAATAAATAAGTCCGTCAAAAGGATGGAAGTCTCCGGCGCGAATCGAATTTTTAAGAAAATCGATAAGACGGTGAGTGCCATGCGGCATATTATTGGAACAGATTACATCTATAACATCGGCAGACATTCCCCACCAGTAGTTTACGGCTTTTTTACCTTTCTGCAGATCAGCTTCGGTACTTCCGCTTGATATCGTTTTGATTATTCTTTCGTAAAATTTGCCCCAGTGCCAGATTGGTGTTGCAAGATTTTCATATTTACCGTAATCGTTTTTCTGATATAAACCAAATTCCCTGGAGGCATGTTCGGGAGTTATCATATCGCTGTCAGAGATACATACGATTCCCTCCTGCTGCAGCTGTTCTCTTGCATCACGGCCCTTGACGTGCAGCCATTCCAGATAAACCTGGACATATGGGTTTATCATTCTGGCTCCGAGTGCAAATGCGTTGATGTTTGCGATTGTTCCGTAAATAGGATAGTCCGCTACATATCCTAACATATCCGTCTTTGTGAGGGCAGCAGCAATAGCGCCCATTAAGAATTTAGATTCATACATTCGTGCATAATATGTACAGATGGACGAATATGAAGTATTTATGGAGCAATTATAAATCTTAACCTTCGGATGAAGTATGGCGGAGCGTACACTTTGATTAGCCATCTGCGGTGAGGTGGTGAAAATAAGATTGCATCCTTCTTCAACCGCCTGCTCTATTGCAGCGCCTATTTCTTCATCAGTATCAGCCTTGTCTATTGCTATTGTTGTTATCTCGTCCTCGAACATTTGTTCTATATGCATGCGCCCTAATTCATGAGCGTATGCCCAGCTTGATGTTTCCGTAGTCTTCATATATATAAATGCAATTTTAAGAGCTTCCTGAGAAAGTATATTTGTAGGAATCAGCCTGTTAAGTATTGAAGACTTGGCTTCTTCGGGGTCCTGTACAAGTTCCACCTGACTTCCTTTGTCAGCCAGGGTGATTTCCTCCCACATCTTCTGCAAAGACTGGAACATTTCCGTTTCGGTTTCATCTTTTACCTGATCGTAGCCAAAGATTTCTATATATATAAGAAAGGCATCCGAAACAGTCAAGTCTAATTTCTCCCCATGAGCTTTCTTAAATGCTTCCGTAAAGCTTATGCAGGCGGAATGGAAGATGAGTCTGTCCTCATCATCCCAGGTCTCATTTTCAGCTTTATTCATCAGTGTAAGGAGCTTTTTATAGCTTCCTTCCTTAGTGAAATATACATCATAGCTCTGTGATACTTCATAAAAGTCCAGAAATTCGTGGTATAGTCGATTCTCCCTGTCATCAGTTTTTTTGGGAACAAGGCGCGTAACTGTTCCGGGAATACTGTAAGTACCCAGATATTTCATAACGCTGACGCGCTTATTGCCTTCCTGCACATAAAACTGATTCATAAACTCATAAGCCACGATAGGGTCACGGATACCGTCATCAATCTGATGTTCATATAGATTTGACCACTTAATGCCAAATTCCGATGTTTCCGGTAAAAGAGGCATAAAATTATTTGCAAAAGCATTGGTGCGCCCCGCCGTTTTTGTGCCGACAATCTTAGATAATGGAATATCCATTACACCCAGATTGACAGGCGCAGCCATTTCCGTATAAGATAAGATATCATCCAGTGCTGGAAGATAGGGATATTCTCCTTTGGTAAGGGCAGACTGATAGCTGCGTCTTCCTAATTTCAATGCTGTTACATAATCACTTGTTGCCACGGGCAGACCTCCTGCTTTTTCCTTTTATATTTCCTATCTTACCATTTCATAAAAATATTGCAAGTTTTTTCAAAAAAACACTTGCATAATGAAAAAACTTCGTGTATACTATCTAATGCTGTGGCATGATAGCTATGAAGCGTGAGGTTGCTGCCGCAAGTGGCAGGTTTTCCGTGGAGCGAATGTCAAGTTAGGAAACTGACGACAAGTCACT
>JAFLTG010000115.1 GCA_022510545.1 Lachnospiraceae bacterium | reverse complement strand
ACTTCTTATTCCCGAAAGCCGACCACCAGCCAGCTTACTATTTGCGCAATCCGCCCTTCAGCCCAGCCACAAATTTTAATTTACACAAGCATTCGTAAGGAGGAAAATTAATATGGCTAAATATCGTTTTATTATTGTTGGTTCCGGATGGAGATCGCTGTTTTATGTGAGAATCGCAAAAGCACTTTCACAGGATTTCGAAATGTGCGCTATGCTGTGCAGAACACAGGAGAAAGCGGACAGGCTGGCAGTGGAATATGGAATACATACCACCACTTCCATAGAGGAATGTGTAGAAATGAAGCCGGATTTCGTTGTAGTGGCGGTGAATAAGGCCTCAATTGCGGATATATCCAAAGAATGGCTGGAAAGAGGATTTACTGTGCTGTGTGAGACTCCTGCAGCATTAGAAATAGAGACTTTGTATGAGCTTTGGGCACTGTATGAGAAGGGGGCCAAACTGGCTGTAGCAGAGCAATATATGTATTATCCCGACTATTATGCTGTTAGTCAGGTATTGGATAAGAATCTTATTGGAGAACCTTATAGTGCGGTAGTATCACTGGCGCATGAGTATCATGGTGCAAGCTTGATACGGCATTTTCTTAAGGAAGATATGACACCGTTTAAAATAAACGGAAAAACGTTTACGTTTCCTACAGTTGAAACCATGAGCCGCTATGAACAGTTTACGGACGGAAGAATAGCAGATAAAAAGCGTACGGTTGCTGTATTTGAATTTGAGGACGGAAAAGTAGGATTGTATGATTTTGATTCGGAGCAGTATAGGTCACCTATCAGACATAATTATTTGAATATTCGTGGACCGAGGGGAGAAATAAAAGATGATAAGATTTATTTTCTGAATCAGGACAATCTTTCTGAGTGTGCATCGATAGAGAATTTTGCACATTCTACAGGGGTGTTGAATGTGCAAAATCCGGAATTGTCATACGATGAAAAGACAATGGGTGAAGAATATACTAAATTATCAGCCGACGAACAGGCAATAGCAAAGGTGATGTTTGGTATTGCAGCATATGCGAGGGAAGAGAAGGGGTATGACAGTAGGATTGCAGGCACTTCGTACTCTTTGAAAAGTGCGCTGCAGGATACATATATGGCTATTTTGCTTCAACAGGCGGTTGCCGGCGGGCAGACGGTTAAAAGTACGGAACAGCCTTGGCATAAATGAACCGGAATTTTTATAATTCTTATTCCATCACATCCCGCATCTCACTCTGAAACTGGGCCTCAGCCTTTACAGCTACTTCACTGGCAAGATCCATATAAAGAATAAAAACATCCTCAACAGACATCCCTTTTTCCTTTGCAATTTCCTCCATAACAGGCTTCAGTGTTTCAAGCTGGTATGAAACCGGAGTTTTCTGAGGATCTATATCTGCGAGAGTTTTTTCTGCATAAGCGTTGATTTTATTAAGGATTTCTGCATTTTCTGCGGTCATGTTCATTTCTCCTTTTTACTTAATATAGTTATTTTATCACTGTATGCTTGTGTTGGACAAGTATATTTGTTAAAATGTATAATATATATTTAAATTTTATATTAAAAATATAAGTGTAAAAATTAAAACTGAAAATAATAGGAGACAATTTATGGCTGATATAATACCTTTTAGAGCGTATAGACCAAGACCTGACTTGGTAGAAAAAATTGCAGCCCTGCCGTATGATGTATACAACAGGGAAGAAGCAAGAAAAAAAGTAGACGGTGATTCGTTAACTTTTTTACGCATAGACAGACCTGAGACACAGTTTCCGGAAGGCTATGATATGTATGCACCTGAAGTCTATGAGAAGGCGAAAGAGCTATTGACTAAGATGATAAAAGATGGTGAGTTTATTACCGATGATAAGCCTGTTTATTATGTGTATGAACTTGTAATGAACGGAAGGTCACAGACCGGAATTGTTGCGTGCGCATCCGTAGATGATTACGAGAATCAGATAATAAAGAAACATGAGAATACAAGAGCCGATAAAGAGGCTGACAGAATCCGTCATGTGGATATCTGCAATGCACAGACCGGGCCCATCTTTTTAGCATACAGAGGAAGGGAAGATATCCAGTCACAAGTGGAAAAAGCAAAGGAGAAACAGCCTGTGTATGATTTTACTGCAGACGATGGCATTATACATAGGGTGTGGGTGATTGATGATGATGCTTCTGTGAATGTGATTCGTGATGGCTTTGCCAAGGTGGATGCGGTTTATATTGCTGACGGACATCACAGATGCGCTTCGGCTGTCAGGGTTTCACAGAAAAGAAGAGAGCAGAATCCGAATTATACCGGAAAAGAAGAATTTAACTATTTCCTTTCTGTGATTTTTCCGGATGACCAGTTACATATAATGGACTATAACAGGGTTGTGAAATCCTTAAACGGATATACCGAAGAAGAATTCCTTGCAAAAACTAAAGAGATTTTTGAGGTGGAGAGAGTAGGTCATACGCCGTATCGTCCGGTAAGGAAGGGCGAATTCGGAATGTACTTGCAAGATACCTGGTATAAGCTTTCGGTAAAGGAGGAAATGTTAACGAATGATCCGGTAAAGGATTTGGATGTCGCAATTTTACAAAATTATATGTTACAGCCGGTGCTTGGCATTTTAGACCCCAAAAGTGACGGAAGAATTGACTTTGTCGGTGGAATCCGGGGACATAATGAATTGGAGAAAAGAGTTCAAACTGATTGTAAAGTGGCCTTTTCGATGTATCCGACAGACATACATGAATTGTTTGAGGTTTCTGATGCAGGCAAGCTGATGCCTCCCAAATCAACATGGTTTGAGCCTAAGCTGCGCAGTGGAATTTTTATACATTCGTTAGAAGATCAGAGTTAATCATGAGCGTCCGTAAATGAGGACAGATAAGGAGTAAGGATGAATAAAAAGCTTTATAAATTAATGAACTGGCCTGAAATTGAGGGAATCATATATTCCGAAGAGGACGATCCACACCGCATACTTGGTGCGCATGTTACCGGAAACAATGTTCTGGTTCAGGCGATTTTTCCGGGGGCTAAGACTGTGCGCCTTCAGCCGGAAACAGGTGATAAAAGCTATAAGATGGAATGTGTGGATGAATCGGGATTTTTTGCGGTATTGCTTCCCGGAAAAACAATTAATCCTTATGAATATATAGTGGAATATGAAGACGGAACTTTGAAAAAAGTCATAGACCCTTACAACTTCAAACCGCAAATTAATAAACGAGAAACCGATAAATTTAATTCAGGAATTCATTATACTGTATATGAGAAGCTGGGTGCGCATCCTATGAAGATAGATGGTGTGGACGGAGTTTATTTTGCAGTGTGGGCACCCAATGCACTGCGTGTCAGCACGGTCGGGGATTTTAACGGCTGGGATGGCAGGGTGCACCAGATGAGAAGACTTTGGGATTCCGGAATCTTTGAAATTTTTATTCCCGGAGTTAAAGCGGGAGACAGCTATAAGTTTGAATTAAAAGCAAAGGGTGGACTGACTTATATGAAAGCTGACCCTTATGCTTTCGGACAGCAGCTTCGTCCCGATACGGCTTCAATTGTCAGGGATATTAACGGTTTTGAATGGAATGACTCTAAGTGGATGAAGAATCGTGGTAAAGTTCAGTCGCCGAAATCACCAATAAGCATTTATGAGCTTTATCTTGGCTCCTTTGCAAGAACAGAGGATGGCAATGATTATCTGAATTATCGAGACTTGGCGCCTAAGATTATTTCGTATGTTAAAAAGATGAATTACACGCATATTGAGCTTATGCCCGTTATGGAGCATCCGCTGGATGAGTCATGGGGATATCAGGTCATCGGTTACTATGCGCCCACCTCACGTTACGGTACGGCAGAGGACTTTATGTACTTTATGAATGAAATGCATAAGGCTGATATCGGAGTTATTTTGGATTGGGTACCGGCACATTTTCCGCGGGATACACATGGACTTTCCAATTTTGACGGCACCTGCCTTTATGAGCATGCGGATCCAAGACAGGGAAGTCATCCTCACTGGGGAACGCTTATATATAACTATGGCAGACCTGAAGTTAGTAACTATCTAATTGCCAATGCGTTGTACTGGATAGAACAGTATCATGCGGATGGAATCCGTATGGATGCGGTTGCATCAATGCTGTATCTGGATTATGGAAAAAACAGCGGAGAATGGATTGCCAATATGTATGGCGGCAATGAGAATCTTCAGGCTGTGGAATTTTTAAAACACCTTAACTCTATTGTGAAAAAAAGAAACAAAGATGTACTTATGATAGCGGAAGAGTCCACAGCATGGCCTAAGATTACGGGGGCATTGGATGATGATGGCATGGGATTTGATTTGAAATGGAATATGGGCTTTATGAACGATTATTTAAGTTATATTAAAAATGATCCGTATTTCCGCTCAGGCTGTCATAATAATCTTACATTCAGTATGATATATGCATACAGTGAAAACTTTGTACTGGTATTTTCACATGATGAGGTTGTCCATGGGAAGGCTACGCTGCTTGGCAAGATGCCGGGAGAGCGTAAAGACCAGTTTGCAAATCTGCGTCTGACTTATGCGTATCAGATGACACATCCCGGTAAGAAACTTCTTTTTATGGGACAGGATATCGGTGAATATGATGAGTGGAATGAAGGCCGCGCGGTAGAGTGGGAGCTGCTTGAGTATCCGGAACATAAGAAACTGAATAAGCTGGTTGCAGATTTAAATAAGATGTATACAACCGTTCCGGCTATGTATGCTAAAGATGATTCATGGGAAGGCTTTGAGTGGATTAACTGCATTACACCGCAGGCTTGTATGCTTTCATATCTGCGTAAGGCTGATAAGCCGGAAGATACCCTTGTAGTAGTTGCCAATTTTGCCAATGCAAAACAGGAATTCACGGTGGGAGTTCCGTATGAAGGTAAATATAAAGAAATACTGAATACTGATTCTAAAACATATGGTGGCAGCGGCGTAGTAAATACGAAGGAAAAACATAGCATAGAAAAAGAATGGGACGGCAAGCCGTATGCGATTGAAATGGTAAGTGCGCCGCTTTCACTCAGTATCTTTTCATATACACCTTATACTCCGGAAGAAAAGGCGGAGATAGACAGAGCTAAAGCAGAGGCTATCCGCAAGGCAAAAGAGGCTGAAGAGAAAAAGGTCGCAAAAGAGTTGGCAAGAATTACTGCCATAGAAGCTAAAGAAGCCAAAGAAGCGGCAAGGAAAGCTATGCAGGAAGCAGAGGAAAAAGCTAAGGCTGCTAATGAAGCTGCAGAGCGGCTTAAGAAAATAACCGACAGGGAAAAGAAAAACGAGAGTAATAATAAGGGAACAGATAAAAAGACAGTAAAGGTAACCGGAAAAGCCGATGTAACTAAAAAGTAGAATAGATAAAGGAGAAGATAAAGAGTCAAAAAGTATGAATCAGTGCATATGATTATGTATGAAATATATTAAATGATCAGAGGGCGCTATGGTTTTTGATACTGCTTTATCGGAAATAGAAGCAATGACAGGAGAAGAAATAAATGTAGGAATGATTCAGTCATATTTGCAAAAACTTCCGGAAACCGCATTACGTTTCGGAATCAGAGTCGTATTGGCATTAATAGTATTTATTATTGGTACACAACTTATTAAGCTTGTGTGCAGGATCCTCAAAAAATCTCTGCAACGCGGTAATGCGGATGTGGGAGTAATACAATTCCTAAACTCCTTTGTAAAAATTGCGCTATATATTATTTTAATCTTCTTTATTGCGAGCGGTTTCGGGTTGGATGCCGCAAGTGTGGTAGCGCTTTTGGGTTCTGCCGGTGTGGCAATAGGTCTTGCCGTACAGGGCAGTCTTTCCAATCTCGCAGGCGGCGTTCTGATTTTGCTGCTTCGTCCCTTCAAGGTAGGTGATTATATTATTGCCGGAAACGGAAATGAAGGTACCGTAATAGAGATGCAGATTTTCTATACCAAGCTGGTTACTGCTGATAACAGACTGGTGGTTATTCCGAACGGAGAACTTTCCAATTCAAGTATGATCAATGCAAGCGCGATGCCTAAGAGGCGTATAGATATATCGGTGGGAATTTCTTATGATGCTGATATAAGGGAAGCAAGGACTGTACTTATGAAATTACTTGAAAGTGATGATAAAGTGATGCAGAGTGAGGATAAAACAGTGTTTGTTGATTCCCTTGGAGACAGTGCAGTAATTCTTGGAGTACGCTGCTATGCAGAGTCGGAATATTACTGGGAAACCAAATGGAGACTTACCGAGAATATCAAATATGCATTGGATGAGGCAGGTATTAAGATACCTTTCAATCAATTGGATGTTCATATTGATAAAGAACAGTAGATAATTATAAGGGTATTTATCCATAAAAATAAATAATAAATACATCTTGCCAAATAGGGAATTAACCCTTATAATAACACTTGTGTTTAGCATTGAGCTGGAATGGCGCAGTTGGTAGCGCAACTGATTCGTAATCAGTAGGTCGAGGGTTCGAGTCCCTTTTCCAGC
>JAFLTG010000114.1 GCA_022510545.1 Lachnospiraceae bacterium | reverse complement strand
AGTTCATTGCTGTAAGATTGTGTTGTACTACCATAATATATTCCTCCTTGAATTTGATACGGCATCCTTGCCGCTAATTTTTGTTTTGTAATGGTTCCTCCGGCTCGTACGCTGCCATCGGCCCCATTACTGTTGGTCAAGTAAATAATCAGCTTGCTTTACTTGTATTATATATCGGAATATCTCCGATTTACTTTAGGGCTTTTTAAAATTTTTTTTTAAAATATTTTTAAACTTAAAATCGCCCGTAAGTACTACTTCTTATTGTCATAAAACTGAGGAGCCACGTAATTGAGTTTATTCATATTGTTATAATAGTTGTTAGCCACCTTGGTTTTAGACACGGCCTGCTTAATTTCACCGGCCTTCTGCTTGAAATGGTTCTCTGCACGCAGCTGATTACGCATTCTAGCAGCATTGATCTTTACCACCTTATCGGTAATCTGCTGGATATTCTCCTGCATCTGCGTTATCTCTGCACGGTACATGGATTTGTTCTCCATGATTTCGGTACGTACTCTATCATACACTGATTCAAACCCATCGTCAAGCTTTTCTAATTCTTCTACCAAATCACCGATTTTCTGAACAGATGCATCTAATGCATCCATGTCAAGATTCTCCTGCTTCAGGATATCTTCCTGTAAATCATTCTGTGCGATAATCTCATCAAGTACGAGATTCTTCTTTTCAAGACTTTGCAATAATATCTGTGCAATATTCTGACTCATGCCTGCCCTCTCTACGCCTGATTACAGCGTTTCATAACTTCTTTCCATGTATCCCTTACACTCCTAAGGTGCATATTGACTTCTTCCAATATTGCCTTATCTTTAGTCATATTCGCATCTAAAAGTCTCTGCAGTAGATATATATAAATTTTGTCAAATTCTTCGGCAACCTCATATTTATGATCCAGCGTATTTCTGAATTCTTCTATGATACGCTGCGTCTTCTTAATATTGACGTGAGCCTTCTCTGTTTCACCGCTTTCTATTGCCATAATAGCAATATTACAAAACTTAATTGCACCCTCGTACAACATAAGCGTCACTTCTGCCGGTGATGCTGACAATATTTTATTTTGAGTATATTCTGCAAAGGGATTACGTGCTGGCATAGTCATTCTCCTCCTTGATCTTAACACACCATTCCAGGCTGATTATCGGCCTCCCAGTATACTTGCAAGAGAGCTGCTTCTGGATTCCAATTTTGACATAGCCACTTCCATCTTGGAAAACTTGCTGTACCACTTATCCATCAAAGCATTCAATTTCTCTTCTTCTCTGGCAATCTTATCGGTATAATCATTATACTCATTCTTCATCTGTTTATCATTATAAACAGTGAACGCACTACTCATAGTAGTAGATGACATCTTTTCTGTAAGTTCATCATACAGGTTATTGGCTAAACTTGTGAAGAAATCCATAACAGCTTGAGGACTGTTTGAAATCATAGCCTTTAAGATATTATTATTGGCTTTTGTCTTATCATCATCGGCATCACCGTCAATATGATAAGCATTTCTCTCATTTTCTGCAGCCTCAAAGTACCCCAGTGTGTTGATTCCAAAATCAGACAGATACCACTGCTCTCCATTAAGAGTCACACCCTTTAGAAGTATGGATGACATCGCAGTGCTTACCGTACTCAGAGTACTATCACGGCGAAGAAGTGAGTCTTTTATCTTCTTCTCCCATTCCTCGATTTCGCTTTCACTAAGAGCTTCTTTCTCTTCACTTGTAAGAGGTTCATAACCTGTTGATGCTTCAGCATTGTACAATGAAGACATCTCATTGATCAAGCTGTTATACTCCTTAAAGAAGTTCTTAATCATATCATAGACACCGTCGGTATCGTTAGATGTTGTGATCGTGATTTCCTTATCGGTTACTTCATTAGCTGTAATTGTCAGTCCGTTTACGCTAAAGGTATTATCCATTGAAGTAAATAAAGCTCCGTCAATAATAACCTCTGCATCCTGACCATTAACCTTGGAAGCACCCAGCCACTTGGAATACTCGCCGTCTTCTTCCAATGCATCCAGAGATTTCTGTGCATACTCAATTCTTTTATCAAACTCTTCTCTTATTTCATATTCGAGTTTGGTCTTACCGCCGTATTCTGATGACTCAGTATCATCAAGATATGTGTTATTCTCCGCAATCTGAGCCTCATTCTTAGCTATTTTATCATTATTTGACTCTATGGTTGACTTGTTTTGTTTGTATGTTAAAACTTCATCATACCATTTGTTTATAGAATCAACCTGAGCCTGCATCTCATCAGTAACGGTTCCTTCAGCCTGCGCTTTGTCATATTCAGCCTTAAGACCGCCTTGGCGCTCCATTACAGGTTTAGTCTCATCATAAACAGGTTTAGTCTTATCATAGACAGGGTTACCGTCATCATCGGTAACAAGTTCACCGTCTTCATTCTTTGCCTGCTCATAAACAAGGTTGCCATCCTCATCTACCTTCTGCTCATAAACCGGATTACCATCCTCATCCTTTTTGGGCTGTAATTCACCATATACTATATCATCTATTAAGCCAAAGATATCCTTCTCTGCATCATCATATGCAACCTTGGCATCATCATAAGCCTGCTGTAATGTTTCTATTTCATCCTCGTCAGGCTCTTCAGCATTCTTGGCTTTATCAAGAGCAGCCTTAGCATCCAGCATCTTATTGTAGAGACCGTTGTCACCGTATAACTCCTCGGCAGCCTGTGATATGGTTTTCCCTCCGGATTTAGCCGCAAACTGCTGACCCAGATAATCCGAATCATGTTCCTGCATACTCTTAAGAATTTCCTGATTAGCATCAAGTAAATCTTTATTTGCCTTATCTAAGCTGTCATTGTTTGATTTCAGTGCCTCATTGGCAGCCTCATATGCAGCCTTACGCTTTGCAATTTCATCTTCAACAGCCTTGTCATAAGCCTCATTGTCAGTAGCATAACCGGCCCATTTACTAAGCTCTGGGTTTTTACTGATATCATCAGCTGACAAAAGTCCTAATGCTGCAAGCGCATTCATACCGCCTTCGTCATTAGCCATAAAATAGAAGTTATTTACTGCACCGGTATTCTTGGAACTTACAAAAATCCTCTGACTGTCTGTATCAAAATTACAGTTCAGACCGGTACTCCTTATCATATTTACTACATCATCAATGGTAGTATTTTCATTAACTTCAAATTCCAGATACTCGCCCTGAGTACCCATTACCCTGAAACTTCCGGATAAATTGGTATCTGCATCCATACCATTGAACTTACGAAGAGTAGCCAGATCCGCACCACCGGTGAAACGAACACCACCGGCAGTCTCAAGGCTGCGTCCCGTAAGTTTAGCACCTTTAGCCAGTTGATTGACCTTAACGGTTCTTGTTCCGTCTACTGCATTGTCGCTGGTTTTAACGGTTATTGCGTTAGAGTTGGAAACCTTGGTTGTTTTCTTAAGATAAGAACCCTGATAACGCATACTGTCAAGCACATTGGTATAGAAATTGTAAATCTTAGTATTGAGAGCTTTCCATGCATCCTGTTTCCAGCTCAGTTTGGTCTGAGCCTTAACAAGTTTCTGCTTCTTCACACTCTTAGCCGATACCAGCTCAGAGATGATGCTCTCTGTATCAAGTCCGGAATACATTCCGGTAACTCTAATAGCCATCTGTTTATCCTCCTATCTCTTTTCGTCTACGAGGATTCCTGCCATCTCCCATACCTTTGCAATCATATCGAGAGTCTTCTCCGGCGGGAATTCTTTTATGATTTCTTTGGTGTCCTTATCAATAATCTTGATCATGATTCTGTTAGTATCCTCATGGACACCGAAAACAGCCTCTTCATTGGTGTTACTGATCTTGCGATTCATCTCTTCTATCGCTTTTTTCAACTGGTCAGAAGCTGCCTGTGTTGAATTTTTAATCTCCTGCTGTCTGCTTTTAGCATCGCTGCCCTTATTAGAATCGCTGCCGGATTCACTGTTTTCCTCCTGGGTTTTTACAACTGCCGAAGTAGTTGCATCTACCTTCACTGCTTGGTCAACCGGTGAAACTTCCATGTCAGCCGGTTGCACAGTCTGTACCTTGGGCATAGCTACATCCTGCGCCTGAAATGTCATTACACTGCTTAATGGTTCAATTGCCATCGTAAATCACCTCCATGTGATATTTGGTTAATAGTAACTTATTTTAAATCGTCCTAACTCCTTTTTTTAGAAAAAAGTAGTTCCTTGCAGTATATATCGGAAAAAAATTTAAATAATTTAGAGCATAATAATATTTTTATATTATTTCTATTGGAAGTTTTCCGATTTTACATTAAACTATTATAAAATAAGTTAAATTAGAACGATATTTAATTCGATACTATTATAACATATAAACCGGCGAAAGGATAGTAATTATATGGAAATCCTAATTTATCGATACAACAGCATTTGTGAACCTGATATTATTCAGGTATTTGAAACATTTGGCATTACCGTGCATCAGGAAAAAATGGAAATGACCGATAAAGGCATCACGCCGTCTCAGTGTGCTATGAAAGTTACCGAGTGGATTCTTTCGCACAAACTGTCTTTTGTATTCAGCATAAACTTCTATCCGGCTATTTCCTATACCTGCAACCGGTTTAAAATTCCATATGTCTGCTGGAGTGTGGACAGTCCGGTGGCAGAGCTTTTTTCAAATGCCCTGAAAAATGAATGGAACAGGATATTTCTGTTTGATAAGGCTCAGTATGAATTTTTTCACCCGTATAATCCCGAGCATATTTATTATCTTCCGCTTGCAACCAATGTGAAACGCTGGGAAAAGGTGATACTGGATATGACAGAGGATGATTACGCAAAATATGACAGTGATGTCACTTTTGTCGGCTCCCTGTATTCCGAGAAGTGTAAGTACGACTCTCTGTCACTTTCCGATTATACGGCGGGATATGTAAACGGGTTGATTCAGGCTCAAATGAAGGTTTTTGGATATAATTTCATATATGATACGCTTCCCGAGGATGTTATTAATGAAATTGCGGCTGCGGACCCGGATTTTTATAAAGGACAGGATGTTTTTCTGGATACGGACCGGTATCTGGCAGCACACCAGTATATCGGGATGAAGCTTGCCAATGTTGAAAGAACCGAGATATTATCCGCACTGTCCGAGCGTTTCAACGTATCGCTCTATACCCGCAGCAACACTGCTGCCCTGCCAAAGGTACAAAATATGGGAAGTGCAAATACTTTGACACAAATGCCTAAGATATTTCATGCATCTAAGATCAATCTGAATATTACTATGAGGCCTATTGAGACCGGGCTTTCTTTGAGAGTCTGGGACGTTCTGGGCTGCGGAGGGTTCCTGATTTCCAATTATCAGGCAGAGATTCCGGAGTATTTTGAAATCGGGAAGGATCTGGAAGTGTATGAGAACACCCAGGATTTAATTAATAAGATAGATTATTATCTGCATCATGACGCAGAAAGAATCGAAATAGCCATAAACGGGTATGAAAAAGTTGCCAAGTATCATACTTATGAGGTTCGGCTGGCCCAGATGCTGAAGATTATTCTCGATGGCGATTCTTAGGATAACTCTCCGCTTCTTTTAACAATGTTACATAGTCCGCCCACCTTGTATCGCTGTTCAGATAAGCGTTATTATATGCTTCCGGGAAAAACTGAAGCAGCTCTTTACCAAAGTAATAAACCTGTTCTCTCCAATCCGGAAACTTTCCGGCAACTATGAAGCTTACCGGATCCATGAAATACTTGTAAATCATATACCACTCAAATTCTGCGGCATATTCCGATATGGTTTCCGAAGCCCGGGAATATTGGCTGCACATATCATCTCCGCCAAGGAAGCCCCTTTTATCCAGCTCATCTATATACAGTTTCATAATATCGGCAAGCTGATATATCCGTTCATTATCGCCTGTCCGGCGTATTATACCGTTGACATTATTATAATAATAGTAAAGAGAATCATTGATGCAGTAGTATGATTGGCACGTAAGCATAGCAAGTCCGGAGAAAAAGTTATCCTCTCCATATATCATATTCTCCGGGAAATATAATTCGTTATCGTCGAGGAAGCTTTTTTTATAGAGCCGCCCCCAGACTGCTGTTTTGAATGATTTTAAGATAAAACGTCCTCTGTCTCCGGCTGTTTTCACTTTTATTAAATAACCATTGTTATTGTTTGTTTTCAACTTCTGTATTGATTCTTTTTCTGTCGCTTTTACTGATTCTTTTATTGATTCTTCACTTGATACACCTGCCAATTCCGCCATATCAGAGAAAGTCCTGTAACCGCATTCCACTATATCCACGTCATGTAACTTCATCACTTCATACATACGGCTAAGCATTGTAATATCTATTACATCATCCGCATCTACAAAGAACACATATGCTCCCGAAGCGTATTTAAGTCCGATATTCCTTACGGTTCCCGGTCCGGAATTGGTTTCGCAGGAGATTACCAGAACATTATCCGGATATTTTTCTTCATATTTAAGCAGCTTCTCATAAGTTCCATCGGTAGAAGCATCATTGATCAGTATAATCTCCACTTCCCCTGTTCCGTCAAGGACATATGTCTGCTCTTCTATACTTTTCAAGCATCTGTCAATATAGTTCTGTGCATTATAACAAGGTATGATAATAGAAATCTTATCGCTCATTGATACTCTCCTGATAATCAGCACCGCCCGTCTAACGGGCGGTTTGCTCTGAGGCTATAAGCCTCTGT
>JAFLTG010000113.1 GCA_022510545.1 Lachnospiraceae bacterium | reverse complement strand
CTTGATGTTAGTATGAACGGAATGAAAAAAAATATTTTGGTAAGTTTTAGTAATTATTTAGTTAAAAACAATTGTTTCTTTCATTGACGCCGCCTCATTATCACCTTTTAATTCCTTAAGTATAGTGAGCGCAAACGGAATCGCTGTTCCCATACCGCGTCCTGTAATGACTTTGCCATCAACAACTGCCGGTTCTTTTGTTACAGCGGCACCTTCAAGATGGCTTTCAAACGTCGGATATGAGCAGGCTTTCTTTCCCTTTAAAATACCCCTGTGTCCGAAAATACTTGGAGCGGCGCAGATTGCCGCAATATACTTTCCTTTATTATAGAAATCGTCTACTTTGTTCATAAGAGGCTCAAAGGCTTCAAGGTTTTTTGTTCCCGGCATACCACCCGGAAGAACCAGCATATCGATGCTGTCAAAATCGACTTCATTAAACAGTTTGTCCATTTCTACAGTAATATTGTGTGAACCGGTTACTTTCCTTTCATCATTAATTGAAACCATGTCCACATCAATACTAGCGCGGCGCAGAATGTCCACTACGGTCAGTGCTTCTATTTCTTCGTAGCCGGTTGCAAAAAAAACGCATACTTTACTCATTTTGATATACCTCCATTTTGTTTATTTGCCTAAGTTCCGGTTATTGATAAATTGTTTACCAATTGCTTACTACTTTAATATATAATATAATAGAAAAAAATCAATCAATAAAGGAGCCTTACATGGAAATCGAACGTAAATTTACAGTAAAGACTATACCGGTCAATTTAGATCAATATCAGTTCCATACTATTGAACAGGCGTATTTGAATACCGACCCAGTTGTCAGGATACGGAAAGAGGATGATAATTACTACCTGACCTACAAGGGTAAGGGGCTCATGGCAAGGGAGGAATATAATCTCCCGCTAAATGAACAGTCCTACTATCATCTTCGTGAAAAAGCAGACGGAAATGTAATAGCAAAAAAACGTTATCTCATTCCGGTTGAAAATCCGACATTTGCATCAGATTTCGAATTTCCCGTTGACCAAATCAGTCTCACCATAGAACTGGATATTTTTGAAGCTCCGTTTGAAAATCTCATAATTGCCGAGGTGGAATTCCCTGATGAAAAAACCGCTCAGGCTTTTATGCCGGTTGACTGGTTTCTGGATGATGTAACAAACAATCCGGAATACCACAATTCAAATTTAAGCCGGAAAAAATTATGACCAGGCAGATACCTGCCGCAAAAGCGTTAATATTTTTACAACCTGCCGTATAACTTTGTCATTTTTCTTATGCGCAGGGCAAGTTCTTCATTGAATGCACCCGGAAGCATTCTCCACTTCCAGTTAAGTCCAAGAGTGGAGGGTATATTAATTCTTGCCTCAGCCCCAAGACCGAGATAATCCTGCATTGGAATTATGCAGGTGTCGGATACGCTTGACATAGCGGCTCTGATAAATTCCCACTGTATATCCTTATTCTTATTTATATTGAGATATCTTTTGGCAAAAGACCTGTCATGTCTGTTCATGGTACAGAGCCAGCCAAGCACGGTGTCATTGTCGTGCGTTCCGGTATAAACCACACTGTTTGTAGTATAGTTATGCGGAAGATAGTCGCTTTCCTCCCTTGAATCAAAGGCAAACTGCAAAATCTTCATTCCGGGATAACCGGTTTTTTTCACAAGCTTCAGTACCGAATCGGTCAAAAATCCAAGATCCTCCGCAATTACAGCTTTTTTACCAAGTTCAGCTTTCATGGTTTTAAATATATCATAACCCGGTCCCTTTTCCCAATGTCCAAATTCAGCGGTAGGATCTCCATACGGAATTGAATAATACTCATCAAAACCTCTGAAATGGTCAATTCTAACTACATCATAGAGTTTATAGCAGTAAGCGATCCTCTTCATCCACCACTCGTATCCGGTTTCCTTGTGATATTCCCAACGATATAAAGGATTGCCCCACAACTGACCTGTGACGGAAAATGCATCCGGCGGACAGCCTGCAACCCCTATCGGTTCCAGATTTTCATCCAGCTGAAACAATTCAGGGTTCGCCCAGGTATCCGAACTGTCAAAAGCCACATATATAGGGATATCTCCTATAATCTTAATCTTCTTTTTATTGGCATATTCCTTTAAGGCAAACCACTGTCTGGCAAATATAAACTGCTGAAACTTGTAAAAATCAATTTCGTCCTTATATTTTTCCTTATATTTTTTAAGAGCCTCCTTTTTACGGAGTCTGATATCCTCATCCCACTCTATAAAGCTCACTCCGTCAAAGGAATTTTTGACTGCCATATAAAGAGCATAGTCATCAAGCCAATATGCATTTTCTCCAACAAAATCCTGATAAGCCGTATCAGCTTCCAGATTGTCGCTTTTGGCCTTATTAAATGCAGTTCTAAGTACCTTGAATCTGGAAAAATAGATTTTTTCATAATCTATATATTCGTCATTATCGCCAAAATCATAGCTATCGCAGTCTTTCTTAGTCAAATACCCTTCCTCAATCAGGGTTTCTAAGTCAATATAATAAGGATTTCCTGCAAAAGTAGAAAAAGACTGGTATGGTGAATCTCCGTAACCTGTCGGTCCAAGCGGCAAAATCTGCCAATAGGTCTGACCTGCCTGTTCCAACATATCTACAAATTCATATGCCTGCCTTGAAAACGTTCCAATTCCGTATTTTGATGGAATGCTTGAAACCGGCAGCAACACCCCGCTTTTTCTCATATCCGAACCCCCAAAAATGTATTATTATTACTATTCTACTATTCTTATAAAAAACTATCAATACTTAACTATTTACACTGTACTTTAGCGCTTATATAGTATACTATCCTTATAAACACTATAAAAACGGAATAATATCCCGCACCGAATCAAATATAAGATGAGGAAGCGCCTTGGCTTCTTTCACATCACTTAATGCCGCCTCACCGCTGAGCACCAGAATACTTTTAAGACCATTGTTTACACCGGCGGCGATATCAGTATACAGCCTGTCACCTACCATCGCTATTGTCTCCCGCTCTGCTCCCACTCTGTCAACCAGATAATCCACAATATAGCTGTTTGGCTTACCGATTATACAATCCGGATAACGGAAAGCCGATGCTTTTATAAATTCATGAATCGCTCCGATATCCGGAATAAAACCTGTCTCAGTCGGACAGTTAAAATCGGGATGCGTCGCTATGTAAGGCAATCCGGATCTTACAAAATCACATACTTTACACATTTTATCGTAATTTAGTGTAGTATCAAACGCTGTGACGACCACCTCCGGAGTCTCATCACTTAGCACTATTCCCGCCTGTTCAAACTGCTCACACAACATAGGATTCCCCAGAAGAAAAACTTTTTTGTCAGGAAAATTTTCCTGCAGATAACGAACCGTTGCCTGCGCGGAAGTGATAAGCTTCTCATCTCCCACATCCAGCCCCATTCGATGCAGCTTGTCCATATAAACCGCCGGATTTTTAGAAGAATTGTTTGTCAAAAAAACATAACTGCGCCCCGATTCTTCAATCTTTTTCAAAAAATCCAAAGCACCGTAAATCCACTTCTCCCCCAGATAAACCGTACCATCCATATCCAGCGCAAAGCATTTAATATTCTCTATAATCTTCCCCTTGTCCTGATTTATTTCAGGAATTGAATTTTTTATATTCATAGTTGTTACCAGTCTTTCAAATTTGTTCCGAATATAAGTATAGTTATAATTTCTGTTAGTTGCAACTAATTTTTCTTAAAATATATGAGGTTATTGAATCACTTTTCCCAATATGTTATTATTGACTCAATGCACTAGAAAGGGTCACTTATTATGAAAGAACAATTATACACAATCCCGTTAAATGATGCCATAAATGCCAACGACGAATGCCCATTCTGCTTTATCGAAAGAAACGTAGAGCAGGACCTGTTAGACTTCACATTAGGCTCTGGATCCTCTTATATGGAAAGCGATATCAGAGAGGCTACCGACAAGGCAGGTTTTTGTCGTGCTCATTTCAAGAAAATGTTCGATTACGGCAATACCCTTGGCAATGCCTGGATACTCAAGACCCACTATGCCCGAATGAATAACGAAATGAAAGCACAGTTTCAGAACTACACTCCGGGTAAAACTTCTTTAATGGATAAATTCAAAAAACATGCCGAAGGTATTAATCCGATTGGTCTCTGGGTGAAGGAAAAGGAAAAATCCTGCTATATCTGCAACCGTTTTCAGGACACATATGCACGATATATCGATACATTTTTCTTTATGTATAAAAAAGACCCTGAATTTGTTGAGAGAATTAAAAACAGTAAAGGCTTCTGCCTGCATCATTTCGGCGATTTATGCGATGCTGCCGAAGTCCAGTTAAGTGATAAAGAGAAAGCCGACTTCTTTGATATGGCTTTTAAACTTATGGAAGATAATATGGCAAGACTGGCAGAAGATGTATCGTGGCTGGTTGAAAAATTCGACTATAAAAACAAGGACGCCGACTGGAAAAACTCTAAAGACGCCATCCAGCGAGGAATGCAGAAATTAAAAGGAGGCTATCCTGCGGATGCCCCCTACAAAAAATCATAACCTGTCATTAATAAATTACATTGCATCTAAAGAGTCGTTAATTTCATACTCTTCACCTTCTGCGTCTTCATCATCAAAAAACTCTTCAACATTGGCCTCGCCATCATCAGAGTCCGCAGGCTCATTTGATTCACCAACAATCTTATCTGTTGCCTCAGCTTTAGATGCATTTAAGCCTTCTTTAAAATCATCTTCCTTTTCTCCTGCCATCTCTTCAATTTTTTCTGCAGTCTTTGACAAATCCAAATCAACATATTTGCGATCAGCCTCTGATTCTATATCATCATCCAAATCTTCATCAAAATCATCAAAATCATCGTCTTCATCAAAATAATCATCCAGAAACTCATCCTTCTTCATAAAGAAATAATAGGCTCCTGCTGCAAGAGCACCCAAAGCTGCTGTTGTCATTAAAAATTTACCAAATTTCTTTGCCATTGTGGAAGTCTCCTTTCACTTTTCCCCATTTCTTTTATACACATACCAATATATTAATACTATTTTGCGAAAATGAAAAGGGAATATGTATAAAAAAATTATTATTTTTTTTGATACATTTGCCCACATACAATATATTGTGTCGTAAAAAAAAGAATAACTAGTTTTTTATGAATTATTGAATAGATGTTTATTTTGTGATATATTAAAATTCGACTCATAAAGTCAATTTGTGTCGAATAGGAAGGATTCCAAATGAACGAAAAATTTTTTGACCTCAAAAAAGAAAAGCAGGACAGGATGATCAACGCAGCGCTTAAAGTATTTGCGTTAAACGGATACAAACATGCCAGTACTGACGATATTGTCAGCGAGGCAGGCATCAGCAAAGGTTTATTATTCCACTATTTTGGAAGTAAGCTTGGACTTTATACCTTTTTATATGATTATAGTGTCAGATTTATGAAGCTTGAATTGACCCGTGGAGTCAATGATGCAACCGACTATTTTGAACTTCGTAAACAAATTGAATTTTCCAAGATGCAGGTACTTAAAAATTATCCATATATGCAGCATTTCTTAGATTGTACCAAATCTGAGAATGTAAAGGAGGCATTACTTGCGATAGAAGACCAGCGCGGTGCTATGACAGAAGTCTATACCGAGATAATGGGGAAAGTTGACAAATCCCTGTTTGCAGCTAATGTTGACTTTAATAAATTGGACGCTATGTTGGAATACACCATTAAGGGACTTATGATTGAGCGTTTCAATGAAGCATCCTTTAATCCTGAAATGTTATATGAAGAAATTGTAGGTTACCTTACAATGATGAAAAAGATTGCATATAAATAGGAAACTCTCATCAAATTTAATATTGTCATTAAAAAATGCCGCTATTTCTTAGCGGCATTCTTTTCTTTAACTTTCTTTACAAGCATTTCCTTAATCGTTCGTGCCTTATCTTTCATACGCGGATTCGCTGTAGGCGAGGTCAGTATCCCGGATATCAGGCGGTTTGATACATCATATTGCTCAAAACGCATAGCTGTCACGGCTATCAGATAATCCACTGTGGTTTCGTCCATACCGCACATCGGAAAGCTCTCGGTCTGTCTTGCCGATATAAAACCTTCCAGCGCATTATGCAAAAATTCATTTTCCTCGTCTTCGATTTCCTTTTTCTGCTTCTCATATTCCGGATCGGAAGTATCCATATGCTCTAACTTACCGCGCAGCAGCCACGCTGATTTCAAACATATATATGCTTTCTCACTTGGCTTTGCCTGCTTTACTATGGCATTGACCAAAGCCAATTTATAGCGTTCAAGCGCCTCATCATAAGTATATATCTCTCTGGTATCATCCTGAGATTTGAAAGAGGCGGAAATTTTTTCTCTAATATTCTTCACCTGCGTTGAAGTGGCAAATTTGAAAAATCTGCTCAGTGCGGCGTAACCACAACGAGGACACATAATTATATCGTACTTCAACAAATCCACCTGATCATATTTAGGACGAAGATCTATATCGGTTCCCGCCAGTTTTACTTTACCGACTTTAACTGTTCTTGCCTTAAAATCCGCATCGCATACGGGACAGTTATGGGATTTATCGAACAGATAATCCTGCTCCTGCATTACAGGTGCTGCTTCTGCGCCTTCTCCGCTGCCTTCCGCTTTCTTTGGCTCCTCATATAAATTCATATTTTCCAGATTGCCCAGTCCGAACTGACCCAATCCTGA
>JAFLTG010000112.1 GCA_022510545.1 Lachnospiraceae bacterium | reverse complement strand
TTAAAAATAAGCTTGAAAAAAATGGAATAAATGTTACTATAAGAAGGGAAATGGGCAGGGACATAGACGGTGCCTGCGGACAGCTTAGGCGAAGTCATATTGCCGGGCAACCATAGGAGGGGATACAGTGTTAAAATCCTATGCAATTACGGATATTGGACGAAAAAGAAAACTGAATCAGGATTTTATCTATCTTTCTGAAGAGCCCATAGGTAATCTGCCGAATGTTTTTATTGTGGCTGATGGAATGGGCGGACATAATGCGGGAGATTTTGCTTCCAGATACGCTGTAGAGACAATTGTGGAAGAAATTCAGACCTCGTTTGAGAAAAATCCGGTTACGATTTTAAGCAGAGCGATTGAGAAGGCTAATACCCTTACCAGACAGAAAGCATATGAGGATATTGCGTTGGCGGGTATGGGAACTACAATAGTTATTGCAACATTTATTGCAGGGCATCTTGAAGTTGCGAATGTAGGCGACAGCAGGCTTTATATCGTGAACGACAGTATAAGGCAGGTTACGGTAGACCATTCGCTGGTAGAGGAAATGATTCGGATGGGCGGAATTGACAGGGAAAACGCAAGAAATCATCCGGATAAAAATATAATTACCAGAGCAATAGGTGCGCGGGATACGGTTGAGGCGGATTTTTTTGATATGGAACTTAATGCCGGTGATCAGATTCTTCTTTGCTCGGACGGACTGACCAATATGATAGAAGATGATACTATCCTGCATATTTTAAATAACGGGGGAAGTTTGAAAGAGCGGGCTGAAGAATTGGTTCGTACCGCTAATGACAATGGCGGTAAGGATAATATTTCGGTTATTATTATAGAACCGCTGTCTGATGAGGTGAAAAATGATTAAAATAGGAATGATAATCGGAGAACGGTATGAGATTCTGGAAAAAATCGGTACCGGCGGAATGTCAGATGTATATAAAGCAAAAGACCATAAACTGAACCGCTTTGTAGCTGTTAAGGTGTTGAAGCAGGAATTCAGCGAGAATGCAAACTTTGTTTCCAAATTCAGAGTGGAAGCTCAGGCTGCGGCAGGTCTTATGCATCCTAATATCGTTAATGTATATGATGTTGGGGAAGAAGGCGGTATCCACTACATTGTTATGGAACTTGTAGAGGGAATTACATTAAAAAAATATATAGAAAAAAAAGCAAGACTGTCCGTTAAGGAAGCTATCAGTATTGCAATCCAGGTTTCAATGGGAATTGAAGCTGCACATAGCAATCACATAATCCATCGTGATATTAAACCGCAGAATATTATTATTTCCAAGGAAGGTAAAGTTAAAGTAACCGATTTTGGAATTGCGAAGGCGGCAACCAGCAATACCATTACATCCAATGTAATGGGTTCCGTACATTATACGTCACCCGAACAGGCAAGGGGCGGCTACAGTGACGAAAAGAGTGATATCTATTCTCTTGGTATCACAATGTTTGAGATGTTGACAGGCCGTGTACCTTTTAACGGAGAAACGACAGTAGCAATAGCAATTAAACATATACAGGAAGAACTGCCATCTCCCAGAGAGTATGTTGCGGAAATTCCGATAAGCGTAGAACAGATAGTATATAAGTGCTGTCAGAAGAGTCCGGACAGGAGATATCAGTCTATGAATGAACTGATTACGGATTTGAAGCAGTCACTTATGAATCCGGACGAG
Organism: Lachnospiraceae bacterium; assembly: GCA_022510545.1. Classification (GTDB taxonomy): domain Bacteria; phylum Bacillota; class Clostridia; order Lachnospirales; family Lachnospiraceae; genus UBA3282. The sequence goes on along the minus strand of JAFLTG010000112.1, from coordinate 5,264 downwards.
GATTTTGTCAAAGTAGTAGATCCGGACGAAGAAGCTTCTACCAGAATGATCACCGATAAAGATATGGCTCTGATTAAGAAACAGTCAGATAGGCGAGATTCCATGGATGAAGCTATGCGCCTCAAGAAGAACACTGAACAGCCTCGAAGACAATATGAGGAAGAGGATGAGGAAGAAGAGGTTAATGAGGAATATTATGAAGAGGAAGAGGACGACGAGGATTATGATCCCAAGATAGAAAGGATAACAACTGTTCTCGCAATTGTTGCGGCACTTCTAATTGGCGGAATTGTTATTTTCCTTATAGGCCGGGCCTTCGGAATGTTTAGATTTGGATCGGCTGATAGGGAAGATGCCAAACAGGAAGAGCAGTCCGGAAAAGTTGAAATGATTGAGGTGGAAGGAAAACCTCTGGATGATGTACGGCGTGCCTTGATTGAGATGGGACTTACACCTGAAATTGAGTATGAAATATCGACTGATTACGAAGAGGGAATTGTAATCAGAGCAAATGTAAAAGCCGGTGAGATGGTAGATAAAGATTCCAATGTAGTTCTGACTGTAGCACAAAAAGGTGAGGGTACAAATGTGCCCGATGTAGTAGGAAAGTCTAAGTCTGAAGCAACCTCTATACTGGAACAGTCAGGTTTCGTTGTATCAGCGATAGAAAGTTATGATTCCACGGTTCAAAGCGGATATGTTATATCCCAGTCACCGGAAGCTGAAACAGCTGCACCCGAAGGTTCAACTATAACCATACGTGTAAGCCAGGGTGAGGAAAATGCAAAAGTCAGGGTTCCTAATGTAATAGGAGAGACAGAGGAGAATGCAATTGTTATTCTGACTGAAAGCGGACTTTCTGTTGGAACTATTTCACAGACCAACAATGAAGATGCATCACTTGTAGATAAGGTTTGTTATCAGAGTTATTCGGTAGGTTCGTATGTGGATAAAGGAACTGTGATTGACATCAGGGTAAGTATAGGACCTGCGGAGGTTACCTATAAATATGTTGACAATATTTCAGCGCCCACAGAGGATGAGGATTATCGGGACGGTATGTCGGTTGCCGTAACAGTGATAACCGCAGATGGAACCCAGCTATTAAATACCCAGACGACCTCTTTCCCTGTGCCTATTAACTATTCGGGCATTAAATCTTCTATGGGAACGATACAGTTCAGATTTACGGTAACTACTGAAGCAACCACAACAACGGATCCGGATACAGGAGAGGTAACTACAATAGAAGGAACCACTATGGAAAAAACCGTAACCAGAGAAGTTGTGTTTACTGCGGAGGGCAGATGACAGGGAAGATTATAAAAGGAATTGCAGGATTTTATTATGTGCATGTAGAAGGAATGGGTGTATATGCCTGCCGTGCAAAAGGCATATTCCGGAATGTAAATATTAAACCGCTTGTAGGTGATAATGTGCACATGGAAGTGACTGATGAACGTGATAAGGAAGGGAATGTCACTGAGATTCTTCCCCGTGAAAATACGCTTATTCGTCCGGCGGTAGCCAATATTGATCAGGCGTTGATAATCTTTGCAATTGTAAAACCCAATCCCAGTCTTAATCTGTTAGACAGATTTCTGATACGTATGGAAAAACAAAACCTGCCCAGCATAATATGTTTCAATAAACAAGACATTGCATCAGAGGAAGAAAAGCTAAAACTATATGATGCATATGCCGGAAGCGGTTATAAGGTGGTTTTTATCAGTGCATTACAAAATGAAGGGTTGGATGAATTAAGAAAGCTGCTGGCAGGAAAAACAACAACTGTTGCAGGTCCGAGCGGTGTTGGGAAATCCACAATCATTAACTGCCTTTACCCGGATGCCAATATGGAAACCGGCAGCATAAGTGAGAAGATCGAGCGAGGGCGTCATACTACCAGACATTCTGAAATTATTGCGCTGGGTGATGAGACATATATAATGGACACTCCCGGCTTCACTTCTTTGAGTATTACAGATATTGAAAAAGATGAGTTGTATTTATATTATCCGGAATTTAAACAGTATGAACCTTATTGCAGGTTCAGAGGCTGTGCACATATCAGTGAACCGGATTGTAAGGTGAAGGAAGCTGTTGAAAGTGGACAGATAAGTCGCATACGATACGAAAATTATTCTCTGCTGTATGATGAGCTTAAGGGAGTTAAGAGGTATTAAGTAATTAAAACTTCAGAAAGCTCTTGAAAATATTAAGGAGTTGAAGCACATATGAATGAAAACGAGACCTTTCAGAATCGTCCCGTCACGATGAATCCAAATAATAATCTGTTGCAGATAGAGGAACATATGTACATATTGGATGATGTGGAGAAACCTAATGTGTTCCGGAACATGTTCCCCTATTCTGAGATACCCAAGATTCCTTTCAATGACAGGATTGTGCCGCACAATATGCCAAAAGAGATTTGGATAACAGACACCACTTTTCGCGACGGACAGCAGTCCAGAGCACCTTACACTACTGAACAGATTGTTACCATATATGACTATTTACACAAGTTAGGCGGGCCTAACGGCATGATTCGTGCCAGCGAATTTTTCCTGTACAGCAAGAAGGACCGGGATGCGGTGTATAAGTGCATGGAACGGGGGTATGAGTTTCCGGAGGTTACCAGCTGGATTCGCGCATCCAAGGAGGACTTTAAGCTGGTAAAAGAGATTGGTATGAAGGAAACGGGTATCCTGGTAAGCTGTTCAGATTACCATATTTTCCTGAAACTGAAGATGACAAGGCGTCAGGCCATGACTCATTATTTGAGTGTTATCCGTGACTGTCTGGAGGAAGGAATCAGTCCCAGATGCCATTTGGAGGACATCACCAGAGCTGATATCTACGGTTATGTTGTGCCATTCTGTCTGGAGTTGATGAAGCTGATGGAGGAGTATAAGATTCCCATCAAGGTTCGTGCCTGTGATACCATGGGTTACGGGGTCAATTACCCCGGTGCGGTTATCCCCCGAAGTGTTCAGGGTATTATTTATGCTCTATATACTCATGCAGGCGTGCCTCATGAATTGATTGAGTGGCATGGGCACAATGATTTCTATAAGGCGGTGAGCAATTCCACTACCGCATGGCTCTACGGCTGCTCCGGTATCAATACCTCACTGTTCGGTATAGGAGAGAGGACAGGCAATACGCCATTGGAGGCAATGGTCTTTGAGTATGCGCAGTTGAAGGGTGACCTAAACGGTATGGACACCACTGTGATTACGGAGCTTGCGGAGTACTATGAGAAGGAAATCGGATATAAGATCCCTCCCAGAACTCCTTTTGTGGGTAAGAATTTCAATGTGACCAGAGCGGGAATTCATGCTGATGGATTGTTGAAGAATGAAGAAATCTACAATATTTTTGATACGGAAAAATTCCTAAACCGGCCGGTACTCTGTGCGGTATCCAATACTTCCGGACTGGCAGGCATCGCCCACTGGCTGAACACCTACTACCACTTAAAAGATGAAAAGCAGGTGGATAAGAATTCCCAGCTGGTGAAGGATATCAAGGAATGGGTGGATAAGGAGTATGCCGATGGCCGCGTGACGGTCATGACCGACGATGAGATTATTGCCTGTGTGGACCGTATATGCCGTGAGAAGAACATCACGCTGGGATGAGATTGATGAGTACTTTTATATAGTTGGGATGTGAGTATATGCATAGCATATTGTTATGTTTTTTAATTCTCTTGCAGATAATTAATATAATTATTTTTTGTAAGTTTTTCAAAATAAAAAGGACAATTATCATAAAACGTATTATGCACACTATCTTGAGTATAGTGTGCGTTATATCAGCTGAAATAGCTATGTTATTTGCAAAAGACAGGCAGCTTGCATATTATGCATTTTCGTTTTATTATATCGCATTCGCGTGGTATGCAATGATGGTATTCAGGTTTTCCGTAGTCTATAGCAGGCATAAAGAATTAAAGCTATATAAAACACCCCTGTTTTGGATTACAATGATTGAGACTATTGCTCTTGTATGGGGAATGTTTTCTGAAAGATTCTTTTTAATTACCCATGCGAAATGGTATGGACATATATACTGGATTTCAAGATGTTTCCCAATATTTTATGTATATGCTGCAATAATCGGAGTTGCTCTGGCAGCAGCTTTGATTATGCTTGTTGTTGCAGCAGCAAAAAGTGCAAGGATTTACAGGCTTAAGTTTGTAAGTATTATTGTGGTTTTATCTGTTATGGCAATTTGTTGTTTGATATCGCAATTAAACAGACAGCCAATGCTTGTACAGGTTATTCCTCTTGCGTTATGCGAATTGATAATCATATATATGGCTGTATATTATGCACCCAGAAAGCTTAATCAAAGGGCGATGCGTTTTGTGGCAGATAAATTAAATGATGGTATCGTTCTGTATGATGATGAGCATCAGCTGCAGCTTGTAACAGAAGGTTATAGGGAGGCTTTTGGAATTACAAATATTCAGGCACTGGCAAATGAAAAAACGTATTGGAGAAAAATGTTTTCAGAGGCTAATGAGGAAAACGCGTGGAATGGCAGTGTAAAATCAGTAGTTCGTGATGGTGAAAAATTTTATTACGAGATTCAGCATTTAGCCTTGAATGAGGATAACAAGATTATTGGAACCGTTTATTGGATCAGAAATGTCACTGAAGCCATAGAGAATTACAGGAGTATGGTAAGGCGTGCAAATTTTGACGAAATTACGGGAATATATAATGAGGCTTATTTTCATGAAAGTGCAAGAAAGGTGCTTGAAGATAATCCTGATACAACATTTGTTATGACCTGTTCAAGTATTGAAAAGCACAGGATTTTTAAAGAGCTTTTTGGAAGGCAGAAATTTGATGAATATTTGATTAAAACAGCTGAAACATTGAAAAAGGGACTTTCTAATTTCCCTAACTGCAGATATGGAAAGATTGGGGAATCGGATTTTTATGTAATGATGCCCAAGGATCTTTTTATTCCGGATCAGCTTACCGATTCGATAGAAAGTGTAGCCAAATCATTCAGCACAAATAATTATCATTTGAATATAAAGGCCGGTGTATATGAGATAAAAGAAACCTCGTATAATATGCTTGCAATATGTAATAAGGCTTCCATGGCCTGTGATGCAATAAGGGGTGATTATGGAAAAAAAATAATGTGGTTTGACGAAAAGACTCAGAGCGAGTTTATGAAAAAAGAGCGCTACAATGCTGAGCTGAGCGATGCTATTGAAAATGGGGATATACAGATTT
>JAFLTG010000111.1 GCA_022510545.1 Lachnospiraceae bacterium | reverse complement strand
GAGGTGCAAAGATGGCTAAATGTGATATTTGTGGTAAAGGCGCTCATTTCGGAAACAACGTAAGCCATTCTCATAGAAGATCTAATAGAATTTGGCATTCTAATATAAAGAGAGTTAAATGTAAAATAAATGGCGCAGCCAAGAGATTACATGTATGTACCCAGTGCTTGAAATCTGGAAAAGTTGAAAGAGCTTAGTTTTTAGCAATTTTAGCAATATGACAAGATATAAAAAAGACCAATCAATGATTGGTCTTTTTTAGCTTTATATCAAAAGCTTTATGCCCATTTTCCTGTATCATAATCCCGCTTGATATTATCATATTCCCTGTTTATCATCTGGATTATTTCCTTATCTCCCGCCACATTATCAGGGTGGAAAATCTTAATCAAATCCTTATATCTCTTCTTTAATGCAAGCGGATTTTTTACACCTCTAAAGAAAACTGAAACATCACGACAACCTCCGCCGCCATAAACCTGTGGCTCAAAGAACTCCTTCTGAGCCTCAAATTTGTGCATTTCTTTTTCCAGACGCCTGCGGTCCATATCCAATTGTGCAAAACCATTCTGCAAAATTTCAAGCTTCTTTTCAAAAAACTGATTATCGGCTTTAATTCTTTTTCGTTCGCCTTCTATTCTGCTATTCTCAGCTTTGACTTCTCTTTGGAATTTCTCTTTTTCTACCTCAAGATCTTCCTGCATCTGTTCCAGCTCTTTTGCTACGGTAGCCACTCTAATATTTTCACGAAATAACCAGGCTTTCAGCTTATTCAATTCATCCCATGTACCGTTTTCAAGCACTTCTTCAAAATTAATATCCATAACCCTTACCACTTCCAGCAACAACTAACCCCATACAAAATAAACACCTAAAAAACTAATCGCAACAAAAATAGTTATATCCTATCAATAGCAGCAATACAATTAAAACCAGTCCTACAAATCTGTTAGTCATAAAAAGCATAACCAGCATTCCTATAGCAATACTAAGCGCTACAAGTCCAATTAATTTTTTCATACAATCTCCCGGCTTATGCTTTATATTTATCTTATGCAGTTATTGATAATTTTGTGACTACTTTTTATCCAATCTATTTTTAGTTAACGACTACTTATTTTCAGGGAATGCAATATCTACCGCTGCTTTATCCTCCATCATTTCCTCTTTAGGCGCTGTAAATCTATCTACAATATCAGGAATCATATCTATGACTTTAGTAACGGTATCCTGATTCTTAATATTAACCAGCTTCGTAGTACCATTTTTAATAACCAGTACGGCACTGGGACTCATCTTTGCTGAAAAGCCTCCGCCTGCACCGTTCTTCTTTTCTGCTGCACTGGCTCCGGCTCCAACACCGAAAGTAACATCTACAAGAGGCAGAATAATCGTATCCCCGACCTGTGTTGCCTCTCCCACCACTGTTTTGGCAGAGAGCGCGGCATTCATGCCCTTCATCAAAGATTCTATTACACCGGTAAAATTATTTTCCGCCATTTATTCGTCCTCCTTATTAAATAGCTTAAGTAAATTCTTAATATCCTTGTTGAAATAAATACGAACCACTGCTTTCAAAAACGTAAACAGCTTTACCTTTCCTTTAATAAAAACAGTGCCCTCGATTTTTTTATTGTCAAAATCCCCTATTACCGTTACATCACTGCCGATATACGGGTACAATACCGCATAATAATATGAAATAATCTGCCCTGTTGCTGCCGGGTCTCCGGCACCGATAACAATATCCGCCTTAACCTCTCTGGGCCTGATATATGATAAAATAGAAATAAGTTCACCCTTACACAGGCCAAATGAAGCCTTGAACAGATCTCCTTGCAGGATGTCCGTATAGTATTCTATATTTTCCGAGATCCCTTTTATTTTATCACATATTCCCTCAATTGTGTACCTGATATTTACAAAGAAATCCCTTATTTTTATAAGTTTATCTTTTATCGATAATTTTTCTTCGGTTTCTTCTTCTTCGCCGTCTTGATGACCATTTTGGTCAACATTTTCAACTCTCGAATTAACGGCATCTTTACTATTTTTCTTATCTTCTGTAACTACGTTATCATTATTACTTTTATTTTTTTCCCCATTCGAATTATTTTTTTTAGAATGAAATCTTCCGGCACCTGACCTGCCTTTTCTCTGCTTGTTAGATTTTGTCATAAACTTCCGGGCTTTCCTCGGAATCTTGAATATTGTAATAAAAAGAATACGCAATCTTAAGTTTAACTCAGATGCATACTGCACACTGGCATTAATGAAATGTAAAAGCCAGCTAACCTTCGCTGTGATTTCCACCGGCGGGTTACCTTCCCCTTCCGTGCGGATCAATTCCACACGGTAACGAAGCGGAACAAAGAGCGCCGCACACAACACAAGAAGTATTATGCCAATCAGTATGCCCAAAGTTATTCCTATTATTTTCAAAATCATCAATATTATATGTAATACAGTAACAATCATTCCAATACCTCTTAAAGGTTTTAACGGACATTAAGCAATCTTTCTACGACGTCCGGGATTCGGAAAATAAATATTCTTTCAAATCGGCATTCCCGTTCCTGTCTACCGTCTCTTGAACAATACGACAGACCAGCTCCACTGCCTCATCATAATTTCCTGCGATTCCGATAACAAACGGTCTGTTCTCCTTTTTTTTATAAAAAGGTTGTCCAAGCAGTATGCTGTGACAAATTTCAAGTTGATCTGTACCTTGCGACAAAATTATAACAAAAATCTTTAACTGCTTTGCGTGGTTTTTTAACCGCCTTTTAATCTTATTCGGTTTTTTAATACTTTCTCCGATGTACAAATTTTTATAAAATTTCATATTACCTCAATTATATCATACTTTGTATATTATTGACAGTAGCAGAAACAGGCCGCGTGTTCTCCTTAAGCCACTCCCGTTCTTCGGCGTTTAAATAAGGACTGATTTTATAATAAACCTTTCTATGATAAGCATTCAATCTTTCTATATCCACCGGCTGCATCACTGATACATCAATTCCCTCCAAATCAATGGGCACATAAGTCAGGGTGTCAAAATACATAAACTGTCCATCGTCATTTTTTTCACCGTTTTTCGCTACAATGACATTCTCAGTACGTATGCCATGGCTGCCGGCCTTATATACTCCTGGTTCATTTGAGATAACCATTCCGGCCTCTATAACTGCTTCGTTTGTATTCTCTGCAAATTTCCAGCGTATATTCTGCGGTCCCTCATGCACATTCAGAATATAACCGATTCCATGCCCTGTACCACACTTATAATCGATTCCAAGTTCCCATACAGGCCCTCTTGCAAGTATATCCAGATTTCTTCCGGTGCAACCATAAAGGAATCTTGCATCACTAAGACGCAGCATTCCAACAGCTACTGCGGTAAAATGTCGTTTAACCTCATCGTCAATATTCCCCAACACTATGGTTCTTGTAACATCTGTTGTCCCTCCCATATATTGACCACCTGAGTCAACAAGAAACATTCCTTCCGGCTGCAATTCTTTATTGTCAGTTTCGGTTGCGCAGTAGTGCATCATTGCAGCGTTTTCTTTATAAGCTCCAATGGTAGGAAATGACAAATCTAAAAAACCGTCAATTTGTTCGCGCAGCTCATCCATATGCATTGAAGCCGTATATTCATTGAGCGGAATTTTACCAACATTTTTCTTAAGCCAGTAAATAAATTTTGTTACGGCAACACTGTCCTTTAAATATACCTTTTCCATATTTGCAAGTTCTGTCGGATTTTTAATAGCCTTTAATTTCTCGCTCGGATTAGGAAGATTATAGATTTTAGCTTTATTTTTTAAGATACCATACAGCCTGCAGTTTACAATCTTTTCATTAAGAAGAATCCTTTTCTCATATACAGATGTCTCCAGGAAGTTTTCTATTTCATTATAGTCTCTGATCTCAATACCATGCTTTTCGGCATACCTGCTTAATTCCAGTGAAACAGCATAATTCTGGACAAAAAGATGGCATTCTGTCATTGTAATAAACGCATAAGAAAATGCTACCGGATTACATTCAATATCATTTCCCCTGATATTAAAAAGCCACATAATATCATCCAGACTGGTAATCAAATGCGCACCGCAGGAGTTATTATGCATCTGAAGTCTTAACATAGCAAGCTTATCTTCCACACTCTGTCCGCATACATCTTCCGGAAGCACGCGGATTCCCGATGCCGGGACCGGAGGTCTTTTCTTCCAGAGTTTGCCCGCAACATCAATATCATATCTGAATTCCACATCTTTATCCTGCAGAGCTTTTTCCAATTCCTTAGCATATGCAGCAGTTACTACTCTGCCGTCAAATCCAAGGACTTCCCCATCTTTCATATTCTGTTCCAGATATTCTTTAATTGAAGGAACATCTTTCTCCTGCATACGGAAAAGCTGTATGCCGCTGCCCTCCAACTCTTTTTCAGCCTGAACGAAATAACGTCCGTCAGTCCAGAGTCCGGCATCATTACGGCTTACAAGCAGTGTACCGTTTGAACCTGTAAAACCGGAAAAATATTCTCTCACCTTAAAATAATCACATACATATTCCGAATTATGATAATCCGATGTAGGGATAAGATAATAGTCTATATGCGCCTTTTTTATCCCATCCTGCAGCCTCTTGATTCTGGCTTTTATATTCATATTCATACCTCTTAACTTATTCTATTTTTATTCTTTAAGCAAAGCTACCGCTTTGGAAGTTCCGATTCTGTCACAGCCTTCCGCAAGAAAGCTCTCCACATCCTTAAGAGTGGAAATTCCACCTGCAGCCTTAATCTTTACATCAGGTCCTATATATTTTTTAAAAAGCCTGATATCCTCTATTGTAGCTCCGCCTGTTCCAAAACCTGTGGAAGTCTTGATATAGTCAGCCTTTGCATTAGTTACTGCCCTGCACATAGCGATTTTTTCCTCTTCGCTCAGATAGCAGGTTTCAATAATGACCTTAAGTATATGGTTTCCGCAGGTCGCTTTTATTTCACGGATTTCCGATTCTACCTTGTCATACATACCGTTTTTTACATCGCTTATGTTGACCACCATGTCAATCTCATTTGCACCGTCCTCTAATGCTTTACGCGTTTCTAGAACCTTAGCCTGCGTTACGCTATAACCAAGCGGAAAACCGATAACCGTACAGATATTGAGAACATCCCCATACGTATCGTGTATCCGCTTTATATATGCCGGTGGTACACATACAGATGCAGTCTTATATAAAACCGCATCATCACACAGTGTTACTATATCCTCCCACGATGCATATGGCTTTAGCTGAGTATGGTCAATGTGCTTTAATATATCCTGTGATTTCATATCTTCTCCAATCTGATTTTTATTACAGTTCTTTTCATATTTTAATACCTTTTTCAAACCATCGCAAGCTAAAGAGTCAAGTATGATCATTATTGTTGTAATTATATTTTAAAAGTTTATAATTGTCTAATTTGTTAAAACTTTCTTAAATTTTCAAACAAATAAAAAAAAATAAGGCATTCTATGTTATACTTTTTATGTTATAATAAATAACAGTATGTACTTATCTCATTTTTCGAAAGGGGGCATTTCATATGGATCAAAACAATTATTCTGAAATTACACCTGAGATTATCCGCCTTGCAAATATGAGCAAGGAGGCCGGAATTATAGATTCTGAACTTTTTACTAAATATGATGTCAAGAGAGGCCTGCGCGATTTAAACGGTAAAGGCGTTTTGGCTGGACTTACAAATATTTCTGATGTACGTGCAAACAAAATTGTGGACGGTGTTCAGATACCCACCCACGGTAAACTTTTTTATAGAGGATATAATGTAGAAGATTTGGTCAACGGGCTTGCTCCGGACAGCCATTTCGGCTTTGAAGAGGCTACATATTTACTTCTTTTTGACAAACTTCCAAATGAGGAAGAACTTAATACTTTCAAGAATCTTTTGGCAGGTTATCGTTCCCTGCCTACAAGCTTTGTGCGTGATATTATTATGAAGGCTCCAAGTAATGATATGATGAATACACTTGCCAGAAGTGTTTTGACACTCTACTCTTATGATGACAGGGCGGATGATACTTCTCTTCCAAATGTACTTAGGCAGTGTCTGCAGCTAATCAGTTTGTTCCCGCTGCTCTCCATCTACGGTTATCAGGCATACAGCCATTATCATGACGGAAAGAGTTTGTTTATACACCAGCCAAGACCCGATCTGTCCACTGCGGAAAACATCTTGCATATCCTTCGTCCGGACAGCGCATATACGTCATTGGAGGCAAAAATACTCGATATTGCATTAATATTACATATGGAGCACGGCGGTGGTAATAACTCAACTTTTACAACACATGTTGTTACGTCGTCTTTGACCGATACCTATTCGGTAATTGCTGCTGCAATCGGTTCTCTCAAAGGACCGAGACATGGTGGGGCCAATATTAAGGTCGTAAAGATGTTTGAAGATATGAAAAAAGAAGTTTCCGACTGGACAAACGAAGGACAGGTTGCTGACTATCTTACAAAACTTCTGCACAAGGAAGCTTTTGATCATGCCGGTCTTATTTATGGTGTGGGACACGCAGTTTATTCCAAGTCAGATCCCAGAGCTGTTGTTTTCAAATCCTTTGTTGAAAGATTGTCTGAAGAAAAGGGGCTTCATGATGAATTTGCGCTCTACTCTCTTGTTGAACGCCTGGCTCCTGAAATCATTAACGAAGAACGCCAGATGTATAAGGGTGTAAGTATCAATGTGGATTTCTACTCAGGCTTTGTATACGATATGCTGAATCTTCCTATGGAGCTGTATACACCGATTTTTGCAATTGCGAGAATTTCAGGCTGGGCGGCACACAGAATGGAGGAGCTTGCCAATAACGGTAAGATTATACGTCCTGCTTATAAACCCATTTGTGAGGACAGGAAGTATATACCGATTGAGGAGCGGTAGGTGGAAACCTAAATTTGTCTCTTGGAGCGGGGGGCGGATTACACAAATAGTAAGCTGGCTGGTGGTCGGCTTTCGGGAATAAGAAGTTC
>JAFLTG010000110.1 GCA_022510545.1 Lachnospiraceae bacterium | reverse complement strand
ACAGGAATACGGCGTCACCGACTGAGAGCGCTGTTTGTGGGAAGTAAGGACTGGGAACACTCCGGAGCAGATTATCTGAACAAATTTTCAAATATCCTAGGATATCTGAAGTTTATAGTAGGGTAATACGTTACACGCGTTAAGTGTTAGAGTGGGCAGGGCGATAAAACCTCTTGTTGGAGATGGCGGCTTGTCAATGCGGGTGGTACCGCGGATAAGAATTAAATGATTATCCGTCCCGGAATACAGAGATTGTATTCCGGGACTTTTTTATGTTATAAAAAGTGCTGAGGCAGAAACTCTTTTCATATAAAAAAGTCCCGGAAGTCAGAAAAATTACAGACAAAGAAAGAGGGGCAAACTAAAATGAAAACAAGAAACATTTACAGAGACGTAACAATCAAACAAATTAGTGAACAGGATATTGGTAAGGAACTTAAAGTCGCAGGCTGGGTGGAAAATATAAGAGACCATGGCGGTGTGTCATTTGTGGATCTTAGAGATATGTACGGCGTTCTTCAGGTGGTTATGCGAGATACTTCGCTGCTTGACGGACTTTCCAGGGAAATGTGTATTTCAATAGAAGGTCTTATTGAGAAACGTGACGAGGAAACCTACAACCCCAAGCTTCCTACCGGAACAATTGAGCTGGAGGCGCACAAGGTAGATGTACTTGGAAAGGTTTATAAGCAGCTTCCGTTTGAAGTTATGACTTCCAAGGAAACCAGGGAAGATGTAAGGCTTAAATATCGTTATCTGGATTTGAGAAATAAAAAAGTAAAAGACAATATAATTTTCCGTTCACAGGTAATAAGCTTTCTTCGGGAAAAAATGACGGAAATGGGATTTTTGGAAATTCAGACTCCTATCCTGTGCGCGTCTTCTCCGGAGGGTGCCAGGGATTATATTGTTCCATCCAGAAAATATAAAGGGAAATTTTATGCACTTCCGCAGGCACCGCAGCAGTACAAACAGCTGCTTATGGCATCGGGTTTTGACAAATATTTCCAGATAGCACCCTGTTTTCGTGATGAGGATGCCCGCGCCGACCGTTCGCCGGGAGAATTCTATCAGCTTGATTTCGAAATGAGTTTTGCAACTCAGGAGGATGTGTTTAGAGCCGGAGAGGAAGTCTTAAGCGCAGCATTTGAAAAATTTGCGCCGGAAGGCTTTGAAGTGACCAAGGCACCATATCCTGTAATCAGCTATAAACAGGCGATGTTGGAGTTTGGTACGGATAAACCTGACCTGAGAAATCCGTTGCGCATTATCGATTTAACCGACTTTTTTCAACAATGTTCATTCAAACCCTTCCACAACAGGACAGTTAGGGCGATAAAAGTTCATGCTGATATGTCCAAGGGTTTTCATGAAAAACTTTTGAAGTTTGCAACTGATATGGGAATGGGCGGACTTGGATATCTGGAAGTAGAAACAGATATGTCATATAAGGGCCCTATAGATAAATTTATTCCGGACGAATTAAAACCGGAACTTGCCAAGCTGGCTGACTTATCAGCAGGAGATACGATTTTCTTCATTGCAGATAAGGAAGAAAGGGCGGCATATTATGCAGGGCAGATACGCACCGAGCTTGGTACGAAACTTGATCTGATAGAAAAAAATGCCTATCGTTTCTGCTATGTAAATGATTTTCCGATGTTTGAGCTGGATGCCGATACCAAGCAGATAGGTTTTACGCACAATCCGTTTTCGATGCCGCAGGGAGGATTGGAAGCACTTAATACCAAAGATCCTCTGGATATCCTGGCATATCAGTATGATATAGTGTGTAACGGGGTGGAGCTTTCTTCAGGTGCGGTACGTAATCATGATATGGATATTATGGTAAAGGCATTTGAGATTGCAGGTTATGACGAGGAGACTTTAAAGAATAAATTCGGGGCACTCTATAACGCATTCCAGTTTGGGGCTCCGCCGCATGCAGGTATGGCACCGGGTATAGACCGTATGATTATGCTGCTTAGGAATGAAGAGAATATCAGGGAGGTAATTGCATTCCCTATGAGTGGTACGGCACAGGATCTTATGTGTGGAGCACCAAATGAAGTAACGGAGCAACAGCTTCGGGAAGTGCATATCAAGATTAGGCAGTAAGCTGCACAATGCGGACGAACCAAGAAAGGAGAGAATTTAGGTGGCTAATATAATAAGTGATGAAACAATTGATTATGTATCCATTCTTGCTAAGTTAGAATTGTCTGATGAAGAGAAGGAACAGGCGAAGAAGGATATGGGCAGGATGTTGGATTATATAGATAAACTTGGTGAATTGGATACTGATGATGTAGAGCCGATGTCACATGTGTTTCCGATACAGAACGTATTTAGGGAGGATATTGTGTCGAACTCTGACACAAGGGAAGAGTTGTTGTCGAATGCGCCGGAACAAAAGGACGGAATGTTTATGGTGCCGCGTACTTTTGAGTGAGAATTATAATATATAAGTAATGATTTGATACGGAAAGGAGTATATTCGGTAAAATGAGTCTACTTGATATGACTGCGGTAGAACTTGCCGCGGCGATAAAGGATGGAAAGACAACTGCAGTGGCTGCGCTTAATGAAGTGCTTGCGCAGATAGATGCAAAAGAAGATACTTATCACTGTTATGTTACGATTGATAAAGACGCTGCCTTGAAACAGGCGGAGTCAGTTCAGGCAGAAATTGAAGCGGGAAAATTAACGGGACCGCTGGCAGGGGTGCCGGTTGCAATTAAAGATAATATGTGCATCAAGGGAATGCTTACCACCTGCTCGTCAAAAATTCTTGAAAATTTTATACCTACTTATTCTGCGGAGGCTGTTATAAATCTGCAGAAAGCAGGGGCGGTTATCATTGGTAAAACCAATATGGATGAGTTTGCCATGGGATCTACAACAGAAACTTCTGCGTTTGGCGTTACGAGAAATCCATGGAATCCCGAACATGTGCCGGGAGGTTCCTCCGGAGGTTCGGCGGCAGCGGTAGCAGCGGGAGAATGTTTCTATGCTCTTGGTTCCGATACCGGTGGCTCAATAAGGCAGCCGGCATCGTTTTGTGGTGTGGTAGGTATGAAACCTACTTATGGTCTGGTATCACGTTATGGTTTGATTGCCTATGGTTCTTCTTTAGACCAGATTGGCCCCATGGCAAAGGATGTAACTGACTGCGCTGCGATTCTTAATGCTATAACATCTCATGATGAAAAAGACTCAACATCGGTTTCTTGTCAGGATGCGGATTTTATGGAAGCATTGAATGATGATGTAAAAGGTATGCGGATAGGCATACCAAACGACTATTTTGGAGAGGGTCTGGATGGAGAAGTGAAGGAAGCTATTCTCCGTGCTTCCAAGGTTTTGGAAGAAAAGGGTGCCATAGTAGAACAGTTTGATTTAAGCCTCGTGGATTATGCGATTCCGACTTACTATACAATAGCAGCAGCCGAGGCAAGTTCCAATCTGGAGCGTTTTGACGGTATTAAATACGGATACCGTACTCAGGACTTCAAGGGACTGCACAATATGTATAAAAAGACCCGCTCCGAAGGCTTTGGTGAAGAAGTAAAACGTCGCATTATGCTGGGCTCTTTTGTATTGAGTTCAGGCTATTATGATGCATATTATCTTAAAGCCCTCAAGGTAAAAGCCTTGATCAAAAAGGCCTTTGATGAAGCTTTCGAAAAATATGATATAATTTTGGGGCCTGTAGCGCCCACTACGGCACCTAAGCTTGGCTCAAGTCTTGCCGATCCAATTAAGATGTATTTGGGAGACATTTATACCATAGCTGTTAATCTTGCAGGACTGCCGGGTATAAGCCTGCCCTGCGGAAAAGACAAAGCCGGTCTGCCAATCGGTTTACAGCTTATAGGCAATTGTTTTGAAGAAAAGAAGTTGATTAGAGCAGCCTATACTTATGAAAAGGCAAGAGGAGAATTCCCTATGGCCGTAAAGGAGGTGTGCTGATATGGCAAAAGAGTACGAAACCGTTATAGGTCTTGAGGTTCATGTGGAGCTTGCGACTAAGACCAAAATTTTCTGTGGATGCGCCACCGAATTCGGAGGTGAACCCAATACTCATACCTGTCCTGTATGTACCGGAATGCCGGGATCTTTGCCGGTGCTCAACAAACAGGTGTTGGAATATGCGATTGCAGTAGGCCTGGCAACTAATTGCGATATTACCAGATATGGTAAATTTGACAGAAAGAACTACTTTTATCCTGATAACCCGCAGAACTATCAGATTTCGCAGCTCTATCTTCCAATCTGCAGAAACGGCGGCGTGGAGATTGAGACAAAAGAGGGCGGTAAGAAAATAGTAGGAATACATGAGATTCATATGGAAGAGGATGCCGGAAAACTTATTCACGACGAATGGGAGGACTGTTCGCTGGTAGATTATAATCGCTCAGGCGTTCCACTTATAGAGATTGTTTCCGAGCCGGATATGAGAAGCGCAGAAGAAGTGATTGCCTATCTTGAGAAACTGCGCCTTATAATACAGTATCTCGGCGCATCCGACTGCAAACTTCAGGAAGGCTCAATGAGAGCCGATGTGAATCTTTCCGTACGTGAAGCGGGAGCGGAGGCTTTTGGTACCAGAACGGAGATGAAGAATCTGAATTCTTTTAAGGCAATTACAAGAGCCATTGAAGGAGAAAGAGAACGACAGATTGATTTAATAGAAGAAGGAAAAGAAGTAGTTCAGGAGACCAGACGCTGGGATGATACAAAAGGCGAATCCTATGCAATGCGAAGCAAGGAAGATGCACAGGATTACAGATATTTTCCGGACCCTGACCTGGTACCTATCGTTGTAAGCGATGAGATGCTGGACGAGATACGCGCTAAACAGCCGGAATTTCGTACCGAAAAGATGCTTCGATATAAAGAGGAGTATGGAATTCCCGATTATGATATTGAAATTATCACAGGAACCAAGCATATGGCGGATATCTTTGAAGAAACCGTAGCTATCTGCAATCAACCCAAGAAGGTTTCCAACTGGCTTATGGGTGAGACTATGCGCCTTATAAAGGAAAAGGAAGTTGATGCCGAAGATTTAAGATTTTCACCTGAGAACCTTGCCAGATTGATTGCATTAGTTGACACTAATGTCATAAATGGTTCGGTGGCAAAAGAGGTTTTTGAGGTAATGTTTGACAGCGATATCGACCCGGAAAAATATGTTGAGGAACACGGGCTTAAGACAGTTAATGATGAGGGCGCCCTGCGTAAGACCATTGAAGATGTCATTGCAAATAATCCGCAGTCGGTTGAGGATTACCACAACGGAAAAGAAAAAGCCATAGGCTTTTTGGTCGGTCAGACCATGAAAGCAATGAAGGGCAAGGCTGACCCCGGTATGGTAAATAAAATATTGAAAGAACTGTTATAATACAGTTTAAACTGCTTGTTGATAAGTTCTGACTATTAAAAAACAGAAAATAGGATATGCTTAATATTCCTCAAGAAATTCAAGGAATGTAAGTATAATATCAAGATCGCCTGCGGTTACCGGTATACCCAGAACAACTTCTGACGGATAGCCCTGATAGGTAACTTCATTCTGCTCCAAATAATCATAGCAGCCGGTTTCTAAGAGATTGCTTTCTTTAGTAAGAAAGATTCCTACAGGGACCGGCTTTTTCATATCTTCGGTTACGTGGTGGTTTATAATATATGTGTCACGGTCCGGTATTTCTTCGGGAGCATATGTGTCTTTGAAAGTGACACATGTGTCATAATCAGTATAATATAAGGAGTCTCTATATTTATCGAGTATATCTTTCGGCAGAACATCTTCCAGATTAACGAAGCTATTGCTCTGTGCATAGTATTCAAATGCATAAGTATCCGCAACTATGACATCTATTGTTCCGGTATATATCATTGCCGACATTTTATCGGTATTGGCAGCGGAATCCTGATTATAATAACTTTCTGAAATCTTGGATGATGTGTCAAAGAAAGCCATATATTTATCAGTATCAAAGCCGGCATACTGCGCGAATGCATCACTGTATGCCATATAATCTATATAAGGCGTCTCGGCATTAAGAAGGACTGCATAGAAGGCATAATCTTTGCGTGTTGCCAAATGGTATATGAAGGAAGCGGCAAAGATAGTGAGAAGAACTGTTATGATTGCATGGATTTTATAATAATGCCATAAATATCCAAGCTTCTCTGTAAAGCTCATATCTTTAAGTTTTTGCAGTTGCTCTCTTATTTCTCCGTTAACCGAATTTTGATTTGACATGGAAAATACTCCTTTTAAATGATGCGTTTTTTAATAATTTATGTGATTTCATTAGCTTCTTAATGATATTCTCCATATATCTTACTGTTTTAGGGAAATGATGTCAATTCTCTTGCAACTTTCTTTGATTTGTTATATGATATTGATACATTTAAATTAAAGAATCTTAAATAATCTTAAATAGTCTCAATCTTAAACGAAGGGAACGAATAGTTTATGGTAAGTGAAACATATGTAGAATGTCTTGTTGCAAGGAAACCCTCTTTTATTAGAAATTTTATAAAGACTCTGCTTATAATGCTTACCGCGGTTTTCTGTTTAATCGGGATTGGTTTTGTACCGGGATTTTTGGTTGCAATAATCACAGGAATTGGAGCATATTTTGCTTATATGAATGCGGATATCGAATATGAGTATTTGTATCTTGACAAAGAAGTCAGTGTTGATAAAATTATGGCGAAAAGCAAGCGTAAGAAGGCTGCTTCTTATAATATGGAAAGAATGGAGATTATTGCTCCAATCAATTCCCATCATTTGGATAGTTATCGAAACCTTACCGTGAAAAAGACAGTTGATTTCAGTTCAGGGCAGGTGGACAGTCCGGATAAAAGATTTATAATGATTTACGAGGGTAATATCCAGGTAATCTGGGAGCCCAATCCGGACATGCTTAAAGCTATCCGTATGGTTGCTCCGCGCAAGGTATTTACAGAATAGGTTACAATGGACTTAGTTTACAATAGAATAAGGAGGAGAGAAAATGGCTCAGATTATTGGCGAAGGTATTACTTTTGATGATGTGCTTTTAGTTCCAAGCTATTCTCAGGTAATTCCCAATCAGGTAGACTTAACAACATGGCTTACAAAGAAAATCAAACTGAACATTCCTA
>JAFLTG010000011.1 GCA_022510545.1 Lachnospiraceae bacterium | reverse complement strand
TAAACTCCCACCATTTACAGATACTAGTAGCACGACTTATATAAAATACTATTAGAATAGATGGAGGTTTTGAGTTTATGAAAGCAACAGGAATTGTTAGAAGAATAGATGACCTTGGGCGTATTGTAATTCCTAAGGAAATTCGTCGTACGCTCCGTATCAGAGAGGCAGATCCGCTTGAAATCTATACTGACAGGGAAGGCGAGATTATTTTAAAGAAATATTCTCCTATCGGGGAGATGGGAACATTTGCCAAGCAGTATGCAGAAAGTATGGCACAGGTGTCAGGCCATATTGCAATGATATCTGACAGAGATCAGTTTATTGCTGTTTCCGGAGGTATGAAGAATGTCCTTGGGAAATCCATCAGCAAAGATCTGGAAGAAAAAATCAATAACAGGGAAAGCGTAGTAGCAGCAAAAGGAGACAGAAATTTCATTTCGGTCTGTCATGAATATGATGATGAATATCAGTATGAAGCAATAAGTCCTATCATATGTGAAGGTGATGTTATCGGCTCTGTGATTTTACTGGAAATGGATAATAAGTCGAAGATGGGCGAAGTAGAACAGAAGCTCATCCAGTCTGCCGCAGGCTTCCTAGGCAGACAGATGGAGCAATAAAAGCTAAATAAAATAGTCAATGGTATTTTCCGGAAGGAGGCGGGTGTCAGTGTTAAAGATGATGACCGCCTCCCGGATATCATAAGGTCCCATTTCGTAAAAATTTTTCGTGGTACGGTTAAGTTTTTCAATTGAGATCAAGCGGTTGGCCCGTTTGGGCTGGTCATTTATAAATGTGATACCGGGGTCATAATATTCAGCATCAAATTCAGGATCGTCTTCTTCTTCATAGTAGGGATCAAAAATGTAAAGGCTATCACCTTCTATTCCGGTCAAAAGTACATAATGTGCGACTTCCAGATACAGGCGCAGCACAACAACACCTCCCTGTTGCAGGGCGCAGAGAATTTTGCTGTCCTGACTTATATATACATCATCTCCTGATAAAAATTCACAGGCAACCGGAAAATTTTTCATCTTACCAAACTGATTCATCCAGTTGGCAAGAAACATCATTGCAGATGCAGAAGTACCAAGCTTGCCTATTTCTCCCTTTTCATTATAAGAATCAAGACAATATAGCATTATATATTTAATTATATCAGGATAAAGCACTTCCCTGTCAAAGAGGTAACGCATTGCATTAGTGAGTGTAACAGGGCCACAATCGTACTCGCTGGATTGGTAATTAAGTAAATTTTTCATATTTCCTCCATTTTGTTGACTAACGAAATTCGTCCTATGAAAGTGATTGTAATATACAATGTATTGCCTTTTTTGTCAAGAATATGCTATTATACACTCATGTATGCTTAAAAGCCCGATAATTGGGGAATTACGTCAAAAAACGGTTTATAAAAAGAGCTTTTTATATAAAAAATATTGACAATGGAAATATATAGAAATATAATTATACCACAGTTCCTATGTGAATAGTAGGAAATGAATAGGAGGAGTGAAATGAAAAGATTTATTAGTAAGGCACTTAGTTGGACGCTTGTATCAGCAATGCTGTTTGCAACGGCAGGCTGTGGTTCAACAGCTAATGACTCAGGAAATGAAAGCAATAATATTACGGAATCTAATGATTCAGTAAATGAAAACAATGATGTTACGGAATCCAATGATTCAGGAAGTGAAAATAATGATGCTGCTGGCTCAGATGGGATAAGCAGTGTAAACATTGGTGTTACGGATTCGCTGGGTGGAGTCAGCCCGCTTGTCGTAGACCAGACTTGGATCAATAAGTATGCCATAGCAATGGAATTCCTTCCATTGGTAGATTTGGACGGTGAGCTAAACTTTCAGCCGATGTTGGCAGATTCCGTTACCACTGATGACAATATCAATTTTGTTGTTCATATTGATGAGAAAGCAACATGGTCAGACGGTACGCCTGTTACGGCAGAGGATGTAGAGTTTACCTTCCTGCGCATGGCAAGCCCTGTAATTGCCAATCCGACCTATATGCTTTATGCATTTGAAGGCGTTGATGATGATGGATTTGTAGAAGAGGGAGCTGAGAGTGTTGAAGGTGTGCAGGTTATTGATGAGAAAACCATTCAGTTTACTACCAAATATCCTATTGCAATGACAACCTTTGAGAATACTTATGCTTACTATATTCATACGCTGCCTAAACATATACTTGGTGATTACACTGAGGATGAGCTTTCAACACTGGATTGGTTCAATCATCCTGATGTGGTAAGCGGTCCTTATATCTTAACAGATTATGATGTTGATCATTATATTTCTTATAAATCCAATGAGAACTATTGGAAAGGTGCGCCTAAGATTGACAACCTCAATTTCCGTATAGTGGATTCAAGCCAGGTTTACGCAGGACTTCAGTCCGGGGAAATTGATATGACACACCATACAATGACTGCAATTCCTCAGGAAGATTATGAAAATATTGAAGCTCTTGATAATATAGATGTTGTATACGGTTCGCCGGTTACAAATCAGTCCGTATTTATCCAGACAGAAAATATTCCTGATGCGAGAGTTCGTCAGGCACTTGTATATGCAATTGACAGAAACAAGATTTTAAATGAACTTATGAAAGGTCATGGTGAGGTTGTGGACGGTTTCCTTTCTTCTGCAGGACCGTTTTATGATAGCAGCATAACACCTCTGGAATATAATCCCGAGAAAGCTAAAGAACTGCTTGACGAAGCCGGCTGGGATGGTTCACAGACCCTGCGTTTCTTTGTAAATTCAGGTGACGGTGCGTTTGTTAATGCGGCTCAGGTTATGGTTGCTCAATGGGCAGAGGTAGGTATCAAGGTCGAAGTTACTCAAAGAGACCTTGCCGGATTGATGGAGATAGCCGGAACAACCGATTATGATTTCTTCGCTGTACAGTATACTTATGCACCTGTAGATCCTTATCCGGATGTGGCATGGCTGCTCGGCGGTGAGGGAAGCTGGACCGGATATGCAGATGATGAAATAAATGAGGCTTTAGAGGCGACCCAGACTGCCGGAAGCATTGATGAGATAAGAGACTGTTATACAATTGTTGATACGAAAGTACAGGAAGATGTTCCGATGTTCTCAGCATATATTATCAGTGCACAGGGAGCGGTAAGTAAGCGTGTTAAAAATGTAAATTCCAATGTTTACGGTACTTTTGCAAATGTGCATGAGTGGGAGATTGCAGAATAATTCTTTTAGTGCTTGCAGTACGGAATAGTGATATGTTATTATAAGCGTTAAGTGAAGTACCACAGATGGTATATGACCGTCTGTGGTATTTGTATAATAATAAATGGAGAGAGGCTATGTCGCATTTATTAGAAGTTGAAAATCTTACAACATCGTTCAAGGGAGATTTTGGTACAAATATAAGAGTAGACCATATTGATTTTCATGTGGATAAGGGTGAGTTTGTCTGTATAGTGGGTGAATCCGGCTGCGGGAAGAGCGTGACTTCACTTTCGATTATGGGTCTTCTTGCAAGAAACGGAGAAGTAACGGACGGAAAGGTCATATTCGATGGAAAAAACCTGCTTAGCCTGACGGAAAAAGAATTGGATGAGATAAGAGGAAATCAGATAACAATGATATTTCAGGATCCTCTTACTTCACTGAATCCTGTCTTTACCGTAGGCAGCCAGATTACGGAGAGTATCATAACTCATATGAGATTATCTAAGAAAGAGGCCAGAGAGAGGGCTATTATGCTGTTACAAAAGGTTGGAATGCCTGATGCGGAAGCAACAATGAAGAAATATCCCCATACTCTTTCCGGGGGTATGCGGCAGAGGGTAATGATTGCAATGGCACTTTCCTGCAATCCCAAGCTTTTGATTGCAGATGAACCTACTACTGCATTAGACGTTACTATACAGGCTCAGATTATGAAACTATTAAAAGAGCTGCAGCAAGAAAATGACATGGCTGTCATTTTGATTACCCATGATATTGGTCTGGTTGCACAGATGGCTGACAGAGTGCTTGTTATGTATGCGGGTCAGCTGATAGAGGAAGCATCGGTTAAGGAACTTTTTAATAATCCCAAGCATCCTTATACTCAGGCTCTGCTTGCATCAATACCGTCAATACGGGACGGTGAGGACAGACAGCTTTTTTCTATACCGGGTATTGTGCCGGAAAACTATGATGATATTGAAGGCTGCCGTTTTGCGGGACGCTGCGAGCGTTACAGGTCTGAATGTGATAAGCCGCAAAAAGATTATGAGTTTGCACAGGACCACACGGCAAAGTGTGTAAGGCAGAAATTTGCAGTTTAAGAGAAAGGTATAACAAAATGGAAACTGTTCCACTGATACAAGTAGAAAACATGAAAAAATATTACCCTGTAAAAGGCGGCATTGTTACACATACTTTAGGTTATGTGAAGGCAGTGGACGGAGTAAGCTTTTCCATAAACCGGGGAGAGATTTTAGGACTGGTAGGTGAGTCCGGTTCGGGAAAATCTACTGTCGGAAGACAGCTGGTAGGGCTTGAAAAACCTACGGCCGGAACTATTTATTATAAGGGTAAAAATCTGTCGGAGATGAAAAAATCTGAAATGCAGGATGTGCGTACCGGCCTTCAGATGGTATTTCAGGATCCGTATTCTTCATTGAATCCAAGAAAACATATTTATGAAATTTTGGCACAGCCTATGCTGTATCATAATATTTCGACTAAGGATACCGTGGAGAAAGATATACTTAAAATATTAGATATGGTAGGTTTGTCACAAAATGTGCTTGGAAGATATCCTCATGAATTTTCCGGTGGACAGCGTCAGAGAATTGGCATTGCCAAGGCCCTTTCACTGAATCCTGAGTTCATTGTATGTGACGAACCTGTAAGTGCGCTGGATGTATCGATTCAGGCACAGATTCTTAATCTGTTAAAAAGCCTTCAGAAAGAGCTTAATCTGACACTGCTTTTTGTAGGACATGGGCTTGGCGCAGTTAATTATGTAAGCGACAGAATTGCGGTAATGTATCTTGGTAAGATTGTTGAGATAGGAGATGCCAAGGAAGTTTTTAATAATCCGGTACATCCTTACACGCAGGCTTTGATTGATGCAGTACCGGTGCCCGACCCTGAAGATGCGGACAGTGGGCGCGGACTTTTACAGGGAGATATAGGCAGCAGTATGGAGCCGCCGTCAGGCTGCAGGTTTCATACCAGATGTCCGCATGTGAAGGAAAAGTGCAGTTTGGATGAACCAAAGATGCAGGAAGTAATGACCAAAGTGGGCAAAGAGCACTATGCGGCCTGCCCCTGTGTTATGGGTAAATAGCGGAAAGGTAATTGCTGATGGGAAAATATATATTGAAAAGAATTTTAATAGCGATTCCTGTTTTGATTGGAATTACAATCATTGATTACGCAATTATGTGTATGGCAGGAAGTCCGCTTTCTATGCTGCAGGGTCCGCGTGTATCAGAGGGAGCCCTGGAAGCTAAAAGGATTGCAATGGGTTTGGATAAACCTTTTTATATACAGTATTTCATATGGTTGGAGCAGCTGTTACACGGAAATCTGGGATACTCGGTTAAGTCCTATCAGTCGGTAAGTTCTATGATAGGAAGTCATCTGGGACCTACTTTGCTGCTAATGGGAGTGTCTTTGATCATAAGTCTTTTTATTGCGATACCTGCAGGGATATACAGTGCAATACACCAGTATTCCAAAGGCGATTATACGGTGGTAACACTTTCGTTTCTTGGAAGCAGTATTCCGGGATTTTTCCTGTCTTTGTTATTGATTTATATTTTTACAATAAAATTCGGAGTTCTGCCGTCAAGCGGTATGAGTACGCTTGGGATAAAGGCTACGGCGGGGGATGTAGCAAAGCATATGGTAATGCCTGTAATAGTACTGGCTGCTTCTATGGCAGGAAGCAATATTCGTTACATCAGAAGTGCCGTACTGGAAATCCTGCAGCAGGATTATCTCAGGACAGCACGGGCAAAAGGTATCGGAAGGTTTAAGGTTATTTATAAGCACGCACTTAGAAATGCGCTGGTACCTATCGTTACAGTAATTGGAATGGAGATTCCGGTGCTTTTTGGTGGCGCAATAATAATCGAACAGGTGTTCTCGTGGCCGGGGCTTGGTCTTATGACTATGAGCGCAATAAGTAACAGGGATTATCCGGTTATTATGGGAGTATGTCTGCTCTCGGCAGTTGTCGTTTTAGTCGGAAATCTGATTACGGATATTTTATATGCATTGGTTGATCCGACTATACAGTTGCAATAGTAACAATCATGCGGGTGAAAATTGATTTTTCATCTTAAGAAAGGCGTGGAGGTTATAATGAAATCGGAAACAAATAACATTGATAAAATCTCTACAGAAAGCTATTTTCAGACAGTATTTAGAAGGTTTAAAAGGCATCATCTGGCATCAATAAGCCTGATCGTTCTGGCAATTTTATGCGGTGCAGCGGTTCTTGCACCCGTTATTGCACCATATGATCCTGATGCTATTGTGGGAAGTTTCAGAGGTGCACCAAATAAGGAGTTCCTACTCGGTACAGACCAGATAGGGCGAGATGTCTTAAGCAGACTTTTATATGCTACGAGAATATCACTGCTGGTAGGAGTTATGGCTACTCTGATATCTACAGTAATAGGGGTTATTCTGGGGTTGGTGGCAGGATATTTCGGCGGAGTGGCTGATATGATCATCATGCGGTTTACGGATATGGTAATGTCATTTCCCTATATTTTGCTGGTGCTTGTTGCGGCAGCTATTTTTAAGCCGGGATTGTGGAATATCATTCTTATACTCGGTTTTGTGGATTGGCCGGGAATTGCCAGACTGGTCAGGGGAAATGTATTATCTCTTCGTGAAACTAATTTTATTAAAGGAAATATTGTGGCGGGAATGCCGCTTAGACATATTTTATTTTCTGAAATATTACCGAATACTATTGCACCGATTCTTGTTTATGCAACTTCTGTACTTGCTTTATCTATGCTGGATGAGGCGGCACTTAGTTTTCTTGGTATGGGAGTGCAGCCGCCGACGGCAAGCTTAGGAAATATGCTTAACGGTGCGCAGTCGCTTACTGTTTTGACGGATCAACCCTGGCTTTGGATTCCAGCAGGACTTATGATAGTTGTGCTGGTGGTGGCGATTAATTTTGTCGGGGATGCTTTGAGGGATGCATTGGATCCTAATAGTGAGATGAGGTAGTTTTGTAGTTGTCAGGACGAGATAGGAGTCTGTCATGAATATAGAATATTTAGAAGAAGAATTAAAAGAATATTTTCAGTGGTTTCATAGGCACCCGGAATTGTCTTATAAGGAATATGGGACAACACAAAAAATAAGAGAAATTTTGACTGGAAAAAATATAGAAATCCTACCATATAAACTTGAGACCGGATTAGTGGCAATTGTGCGCGGAGAAAAGGAAGGGCCGGTACAGGCGTTGCGGTGTGATATTGATGCACTGCCGATTGAGGAGAAGACTGATTTAGATTATAAATCCGATAAAGATGGAGTAATGCATGCCTGCGGACATGATATGCATATAACGATTGGAATTGGATGTGCGATACTGCTTGAGGCAAATAAGGCGGATTTGAAAGGCAGCGTCAAGATTATCTTTCAGCCGGCGGAAGAAAGTTCGATTGGAGCATTGAAAATACTGGAAACGGATGTAATGGATGATGTTGAGCGTATATGGGGGATTCACGCAGACCCAACGAATGCTGCCGGAGTGATTGCCATTCGTGAAGGTTATGTGACGGCTGCTGTAGATCGTTTTGTTGTTACGGTCAAGGGTGTGGGCTGTCATGGTGCGCATCCGGATGACGGTATTGATCCTATTCCGGTTTCGGCAGCTATAATACTGTCGCTGCAGTCGATAGTAAGCAGGAATGTCAATGCTTTTCATCCATCGTTATTAAGTGTAACAAGGGTAAGTGCAGGAACGACATGGAATGTGATACCGGATAAGGCAGTTATGGAGGGAACTGTTCGGACGATGGAGCGGGATGACCGTATCCTTTATGAAAGAAGGCTTCGCGAGATTGCGGAAATGACGGCTAAAGCCTATGGCGCAGAAGTGGATGTGGAATGGATTGCAGGCTGTCCGGCAACTTATAATGATAAGGATATGGTTAATCTGTGTGAGATAAAAGCAAAGGAAATGACACTTGCAACCGCAGTGGAAGAAAGCTCTTTAGGCGGAGATGATTTTGCTTTTTATGAAGAAAATATACCGGGATGCTATATAAAAATCGGTACAGGAGTCGGACATCCGATTCATCATCCGGAGTTTATGGTTGATACAGGGATGTTGTATGGTGCGGTGGAATATATGGTTGAATTGTTTAAATAACAAATATTATTTATAAAAGGCTGGATTCATATGAAAATAATTAAGGAATGTATTTTAGGAGAGACTTCATCATGAATGAACCAATAAAAATTGAAAATACTGATATTATGGAAACATATCAAAAATCAGAAAATATACTAACCGATATACAAAACATCATAGAAACTTCCAGGCGACAGGCATATAATGCTGTGGACACGATTTTGTCTCAAAGAAACTGGCTGATAGGATATCGAATTGCTGAGGAAGAGTTAAAAGGCGAAAATCGTGCAGAATATGGTCTAAATGTAATCAAAAAACTGTCAAATGAATTAACTAAAATATATGGAAAAGGTTTTACCAAAACAAATCTGTACAGTTTCTATTCTTTTTATAAATGCTTTCCTGAGATTTTCCACACACTGTGTGGAAAATCTCAGGGGGTGCTTTCATGGTCGCACTATAGATGCCTAATACAAGTAAAAGATGAAAAAGCTCGTAGTTGGTACGAAAAAGAAGCATACCAACAGACATGGAGCGTCCGTACATTGCAGCGTAATATTAATACGCAATATTACTATCGGATATTACAATCTCAGAATAAAGAATTAGTAGAGAAAGAAATGCAGGAAAAGACTGCTGATTTCCAAAATGATAAGCTGGAATTCATAAAAAATCCTGTTATTGCTGAATTTTTTGGTTTATCATCAAATACAGACTTTACAGAAACCGACTTGGAAACCAGCATTATATCCAATATTCAAAAATTCCTTATGGAATTGGGAAAAGGATATGCCTTTGTTGCGCGTCAACAACACATAAAGACCGAGAAAGAGGACTACTTTATCGATCTTGTATTTTATAATTACATTTTGAAGTGCTTTGTTCTGGTAGACTTGAAAACAGATAAGATCACACATCAGGATGTCGGTCAGATGGATATGTATATACGTATGTATGACGAGTTGAAGAAAAGTACTGATGACAACCCGACGTTGGGGATTGTGCTTTGTACAGAAACAGACGAAGATATAGCGAGGTATTCTGTTTTGCATGGCAATGAACAATTATTTGCTTCAAAATATAAATTGTATCTGCCAACTGAAGAAGAACTGAGGAATGAAATTGAAACTCAGAAAACTATGTTTTATTTACAGCAAAAAGAAAAGAACAGTTAGGTTATGCTCATCTGATCTAACAGAGATATCTTAATGTCATATAATTTACTGGACAGATCCACATAAACCTTATGCGGGTTTACAAGTCGTCTTGTTTCATCCCAGAGTGTATTTAATTCTTCCTGACAGTAATCACGTATATCCATTACCTTGGGAGAGGTGTAACAGCATTCACCGTTTTTAAAAACCGGAACCATAAGTTCGCGAAGTGTGTAACTGCCACCTTTAAGCATAGTCTTTTTCCAAGGCTCGGCAGGGTCAAAGAGCATAAGCTGTTTAGATTCGTCAAACTCCTCGTCAACCAGACAGATAAGGTCGGCTTTAATCTTGCCGGTTTCTTTTTCATAGATACGATAAATAGTCTTGTTTCCCGGATTTGTAATTTTTTCTGTATTCTCGGACAGTTTAATCTTAGGGATGAATTTTCCGTCTTTTCCCATAATGGCAGCCAGTTTATAAACACCTCCGAATGAAGGGCAGTCTTTAGAAGTAATAAGATGTGTTCCCACACCCCAGGAGGTTATTTCAGCACCTTGATCTTTTAAGCTCTGGATAAGGAACTCGTCCAAATCATTGGATGCAGATATTACAGCATCTGTAAATCCGGCTTCATCGAGCATCTTACGCGCCTTTTTGGAAAGGTATGCAAGGTCGCCGCTGTCCAGACGGATTCCATAGAAAGTGAGGGGGATTCCGGCCTCCCTCATTTCAGTGAATACCTTAATTGCATTAGGTACACCGGATTTTAATGTATCATAAGTATCAACCAGTAAAATGCAGGCAGATGGATACATGTTGGCATAGGTCTTAAATGCGGTATATTCATCCGGAAAACTCATAATCCAGCTGTGTGCATGTGTGCCTTTTACCGGAATATCGAATAGCTGACCGCACAAAACATTGGAGGTTCCGATACAGCCGCCGATTACCGCAGCCCTGGCTCCATAGATTCCGGCATCAGGTCCCTGAGCACGCCTTAAGCCAAATTCCATAATACCATCGCCATGTGCGGCATAGCATACTCTTGCCGCTTTGGTGGCAATCAGGCTTTGATGATTTATGATATTCAGGATGGCAGTTTCAATAAGCTGCGCCTGCATAATAGGTGCAATAACTTTTACAATAGGTTCTCTTGGAAAGACAACGGTACCTTCAGGAATCGCATAGATATCTCCGGTAAATTTGAATTCATGGAGGTAATCAAGAAAATCCTGCTCAAAAATACCAAGACTCGCAAGATATTTAATGTCTTCATCCTCAAAGTGCAGTTCTTTTATATATTGTATCAACTGCTCCAAGCCTGCGGATATGGCAAAGCCGCCATCGCAGGGGTTGTTGCGGTAAAAGGCATCAAAGATTACGGTTTCATTTTGATCTTTGTTTTTGAAATAACCCTGCATCATTGTTAATTCATATAAATCCGTGAGCAGAGTTAAGTTCTGTCTATCCATATATTTACCCTATGTCCTTCCGTTTTATAGATACTGCATATAAATTCCCTCGTTTGTATGACAGTAACAACATTCGTAAGAGAATTAATCTATTATACCATTTTACACCAGTTTTATAAATTAGAAAAGAGATACTTTGCTGATTCTTTGACAATACATAATAAATTGTATAAAATATAATGGGAACATATTATTATATTAATATTATATAAGTTATCATTCTAGATGGAATTACATAGTGGGAGATTTTGCGAATCTAAAATTAAGTGGGAGGAAAGACTATAATGAAAAAGGTGTTACGTAAAATGAAACAGGCACTTTCCGGAGTATTGATTGTGGCTATGCTGGTAACCATGCTGCCTCAATCTTTAGGAGGTGCAATAACAGTATCGGCTGCTGAGACAAGTGATATTGATGCTGATACAGAATTTGTTATTGAGGATAATGTAGAGCAGGAGAGTCTTGGTGAAAGTGAAGACGGGCAGGAGAGTTCGTATGATACTTATGATGAACAGGAAAATATCGACGAAACTGATGTCATAGAAATGTCCACAGTACTTGGAAGCGAAGAAGAACTGGATGGAGAAAGAGTACTGGTCATCGGCAGTGAAGATTTAGGGGGAGCAGATGCTCTGACTCCTGAAAATATTGTTGCAAAAATGCAGGAATATGAAAGTCAAGGCAGACATTTCCAAGTGATCTCACTCAACTTGGAATACAAGGAAGGTGCGGTAATTTCAGGCGCTGTTGTCAATAAGGCAATAGGGCTTTTGGAGCCTGCATATGAGCAGAGAAGAATCGAGTATTGTTTTTCTAATGATGCAGAAACTTATAAGTGGACGCTTTTTCAGCCTTCTGAATTTGGTGAGGAAGAATTATCAGTATACGGACTCGATGTGAAACGTAACAACACTAATAATCAATATACTAAGCAGGGCATCTCGATACAGCTGAATGGTATAGATATGAGGAAGCTCCCTGTAGCGAATATCAGCTTATATGTAGAAAAAAGCGAGTTGCTTACAAACGGGATGATTCCCGATATAATTTTTGGCGGCAGGAATCTGAACCTCAAAGTATTTACATTGCAGTCTAATCGCATAGATACCATTAAAGAAGAATGTTCGGCATATTGTGGAGATAAGGGGATAACCATTGACAATGTCGGCAGCCTGACGCCAAATAGTAAGAATCTGATGCTATGCTGTGAAGGAGATACGGATAACGAAGACGTAGAACCTATAGTGATTCAGCCGAATAGCACTATTAAATTGATGAGTTTTCCTGATAGTGTTGTTGACGATGACCGCTATGTTTATGATTTTAACAGTACTCTGATAGATGCAGAGAAGTCCGGAAATGTGACTACACACGCCGGGACAGGAGAATGTTATGCTTATTTTGCTTACCTAAACACTAACAGAAGCAATTATATTCATACGGTTTACAAAATAATAGTCGGCGCCCCTTCCGTAGAATATGAAGGAAGAGTAGAAGATCGGGATGGTAAAAGAGTATTGGTCATAAGTTGTGACGAAGGTGGAGCAGATGCTCTGACACCGGATAATATTGTTGCAATTATGCAGAAATATAAAGATAATGACCAATATTTCAACTTGATTTCACTCAGATTGAAATATGAAGCAGATGCTGTAATTTCAAGCGATGTTGTTAATAAAGCAATAGAGCTTTTGAATCCTTCAGATAATCAGAGCGGAATTGAATACTCTTTTTATGATGGTGCGACTACTTATAAGTGGACTCTTGTTAAGCCTTCCGAATTCGATGAAGGAGACTTCGGTGTGTACGGAGCGGCCACAGTGAATCGTGGCAATAGTAGTAATGACTATAAAAAGCAGGGTATCTCGATACAGCTGAGCGGCAATACAGATATGAGTAAGCTCCATGCCACGAACATTGGACTGTATGTAGAAAATAGTAATTGGCTTTCAAACGGGGTGATTTCCGATGTGATTTTTGGAGGCAGGAATCTGAACCTCAAAGTATTTACAATGCAGAGAAATCACATAGATGCCATTAAAGAAGGCTGTTCAGCATATTGTGATGAAAAGGGGATAACCATCAACAATGTTAACAGCTTGGTACCGGGTGTGAAGCACCTGATTATATGTTGTGAAGGAGATACGGATAACGCAGGTGTAAGACCCAAGGTGATTCCGCCGAATAGTAAGGTACAATTGATGGTTTTTCCTGAGGATATTTATAATGATGAAGAGGCACGTCAATGTATTACCTTTGGGAGTACGCTGATAGAAGATGCAGATA
Organism: Lachnospiraceae bacterium; assembly: GCA_022510545.1. Taxonomy (GTDB): domain Bacteria; phylum Bacillota; class Clostridia; order Lachnospirales; family Lachnospiraceae; genus UBA3282. The sequence goes on along the minus strand of JAFLTG010000011.1, from coordinate 36,212 downwards.
GAGACGGATATGTGACTACAAAAGCCGATACGGGAGAAGCTTATGTTTGTTTTGCTTACGCTATCAGCGCGAATGATTCAGGAACATATAATTACATCCACACGGTATACCGCATAAAAATCGACGAACCCTCGAATTATTATAAAGGAGTAATTGAGAAAGAGACTGTAAATGGAATTCAGATTAATAAGCTTGTTTTTGACTGGCGCGACACAGATTCCGGAGAACTTGAGGCACAGCAGGTTATTGAGATATTAAAAGAATATCAGGAAAAAGGTCAAAAGTTTAATAAAATAGTTTTTGACTTTACGCCTAATGACAAACATGAAATTGACAGAGAAGTTATCAATGCCGCAGTGGATATTATGGTAGAAAATGCAGAAGCTGCCGGTTTTACATATACCGGTAATGTGGAATATCGTTTCAGTAATAGTGAAGATTCTGATTATACATCATTAATACTCTATAATCCTCAGACAACTGAGGGTGTCAACTTTGACTTTACCGATGCCGTTACAGCACAAAAAGCTTCTAATGCGGATTATCAGGGAATCAAATTAAAAGTGAATCATTCACTTGAAGGACTCCCTGCACAGTGGTCGGAAATATATTTGGAGCGGAATGCATGGAAGGATGATACCGGTAAGATTTCTGATAAGCTGTTTGGAGGCAATGGGGGATACCTTACAATTTTCCTGCTTAAAAACGGTGAAATTATCGGGACTGTCGGATGGTACCGCACTGCTTACTACGGAGATTATGGGGTATCGATAAATGCAGCGTATATAGCCGAAGACTCGGAATATCTGCTGATGTACTGCGAAGGTGATGCGGATAATGAAGGAGTAGAGCCGATATCCTTAATGCCCGGAGAAACGCTGCAGCTGCCTGATGCACCGGATGGCGCTGTATGGAAATCTTTAACGGAATATGTGGCAACCGTTGATGATACGGGTATGGTGACAGCCGTTGTCGGAGGAGATACCTATGTCATAGCCAAGTATCAGACAGGAGGAGAAGACTGTTTCAAGGCATATAAAATCGTTGTAGGTTCTTCAGAGGATGACTATCTTGGCGGGATTGACGTTGATCCGGAGACAGGAGAGAAAACACTGTTCATATATGGCTATGGCCTGACCAAAGAACGGATAGTGCAAATTCTTGAGACTTATAAGGATGTAATGATATTTGATAATATTACACTTGAGCTGGTTGACGAGTATGAGAGGAAAAATATTCCTAAAGAGATAGATAAGGATATTGTCAACACAGTTGTTGATATGCTTGACCCTGCAAGTAATAGCTGCCGCTTTGAATATAGATTTCATGATTACGGTCGTGGATCTTGTATGTGGACACTTTATCATCCGAAGAAAATAACCAGAAGTATTTCCGGGGATGTGGATGCGTCATGTATGAGCGAAGATAACCATATGCGGTTTACGCTGTATAGTGGGTTCCAAGCGGTGGCAGATAAGGTTGACCTCTCCATTGAAGGATGGAGCGTCTATGGATGGGGTGTAAGCAGTGTCTTTGGAGGAAAGAATAAGCAGCTGGATATCTTTAAGATTTCAGATGATGAAGAAGCCGGCATTAGTTCGTGGGTGAATGGAAGTTATGGTTGGTATGAACAGGAAAATATGAACATCTATAATGTTGGCGCTCTGAGTTCAGGAACCCCTTACCTTATTTTCTGCTGTGAAGATTTGGATACGATTGACGTTGGTACTTCAAGAACTTTGCAAGAACTTGGGCTGAATTCCGGTGTTGAATACAAGGTTCTAAAAGGTACCGGAGAAGTCAGTCTTTCATCAGCTGTGCTTAGTGCCGGTGGACCGGGATATGCATATATTTATCCATATTATGGAAGTAAAGTTAATTCCGTATACAAAATACATATACTGCCCAAGACCGCGCAATCGATTAAATTAGTGCCTCCGGAAGAAGCGATAGAGTTAGGTGAAAATTATGAGCCGGCAAAAACGACTCTTCAGGTGGAATTTGATTCCGCACAGACAAAGTGGGAACTTGACGATCCGGAGAAAATCAAGTGGGAGGTTTCGGATTCGTCAATAGTAGAAATGGTAAATATCGGGCGAGACTCACAGAATCCGATATATGACGGCACCATCAGGGCGCTTAAAGCAGGAGAAACGCAAATTACCATAACATACATCAAAGATACAACTAAGCCTGCCGAAGGCAGCAATGTGTTAAAAGATACCTGTACGGTAAAGGTAGTTGATCCGGTTAAGATTACAGATGAGGATTGGCCGGAGGTGTTTGCCGTTACCAACTTTGACTTGAAGCTTTCCGATGTCAGTATTCCTTTGACTTCATGGGTTCATCGGGATGGAACAAAGGAAGAAGGGACCTGGTCATGGGTAGAACCTAATACATCCCTGAAACAGTTTAAAGGACAGGAAGAAGCTGTATTTAAAGCAATCTATAAGGTAAATGATGGTAGGGAAAATGAGTATAACATTACACTTAATATGTATACTTTGACAGGCATTTCTTTCCTAGCTTTTGATGAATCGGGAAATAGTGCGGATGCTCCTTTGGCAGTGGCAAATGGGGATACCGTTGAATTAGGGTACCGATTTGAAACCGACCGCGGAAGTTGGGATGATATTGTTGAATATTATAAAAACAGACATGGCGAAGATATTTTAAAAACTTATTTTGACAGAATAAAAACAGAATGGAGTTCCAAACCTGCCGTAACAGGAACTCTTGTGAATGACGGTTATGCGTCGGGAAAAATCAGTTATCGTTATACAGGAAGATTAAGCGGCAGCAAAGCGGAGAAAAAGACTTTTACGGTGTCTATCAAGGATGCCGACAATACGAATGCGGTGGTTCTCAAAGGCACATATTCCATTACGGTGACCAACCATCCGACTGTAGATTTTAGCAAGGTAAGTTATAAATATGACGAATCCAAGCTGCATTTCTTCATTGAAGAGGAGCGGTACAAAAACTTAACGGGCAAGAAGCTGACATTCAAAAGCAACGATACTGCGATGATGACCCTTAATGTTAAACAGGTATCTGCCACAGAATTCGAAGACGAGGAAGGTAAGTGGATGGATGTATCTATCCCTTATACCTTGAAAAAGCGTGGCGTGGTATATGTTACCGTAACGGCTATGGATGAAGTGAAGTCATCAAAAGTGTTCCGTTTTGAATTTCCGGACAGAGAACCGAAGCTTGACAGCTCTACTGTAATACTCAATAAAAAACTGACAGATGTGTCAGTAGAAGTGCTTGTATTAACGAGAAAAGATACTGAGTTAGGAACGGCAGGTGTTGTACTTAGCGGAAATGACAGCGGTTTATTTGATATTGAACATCGTCAACAGGAGCCAACTGCAGATAGGGCATACATTCTGCACCATTACCTGCTTTCTCCGAAAAACGTAACGAATTTAAGTAAGAAGAAGTATGTTGTTACCGTAGAACTTCCGGTAAGTTGGAATGAGAATTCAGGTGAAAATCTTTCTGAATCGCATCAGGAAACATATAAGGCAGCACTGACCATAAAAGTAGAGGATAAAGCACCTTCTCTTACCTTCAAACAAACACAGAAAGTCAATACTTTCTATGCAATGGATAATGAAAAAGGCTATGGCTTGCTTACAGTCAATACAGGCGGATATGAAATAGATACACTTACGTTGAGCGATTGTGATTTTGAAATAAAACCCCTGGCGGATGATTCCTCCCGGTATGAAATCATAAGGACAAGAGAAACTATATCTGATAAAAAGGGTGTTCTTAGCTGTAAGTTGAAAGGCTATTCGACTGCAATCGAGAAAAACATTACCATAGGTGTGTCTAAGACTAAACCCACTATTAAATTGTCGTCGACTTCCGATACGTTTTATTTAAGAGCAGACGTTACCGAGTCAAAAGTCAGCCTTACGGATAAAGCAACAGGTAAAGCGTTGGCCATACAGAAAGTTGTGATTTTAAACAGCAAAGATGCAAGCGGCAAACCACTCAGCATAGATAGTGGAAATACAGGAAGCGCAAAACCCGGAAAGAATGACTTTGGCGTACATCTTGATGGTGATAAAGGCATTTTGTCCTTTGAACTGGGAGGAGATGCCGGAGGCGGTGAAGACTATGAAGATTATGAACTTAATGAACATAATAAACGTGGTGAAGATGATGAAGACGATGATGGGGATGGTGGAGATGAAGGTGGCTACAAGAAAGAGACAGCACGGTTTAAAATTCAGATACATGTAGACGGTTGGGAAAACCCGGTTGAAGTCTCTTACAAAATTAGTGTAACCAATGCAATACCCAAATTTAAACTGAGTACCTCAACTCTTACCTTGAATAAAAACGATGCAGTCTGGACTAACCAGAAGCTTACAACGAATTTGAGTATGAAAGGATGCAGCAGTGTCATTAAAAACGATATCAGTGTTAAACCGAAGTCAAATAATAATAATGGTCTGCTTGTAAATTACAACTCAAAGAATGGAACGCTTACTGCAGAGTTTGACAAGGAATTTAATCATAATAACATCAAGACCGGAACTTACCAATACAAAGTGTCTATGACGTTTGATTTGGAAGGGGATTGGGATGATGATAAAGATCATACCAAAGTGGTATCTGCAACCTTGAAGGTTAAAGTTGTAGACACTGCTCCGGAAAAAGGTATTAAGTTAACTGCCAAAGGATCCATTGATGCACTTGACAGAGACGGAACCTCCATTGTGTATACACCGAAACTTAATAATCTGGCAGGAGAGATTACAGATGGCCGTCTGAAAGGAACGGATCAATCACTTTTTGACAGCGTATTTAAAGACGGTAAGCTGGAAGTAAGGCTAAAAGATGGTGCGGCTGTAACTACAAAATCTTCATATAAAGTAAAGGCGGAATTTGATATCACAAATGAAGACAATGCTAGCTATCAGGCTGCATCCAAAGAATTTACCATTAAAGTAAAGCAGGGTAAACCTAAATTGACCTTGTCTGCCGGCGGTAATACGATTTACAGACAGTTTAATAATGAAATAGAGATTGATTTTAATGCACTGCTTAAGCAGAAAAACGTCGCAATAAGTAATGTGAGTCTGTTGAATTATAAGGATGACTTGATTCTGTATGATTATAATCCTGATACACAGTCAATCCGTTTGTCAACGCAGAACACCGGAAAAGAGATTCTTAAATCCGGAAAGACATGGAAGGTGAAGTTTGCTGTCCGTTATCGTGACAAGGCAGGCAATATGAAGGATGTAAATGTAACATATAAAGTTTTAGTTAAATAAGTATTTTAATGGGGTCAGGCGCTTGCGCCTGACCTGTTTATTGTCTTTAAAATGCACCTTGACAACCACTTTTTTGAAATACTATAATTATTTAAAATAGGTGAGATTTGCAGTCTGAAAGGGGCATTTTTTTCAATGAGTGTATACATAAAAAGAGACGATGCTTTTGAACTATTAAAAAAGCATAATAAGGACCCGTTTCATATCCAGCACGCACTGACAGTGGAGGGAATAATGAAATGGTATGCCAAAGAACTGGGATATTCAGATGAGGCAGAGTACTGGGGAATTGTCGGGCTGCTGCACGATATTGATTTTGAAGAATATCCGGAAGAGCATTGTATCAAGGCGCCGGAGCTGCTTCGTGCAGGAGGCGTTTCGGAGGATATTATTCATGCGGTATGTTCTCACGGTTATGAGCTGACTGTTGATATTAAACCTGAGCATGAGATGGAGAAGGTGCTGTATGCGGTAGATGAACTCTCAGGTCTGATTGGTGCAGCGGCACTGATGAGACCGTCTAAGAGTGTACAGGATATGGAACTAAAATCCCTGAAAAAGAAATATAAGAGCAAGGCCTTTGCAGCCGGATGCTCAAGGGAAGTTATAGAGCGCGGCGCGGAAATGATGGGTATCGAGCTGGATAAACTTCTGGAGGATACTATCATGGCGATGCGTTCATGTGAGGAAGATGTAAACAATTTTATGGGGGAAAATAAATAAAAAATCAGGAAGGAGCAATGGGGTAATGAGCAAAAAAAGTAAGAAACTGTTAAAAAGAGCGTTTGCGTTGATGCTGGCATTGGTTATTGCGGTTCCGGCTGTGGATTTTGGTGCAGTGATGACCGTGCAGGCAGAAGGACAGATTACGGTGAAAGCCAGTAACGGATATGAGGAGGGCGCATATGTTACGTGGGATTCTGTAACGGGTGCAGATGGATATCAGGTGTATGTGTCGAAGGATCAAAAAAATTGGCCTGATAAACCGATTGATGATGAATTGATCAGAGAATATCCGGACTGTTATCGGGCGGATATACTTGGTCTTACAGAAGGTACATGGTATATAAAGATTGTTGCAGTCAAGGTAAACACAGTTAATGGAAGTAAGCAGGTAGGAGATACTGTTGCGGAAGAGACTGTGGCAATAGAAAATGTAACAAGTCATGACCGTACGGGTTATGCCTGGCAGAATTATGAAGACAAGTCCGAAAATGTAAATATCAATACACCCGGCGCATATAAGAAGGACGGAACTTTAAAAGATGACACTTATGTCATTTATGTTACTGATGCAAATAAGGATAGGGTAACGCTTAAATCAGAGGATAATACAGAATATGTAGGTCTTCAAAATATTTTGAATGCATACAAAAGCCTAAAGATAACCAAACCTCTTGATGTTCGTATTATCGGCAATGTAAATGATTTTAAGGATATGGATAAAGGTGATATTGCGATTGAAAATGGCAAAAATGTTGGAGCAGGTATCACCGTTGAAGGCGTTGGTGAGGATGCTGTAGCAAATGGCTGGGGTATTCGTGTATTGAATGCGTCTAATGTTGAAATACGTAATCTTGGTTTTATGAACTGTGACAGTACGGAAGGAGATAATATTGGTATACAGCAGGATAATACGCATATCTGGGTACATAATTGCGACTTTTTCTATGGTAATGCCGGAAGCGAAGGTGACCAGAAAAAGGGCGACGGAATGCTTGACTGTAAGAAGTCTGATTTGATTACATTCTCCTATAATCATTTCTGGGATTCAGGGAAATCCAGTTTGTTAGGATTAAGAGAAGGTTATGATGATCCGGATTTTGTGGGCCGTATTACTTATCACCACAACTGGTTTGACCATTCGGATTCCAGACATCCCAGAATACGTTATTTTACTACTCACATATATAATAACTATTATGATGGAAATTCAAAGTATGGTATTGGCGCGGCAGCAGGCGGAGCTTCTATTTTTGCCGAAAATAATTATTTTAGGAATTGCGCATATCCTATGTTGATATCACAACAGGGTTCCGATTTGTATGACAGTAAAGGAAAGTTTGAATCTGTTAAAGATGTGTCTCCTAATGAAGAATACGAAGACGGTAGTATGATCAAAGCGTATAACAATCATATAGAAGGCGCGACTCGTTACTATCCTTATAAAGCTAAAGAGACTGAAGATTCAACAGTTTCATCTCAAATTGAAACAGATGGATTCGTTGCATATGTTGCGTTAGGTGAAAGTGAATATGAGGCCCTTGCGGATGTTAATGGAGAGGATGCGGTAACAGACGATGAGCCTGAGGAGAATGAAAACGCAGGAGTAGATGAAGGTAAGTCATCTGAAGATGATGAAAATACAGAAGTAAATGAAGATAATGCATCTGAAGATGGTGAAAATGCAGAAGTAGATGAAGATAAGACATCTCAAGAGAATAAAAATTCAGATATAGATGCGGATAATGTATTTGATGGAAATAGTATTGATGATGATAAAGAAATTTTATCTAATGATAGTGAAACAACAGACGATACTTTTGAGGCAACTGTAAATTATGCTCGATCTGATAACTTTTCAGATGATGCATCTGTAGATTTTGATGCATACGAGGTTAAAGAGAGAGGCGACATGGTTCCGCCTGAGGTTAAAACCAGAAAAGGTGAGCATACCTATAATAACTTTGATATACAGCCTGATTTTTATAGCTGTGAACCTGATCCTGTTGACGATGTCCCTAATAATGTAAAGGCACATGCAGGACGTGTTAACGGCGGTGACTTGAAGTATTCATTTGATACACCAAATGCCGATACATCTTCGGATGTCGATGAAGTATTAAAAACAATATTAACAACATACGAGTCAACGCTTGTTTCGGTAGGCGGTATTCAAAGAGTTGCTACAACGGTTTATTATACTGTGACATTTAATCCTGGTAACGGTGAAGATAGTTTTGTAAAAAAGGTTGAAGCAAATACTGCTATGGAAAAACCTGATGATCCGACAACTGTTCCGGAGGGAAAAGTTGCTTTTGATGGCTGGTATAAGGGATATCGCAAATGGAATTTTGAAAATGTTGTAACCGAAGACATGACTCTTGTTGGACAGTGGTTGAAAGAAGGTGAAGAGCCAGGTGGTTATGAAGCTAAACCTATAGGAACGGAAACTGTCATACACGAATTTAATAAGGATGGTCTGGAGAGTCCCTATTTTGATATTACCGGAAAATTGGATACTCAAGCAGGTACATCCGCAAGCTATAATGGAGTAAAATATAGTTCTACAAAAGATGGAAAAGGTAGGTTGAATTTGGGGGAAACCACAAAAATTACCTTTACTACTACTACTAAGGCTGGAATAGTACTGTTTCTAAGAACTTTTGCAGATGATAAGAGAGTTACTATTGACGGAACTGATATATATCCGACCGATGGCATTATAACTAAGATCCTTAATGATGCAAAGCAACATACTATAACTAATAAAAATACTAATCAACTCTACGCAATCATGGTAGTACCTTTAGATTCATCCAGACAGTTTACTGTTACTGTATATAAAGAAGATGGGGAGAGTCCTGCAGAGTTAAAAGTTAATGAAGGAAACGAAATTACATCTGCTCAACTTGGTACTCCTTCTAGAGAAGGATACAAATTTAGCAATTGGGAAAATAATTACGGTGAGGAGATTAAACTTCCTTACCTGCCTCTTACAGATATTGCCATTAAACCTAGGTGGCTTGCTACTGTGACATTCAATACGAATGGTGGTTCAGCAGTGCCAGCTCAGGAAATTAAAATTGGTGATAAGTGTACGAGACCCACCACAAATCCCACCAGAGAAGATTATACTTTTGTGGATTGGTATAAAGACGAAGCATGTACGCAATTATATGATTTTAATGCTCCGGTAGAAGAGAATATTACAATATATGCAAAGTGGAGGTCTGATAACGACCCTGTAAAATATACTGTTACATTCAAAGATGACAATGGTGACATTATAGGTACCACGGAGGTTGAGGCTGGACAGAACTGCTCTAAACCTTCCGACCCTGCCAAGAGCGGTTATACTTTTGACGGCTGGTATAAGGATCCCCAATTTGCAGAAGAGTCGAAGTATGAATTCAATACTCCGGTTAATGAAGATATTATTTTATATGCAAAATGGACACTTAAATCAACAAATCCCGGTAATGATCCTGATAGTACCCAGGGTCTGAAGATAGAGTTTAAGAACGAAGACAAAATTTACACCTATACCGGCAGCGCAATTAAGCCTGAAATCATTGTTACAAACAGTCTAAATGATAAGGTGCTGGTTGAGGGCGTTGATTATACTGTTAAGTATTCTAACAATGTAAAACCGTCCACTGACTCCAAAAGAGCATCGATTACCGTAACGGGTAAAGGAATTTATGCCGGCAAATCCAACCCGAAGCTCTTCACTATTGAAAAGAAGGACATTGGCGATACAGACAACATAAAAGCAGGCAGAATAGTAGTTATTAAAAATCAGCAGGCTAAACTTCCTATACTATATTATGGAAGTATTAAACTCACTTCAAAGGATATAAAATTTAAAAACGGCAATGCGACGTTTAATGGTGAAAATGAGAACGAAAAAACGATAATCACAGGAATCGGTAATAATTTCACAGGTGAGCGTGAAATTGACGTACTGGTTGTAGCGGATAGTAAGGCTGCTAAAGCCGCTGCAGAGAAGTTCACAGTTGAACTCAATAAGACTGCGCTAAATGGTGTAAAGTACACAGGTAATGATTTAAGAGAACAGATTAGAGCATGTATTACAAAAGTGTCAGACAAGAAAACCGGAACGGCACTTGAAGCTAACCAGTATGAAATAGCTTTCCCTGATAACGTAACGGATGCAGGTACCGTGAAATTTACGATTGTCGGTTTGGATAAATACAGTGGATGCAACGTTGTTAAATCTTGTAAAATCCAACCCAAAGCTATTGCGGATGCCGATGTGGTATTAGCTGAAAAGACAGAGAATACTGACGGTAAAATGGTGATTACAGGTATGATTGGTACTCCATCTTATAAGAGTACAGGGGCAACATATGACGGTTTGACGCTTGCATGGAATTATAAAGATGCTGATGATATTCCACATACATTACCGCTTACGGAAGGAAAGGATTATAAGATATCCTACAGCGGCAACAAGAAAGCAAGCGCAACACCGGACAGTGCAAAACTTACCGTAACTTTCAAGGGAAATTATAAAGGTAAGTCTGTGAAGAAATTCTCAATAGGAAAAGCGGAACTGAGCACAGAAACCGTTAGTGAAGATGATATTTTGATTGCCGATAAGGTAAGTAAAGGAAAAGAGGGTATTTATAAATCTGCTCCTATTGTAAGTATGGACGGAGTAACGGTGAAGGCTTCCGAGTATGATGTTGCCTACTATCAGGATGCTGGTTTTACAACACCGATGGATAAAGATCATAAGCTGAAATTTACGAATATTACGGCTGATAAACCATATGTCACTGTTTATGTAAAAATTACTGCCAAGGCTAAAAGTAAAAATTATAAGACTACTGATGGCGAAAAAGCTATAAAAGGTTCATATAAGGTCTGGGTTAAAAAATCTAATGAGGTTGACTTAACCAAGGCAAAAGTGGTATTCTACAAAGATGAGGCAGGCAAGACAAAAACTAGCAAGTTAGAATACACAGGAGATGTTGTTGTACCCGGAAAAGTAGTGGTTATGATTGGTAAAACAGAGGTTTCCAGTGACAAATATGAGTGTAAGATCATAAATAATGTGAATAAAGGCAAGGCAACTGTATTGGTTTATGCAAAAGACGAGTCCGGCTGCATAGGTGCCAAGACAGCAACATATAGTATTGTTTCACATAGTTTAAATGGCTTCAGTTGGTAGTTGATATAATAACTGTTTGAATGGAGACAAAGAGGGCGTTGATTAGTTAAAATAAATCAACGCCCTCTTTATTTTAAGGTTTATTTCGCAACAATCTTTTATGAGATATTTTCTTTGACATTTTCATATTCATCGATGGATATACCAAGAGCATCACAGGCTTCTTGCAGATTAATGCTTAAGTTTTGCATTAATGTCTCTATGTTTTTTATTAGATTTTCTTTTCGGCCTTCCTCGCGTCCTTTTTCGCGACCGCTATTATATGACCATTCCCGCTCACTTTTCAGGAACTTTTCTTCATCAAACTCAAATATACACATTTCTACCGCCTCCATACGATTCTTGTATAGGAAATCTACCAGTATGTTATGTTCTATACAATAGTTTATTGCCTTTTCTACTGCCGCTTCAATAGGAGCTTTTCTGGCAAATCCCCTGACTTGGTTTACGAATTGAGCATATTCCTTTAATAATTGGCAAGATTCCAACAGCTCCTTATTGTGCCCCCAATTAATGTTGTACACTAGCACTGTCAGTTCCAGTTCCGGGTTTTCCTGTTTTTTCTCATAAGAATCAGACAGTTTCAATATCTGATATTCAGGCTGGTCTTCCGTACCGTTATACAGAACCACAAACCTGGGAGCAGGAGAAACACATGCAGCCTCAGATTCTCCTGCTTATTAAAATGTTGATTGGAATTAAAAGCATGGATTTTCTGAAACATCAAAATCTTGAATGAGCTTTAGAATAATTGATTTGCTTTAAAGAAAATATGCTTTTAATCATAATATCACATACTTAACGAAATAGCAAATGTATTTCTTCGATTTAGAATACATTGCAAAAACCAGTTCCCTATGATAAAATAATGCGGTAGAAAGTGGTAAAAAAATAGCCATCACTTTCATTGCAGACGGCATAATAACTGTTTGCTTGGAAAGGAGAAAATCATGTATCAGAAAGTTGATACCAGTTTGAACTTTGTAGATAGAGAAAAAGAGGTAGAGCTTTTTTGGAAAGATAACGATATTTTCCGGAAAAGTATGGACTCACGTAAGGAAGGACCAACTTATACATTTTATGACGGACCTCCGACAGCAAACGGTAAACCGCATATAGGGCATGTCCTGACACGAGTAATCAAGGATATGATTCCCAGATATCGCACCATGAAAGGCTGTTTTGTTCCACGTAAGGCAGGCTGGGATACCCATGGTCTGCCGGTGGAACTGGAAGTAGAGCAGTTATTGGGTCTGGACGGAAAAGAGCAGATAGAAGAGTATGGGCTTGATCCTTTTATCAGTAAATGTAAGGAATCTGTCTGGAAATATAAAGGAATGTGGGAGGATTTCTCCGGTACGGTCGGTTTCTGGGCTGATATGGACGATCCTTATGTAACATACCATGATGATTTTATTGAATCCGAGTGGTGGGCATTGAAACAGATTTGGGATAAAGGTCTTTTATATAAAGGATTTAAAGTTGTTCCATACTGTCCACGCTGTGGAACCCCGCTTTCCTCACATGAGGTGGCACAGGGTTATAAGGCTGTAAAAGAGCGTTCCGCAATAGCAAGATTTAAAGTGGTTGGAGAGGATGCATATTTCCTTGCATGGACCACAACCCCTTGGACACTGCCCTCCAATGTGGCACTTTGTGTGAATCCTGACGAGAACTATGTAAAAGTTAAAGCAGTTGACGGCTATACTTATTATATGGCGGAAGCTCTGCTTGATAATGTGCTTGGTTCGTTGGCCGATGAAGGTGAGAAGGCATATGAAATATTTGAGACCTATAAAGGGACCGATTTGGAATATAAAGAATACGAGCCGTTATTTGCCTGTGCAGGTGAAATGGCAGCCAAGCTGCGCAAGAAAGCTCATTTTGTAACATGTGACACATATGTCACAATGACAGACGGTACAGGTATAGTTCATATTGCACCTGCATTCGGTGAAGATGATGCCAATGTAGGGCGCAGGTATGACCTTCCGCTTGTTCAGTTTGTTGATGGCAAGGGTGAAATGACGCAGGAAACACCTTATGCCGGAATTTTTGTAAAGAAGGCAGACCCTGAAATCATAAAAGATTTGGATAAGGAAGGAAAGCTTTTCTCCGCACCCAAATTTGAACATGATTATCCTTTCTGCTGGAGATGTGATACTCCGCTTATCTACTATGCAAGAGAATCATGGTTTATTAAGATGACAGCCGTAAGGGATGATCTTGTACGCAACAATAAAACAGTTAACTGGATACCGGAGTCCATCGGTGAAGGACGTTTTGGTAACTGGCTTGAAAATATTCAGGACTGGGGAATTTCCCGAAACCGTTACTGGGGAACTCCTTTGAATGTGTGGGAGTGCGAAGGCTGCGGACATATGGAAGCAATCGGTTCCAGGGAAGAACTTGATAAAATGAGTGGTAATCCGGCAGCTAAGACAGTGGAATTGCACCGTCCATATATTGACGAAATAACGATAACTTGTCCGGATTGCGGTAAGACTATGAAACGTGTTCCGGAGGTAATTGACTGCTGGTTTGATTCAGGAGCTATGCCTTTTGCACAGCATCATTATCCGTTTGAAAATAAAGATTTATTTGATGCCCAGTTCCCGGCACAGTTTATTTCAGAGGCCGTAGATCAGACCAGAGGCTGGTTCTATTCACTTATGGCCGAATCTACGTTGCTGTTTAATAAAGCGCCTTTTGAAAACGTAATAGTATTGGGTCACGTACAGGATGAGAACGGACAGAAGATGTCCAAGTCCAAAGGTAATGCGGTTGACCCGTTTGAGGCATTGGAGACTTACGGTGCTGATGCAATAAGATGGTATTTTTATATTAATTCCGCTCCATGGCTGCCCAACAGATTCCATGGCAAGGCCGTACAGGAAGGACAGCGTAAATTCTTAGGTACGCTGTGGAATACCTATGCATTTTTCGTACTGTATGCAAATATTGATGACTTTGATGCAACTAAATATACTCTGGATTATGACAAGCTTCCGGTTATGGATAAGTGGCTGTTGTCCAAATTGAATACGGCGATTAAAGAAGTGGATCAGAATATGGATGCTTACAGAATCCCCGAGGCAGCCAGGGTGCTTGATAATTTCGTGGATGAGATGAGTAACTGGTATGTCAGAAGAAGCCGTGAGCGTTTCTGGGCAAAGGGAATGGAACAGGATAAGATCAATGCATATATGACATTGTATACGGCGCTTGTAGAGATATCCAAGTGTGCTGCTCCGATGATTCCTTTTATGACGGAAGAGATTTATCTGAATCTGGTTAAAAGTATAGATGCGGCTGCTCCGGAAAGTATCCATCTGTGTGACTTCCCTGTAGCCGATGAAAAGATGATCGATAAGAAGCTTGAAGAGGATATGGATGAGGTTCTTAAGATTGTCGTAATGGGACGGGCTGCACGTAACGCTGCCAATATCAAGAACCGTCAGCCTATCGGTACAATGTTTGTGAAGGCTGAAAATGAGCTTAGTGATTTTTATAAAGAAATAATAAAAGACGAACTTAACGTAAAAGAAATCAAATTTACAGAGGATGTAAGAGAGTTTACAAGTTACAGCTTCAAACCGCAGCTTCGTACTGTAGGACCTAAGTATGGCAAACAGCTGGGCGGCATTCAGAAAGTGCTTGGAAGTCTGGACGGTAACAAGGCGATGGACGAGCTTAATGCAAACGGAGTCCTTAAATTTGATGTGGATGGTACTGAAATTGCTTTGTCAAAAGAAGATTTGTTGATAGAGATGGCTCAGAAAGAAGGGTATGTATCCGAGGCTGATAACAATATAACGGTTGTACTTGATACGAATTTAACAAATGAGCTGATCGAGGAAGGTTTTGTATATGAAGTAATAAGCAAGATTCAGACTATGCGTAAGGATGCTGACTTTGAAGTTATGGATCATATAAAGGTATCTATCAATGATAACGAAAAAGTGGCAGATATTGTGCGGAATAACGCAGACATAATCTCCGGAAAGGTGCTTGCAGAGGAGATTACAGCCGGTGAGAACCTGTCTGTATCCAAAGAATGGAACGTCAATGGAGAAAAGGTTGTTATCGGAATAGAAAAGAAGTAGCAAAGAACTCGTCAATCTGATATAATAGACTAGGACCTAACGGCTTCATAAAGGAATTGCTTCGCAAATCCTTTTAAATAAGTTGCGACATAGTATGAGGAGGTAGATACATGCAAAAGAAAACAGCAACATTTGATACAGAGCTTTTTAAGAGAAGTGTACTTTATAATGTTAAGACGCTTTACAGAAAAACTCTTGAGGAAGCAACTGAGCAGCAGATTTTTCAGGCAGTGTCCTATGCAGTTAAGGATGCAATTGTAGACCAGTGGCTTGCAACCCAGGAAGAATATGAAAAACAGGATCCCAAGATGGTGTATTATCTGTCTATGGAATTCCTTATGGGTCGTGCACTTGGCAATAATATGATTAATTTGCAGGCATATGACGTTTTTAAGGATGCATTGCAAGAACTCGGTATAGATATCAATATAATTGAAGATCAGGAGCCGGATGCAGCTCTTGGAAACGGAGGCTTAGGAAGGCTAGCAGCTTGCTTTTTGGATTCACTTGCTACGCTTGGTTATGCTGCATATGGCTGTGGCATACGTTACCGTTATGGTATGTTTAAGCAGGAAATAAAAGATGGTTATCAGGTAGAAGCACCGGATAACTGGCTGCAGGATGGGAATCCTTTTGAACTGCGCAGGCCGGAATATGCCAAAGAGGTTAAATTCGGCGGCTATGTCAATGTGTATGTAGATGAAACCGGCAGAAACAACTTCAAACAGGAAGGCTACCAGTCAGTTCGTGCAATTCCTTACGATATTCCGGTTGTCGGTTATGGCAACGGTATTGTAAATACATTGCGTATCTGGGATGCGGAACCGGTAGAGTGTTTCCATCTGGATTCTTTTGACAAGGGTGATTATCACAAAGCCGTTGAGCAGGAGAACCTTGCAAGAAACATCGTAGAGGTGTTGTATCCGAACGATAATCATTATGCAGGAAAAGAGCTGCGTTTAAAACAGCAGTACTTCTTTATTTCCGCATCCGTACAGGAAGCTGTGGAAAAATATATGCGTAAGCATAAAAATATAAAGAAGTTCCATGAAAAAGTTACCTTCCAGTTGAATGATACCCATCCGACAGTTGCGGTTGCAGAGTTGATGCGTATCCTAATGGATGAATATTATCTTACATGGGATGAGGCATGGGATGTTACAACCAAGACCTGTGCTTACACAAACCATACAATTATGGCAGAAGCATTGGAAAAATGGCCTATTGAACTTTTCTCCAGACTGCTTCCGCGTGTATATCAGATTGTAGAGGAGATTAACCGTAGATTCATTGCACAGATTGAGCAGCGCTATCCCGGTGATCAGGAAAAAATTAAAAAGATGGCCATTATCTATGACGGTCAGGTTAAGATGGCTCATCTTGCAATCGCATCCGGCTATTCGGTTAACGGTGTAGCAAGATTACATACAGAAATCCTGAAGAATCAGGAATTAAAAGACTTCTATGAGATGATGCCTGAGAAGTTCAATAACAAGACTAACGGTATTACGCAGAGACGTTTCTTATTGCACGGAAATCCGTTGCTTGCAAAATGGGTTACCGACCATGTAGGAAGTGACTGGATTACAGACCTGCCTAAGATTAATAAATTGAAAGTCTATGCTGATGATGAAAAGGCACAGCAGGAATTTATGAACATTAAGTACCAGAACAAAGTGCGTCTTGCTAAATATATCAAGGAGCACAACGGTATTGACGTAGATCCCCGCTCAATCTTTGATGTGCAGGTAAAGAGACTGCATGAGTATAAGCGTCAGTTGTTAAATATTTTACACGTTATGTATTTATACAATGAGCTTAAAGAGCATCCGGATATGGATTTCTATCCGAGAACATTTATCTTCGGTGCCAAGGCGGCAGCAGGCTATCTCAATGCAAAGCTGACCATCAAACTTATTAATTCGGTTGCTGATGTGATTAATAATGATGCAAGTATTAACGGCAAGATTAAAGTAGTCTTCATAGAGAATTACCGAGTATCCAATGCTGAGATGATTTTTGCGGCTGCTGATGTATCCGAGCAGATTTCTACCGCAAGTAAAGAAGCATCAGGTACCGGAAATATGAAGTTTATGTTGAACGGTGCACTCACAATCGGCACTATGGATGGTGCAAATGTGGAGATTGTTGAAGAGGTCGGAGAAGAGAATGCATTTATCTTCGGTTTGAGTTCCGATGAAGTTATCCAGTTTGAGAACTTTGGCGGATATAATCCGATGGATATATTTAATAACGATCCTGACATTAGAAAAGTACTTATGCAGTTGATCAACGGAACTTACTCACCGAATGATCCTGACCTGTTCAGAACCTTATATAACTCATTACTTAATACGCAGAGTACGTCTAAAGCAGATACTTACTTTATTCTGAAAGATTTCAAATCTTATGCTGAGGCTCAGAAGAGAGTAGAGGCAGCATACAAGAATGAAAAGGGCTGGGCTAAGAGCGCTATTCTGAATGTGGCCTGCTCCGGTAAGTTTACTTCTGACAGAACTATTCAGGAGTATGTAGACGATATCTGGAAGCTGGATAAGGTAGTGATTCCGGCGAAGACAGGTAAATCTGCTAAATAAGAAAATACGAATATTGCCTCATCTGTCTATTGACAGGTGGGGCAGTTTTTATTACAAATATTATTCTTCTCATTACATTTAGTAGACAAATTTATTAATATGAGATATAATGTACATGTATAAAAGGGGTGATTCCAATGTACATAAATAATCTCGGAATGCGCGATGGAGCGGCTCACAGCATTGCCGCAAATGCAAATAATATAACAACTTCAAAGTCTTCCGCTACAAAGACTACTAATACAAGAAAATTTCCGACAGCGCTTGAAAATGCTGTGGAAAGTCAGGTCGCAGCATTAGCTGAAGATCCTAAAACATCTCTTACTATTGAGGAAGCTCTTGCACGTTTGAAGAATGACCCTGAATGGGAGGATGTTGGAACCGCATTGTCAGCTTTGTATAATAACCAACAGAAGATGCAGGTGCAGATGAGTCTTTTATCTTCAGGAATTTCAAGCGGACTCACAGGTCTTTCGTCATATTCTCAGTATGGACTCGGGGGACTGGCAACATCAGCTTATGGTGGAATTTCCAATATTCTTGGAAACAGTATTTTTGCTGACCAGCTATTATAATTGGTAATTATGAAGCAAGTAATTGAAAGTCAGACTGTTTGGCCTGACTTTTTTAATGACAATGAATTCGTTAAGAACGTATTTTGATCAAATAAGTTTATTTATAAAAGGAATCTTTTTTATGATGATAGTAATAACATAACATACGGCCATTATTAAAAAGCAAATGATAAATGTTACAATCATTCTATTAATGTGCAGAGTATCTCTTAGCAGTGGCCATAGTGAAATTGTAACAGGAAGATATAAAAACAGAATATGGAGTAAATATATACCGAAAGTCGCACTGCCCAACGAAAGTATTATTTTTGAAACCGTTGGTGACAGTGCATTTTTTGTGAAAAAATATTTGGCCGTAATAAATACTGTTGTTACATTAACAGGAACAAATGACATATAAAAAGTCTGTATACGTGATATATCATAATTGTCTATTAAGTTGGCCTTATAAAAAGTCATAAAACAGGAAATGAATATCGTAATAAAGTTAATCAGCCATAATGGAAGAATCCATTTTTTGATTTTTTCTATGTCCAGTTTATGTTCTAAAAAATAGCCTAAACATGGATATAAAACAATATCTGATATGATCCACGCCATTCTAAAATTCTTGTTTAAAGTGTATTTACCATGCCATAATAAGTACTCGCCAATAGGCAGAATAGCCATAAAAAATATTGCGCATACGAATAAATAGTAGAAATGCTCTTTTTTCATATTTTGGACAAGAGGACGCAGTAACGGCAGGCTCATAAGAAATGGAATAAAGGCATACAGGTACCAGTATGAATAATTCCAATCAGAGATATATAGTTGTTTAAAAAAGTCATGTAATGATAAAGTGCCCGAAGTGTCATGAATGTTTTGGAGATAAAATATAAATGAAAAAACGATAAGTGCAATGCATATTTTTGTAATGCGCTTTAGATACACATCTTTTATTGATTCTTCTTTATTCAATAATAAAGAGCCTGAAATAGCAAAAAACAAGGGGACAGATAATTTGCAAAAGACTGAAAGAAAAAGATAAATCCAAAACTCTATACTGTTTGCGGGGTATGATGTAAAAAGAGAAAATCCTTTATGTTCGGTATGATTAAATATAACCCAAAATATAGCAAAAGTTCTTAAAAATTCTATATAAAGTTTTTTGTCTTTGAAACTTTCCATATGGTCCTCCTGCTCTTAATGCTGATTATTCCCGAAAAATGAAATTAATGATAGATTTTATATTGTTTTTTATTATAACATAGTAAGTATGGTAATACCAGTAAAAGCATTTATTGAGAATTCAAAGCTCCTATGCTAGAATTGACTTAATTGGTATCTTCCATTAATCGGTATGAGAATAACAGAAAGGCATAAATATAGGGATGGAAAAGGCATTACTTGTAGGAGTTAATTTGAATAACGGTGAAGATTATAAACTATCATTAGAAGAACTGGATAGTCTTGCTAAAGCCTGCGACATGGAAGTGGTCGCAGTCGTAGAGCAGAACCTGCCGGAAATCCACAAGGCTTTTTATATCGGAACCGGAAAAGTGGATGAGGTGAAAGAAGAGGCGGAATATCAGGGAGCAGATGTGGTTATTTTTGATAACTCGCTCTCACCTATGCAGCTTCGTAACCTTCAGGATAGAATCGGAATACCCGTTATGGACAGGAGTACGCTTATACTTGATATTTTTGCCAAAAGGGCGCGTTCCGGGGAGGCTAAGTTACAGGTGGAAGTGGCTAGATTGCAGTATATGCTTCCTAGACTGGTAGGACTTCACGCAGCCCTCAGCCGGCAGGGCGGTGCAAGCGGTTCAATGAGCAACAGGGGTGCCGGTGAGACAAAACTGGAATTGGACAGGCGTGTATTGGAGCATAGACTTGCCGAGTGCAGAAGGGAGCTTAAGGAAGTAAGTGCGAGGCGGCAGGTGCAGCGTAAACAGCGTGCTTCATCCGGAATACCGCGGGTGGCACTGGTGGGTTATACTAATGCAGGCAAGTCAACTTTGCTAAATGCTATGCTGGAGTTGTATGGTGTGGATGAAATTGATGTGGAAGAGAAGAAAGTTATGGAAAAGGATATGCTTTTTGCCACGCTTGATACGACTGTGCGTAAGATAGCGCCGGAGAATCATCATGCTTTTCTGCTTTCTGATACGGTCGGGTTTATTCATAAGCTGCCTCATCATCTTGTAGATGCTTTTCGCTCCACACTTGAGGAGGCAAAAGAAGCGGATATTCTGCTGCAGGTGATTGATTACAGTGACGAGCATTATAAGGAGCAGATAGCGGTTACAGAGCGGACGCTAAAGGAGCTGGGTGCGGAAGGCATACCTATGATTTATGTATATAATAAGGCGGATAAGGTGACATCCGATGAGCTTCCGGCCTCTCCTGATATTGACGATAGAACGCGTAGAAACAAACTGCCAATCGTCATATCTGACAGTATATATTTATCTGCCAGAGAAAAAATCGGTATGGAAGAATTGATATGTCTGATTGAAGAGAAACTTTCCGGAGGCTATAAGGAATGCAGTATGCTCATACCGTATACGGATGGCAGAGCGGTGTCTTATCTGAATGAGAACGCGGTGGTATATGATACGCAGTATAAGGAAGACGGGGTTTTGATCAGAGTGAATTGTAAGGTGGAGGATTATCAGTACTATAGTAAATATTTGGTTTAGCATTACTTAGAGTTGAAAATTGAATTTATAGCAAATATAAGTTATAATTATAAATATTATTGATTTAAGTGTAATTTTAAGAAAATATATTTCCTTATATATAGATATAGGGAAAAGGACTGATAGGATAATTCTAAAAGGATAAGAGAGGTAACAAAATGAAGCTTTTAAGAAAAAGAATTGTAGCAGGTCTGTTGGCAATTACAATGATTGTTTCTTCATTGCAGTTTTCTGCATACGATGTTTATGCACAAGAAGCAGGTAAAGAATCAACATATGTGGCAGCTGAGACGGACGCTGGCGAAGTGAGTTCATCATTGGAGAGTGATGAGGATGGTAGTGCGTCCGGAAATGCTGAAGATGACAAGGAGAGTGTATCTGAAAACATAGAAGATGCTAATGATGAAATTGCATTTGAAGTTGTGCGGGATGAAGGAGAGGAACTTAAAGCTGAAGATGAAGAGCTAGACGTAGAAGAAGAGCCTGAGGCAGACTCAGAAATTACCATAGTCGAGACTGAGATTGAAGGTGCATATCAGTTTGGTGATGCTCCGTCTGGTAAAGCTTCAGAGAGCGTGGATCCGTCATTCTCTGTTGAATCAGATAGTCCGCTTGAAGAAGTTAATGGAATGTCGGTGGTTGACTACATTTACCAGGAGGCATTAAAACGTAATACAGAGATGATTGATATTTCAGCTTACGGTATTAGCGCTGACAGTGCTGTGAACATAATCAGCGGCTTGTTAAATGAACATCCTGACCTTTATTATGTTAACAAGAAATTGCGGTATTTACCTAGTAATTCAATTGTAAAAGGAGTTTGGCTTACTTATATTGAAGACTTGGATGATGATGCTTTTAAAACAGAAACCAGGGCAGCCTTATCCCGTGTTAAAAGTGGTATGGGTGACTTGCAGAAGGCAATTGTTCTACATGATTATCTGGCTGCAAATTGTGAATATGATTATGAAAATTATCTTGCTAAGGATATTCCACCTATGTCATATACAGCATACGGTGCATTTGTAAATCGTGCGGCTGTGTGTCAAGGTTATGCCCTTGCATATAAATATCTATTAAACCAAGTTGGAATTGAGTGTTACATGGTAGACAGTGCTGTGATGAATCATGCATGGAACCTTGTAAAGATTGATGGTGAATTCTATCAGGTGGATGTCACATGGGATGATCCGACCTGGGATAGAATTGGAAGGGTGCGTCATCAATATATGTTTCTCAGTGATGAGTCTTTTGAGAAAGCAGGAAGCGGGCACAATAACTGGCAGGTTACAAAGGGCGTGGAAGTAGTAAATTATACAGCCGATGATACAACATACGATTCGGTTTTTTGGTCAGACGTTAACTCACCTATGATACTGGCTGGAGAGGGCTGGAATGACTGCTATTATATATATTATGATTCTGGATCTACTTCGAAGACTGGTAAAATTGGTAAAAGAGTGCTTTCGGATTTATCCGCTGATGTAACTGGCGTTTATAATATTGGCACATGGCCTGTTTGGGGTGGAGGCGGAAATTGGTTAGGTGCATATTCCGGTCTGTTCCAATACAATGACCGTTTGTATTTTAATGATAAAACATCTATTTGCAGTATTGATTTTGATGGTACGAATAAAAACACTGAGTTTACTATAGATTCTGAAATTGCCGGAGGATACATATATGGCAGTGCATTGTGTCAGGGAAAAGTTCTTTATACTCTGCTACAGGATCCAAGTTATAATGTAAAGACAACCGTATTGGAGGCTGATATTGCAATACAGGAAGAACCTACAGTAATCCCCGTAGAAAGTATAGTATTGAGCCATACTGCATTAACATTGACAGAGGGCGCAACCGCAGACCTTGTAGCCACAGTTACTCCGAGCTATGCCACGGATTCTGCTATAACATGGGAAAGCAGTGATGCTTCCATTGCAAGTGTTGCAAACGGCAAAGTAACTGCAGTCTCAGTAGGGAACTGTACTATAACCGCAACAGCGGGAGGTAAAACAGCTGTATGCAATGTGACCGTAGAAGAAAATGTTGGAGGACCGACAATTATTCCTGTAACAGCTATTGAACTGAGTCCTGCTACACTGGCGTTGAAAGTAGGAGAATCAGCTGAACTTAATGCCACTGTTATTCCGTCTGATGCAACAAATGCTACTGTAACATGGGAAAGCAGTAATGTTTCCATTGCAAGAGTAACAGATGGCAAAGTAACGGCAGTTTCAGAAGGAAGTTGTGTAATAACCGCAAAAGCAGGAGATAAAGACGCTGCTTGTAGTGTAACCGTAGAAAAAAATGTTGAAGAACCACCAATAACAACAGAACCATATATTACAGTTACCAAAATAAAGACTTCTTATGTCTGTGGAGATAAATTAAATATTGATGATCTTATTGTAACGTATTATGATAGTTTAGGTGCTGATTCAATAGTCACTGACTACACCACAAATGCAGCCGGTATAGATATGTCCACAGTAGGAACAAAAGAACTGATTGTAACCTATGCTGGATTGACCGCATCGGTCAATATACATGTAACATCTGCAAATAAAGAAGGAATAAAGATAGAGCTTAAAGACCTTAATAAGGTCTATACATATACCGGTTACGCAATTACTCCTGCAATTATAGTAACCAACAACGGAGAACCGCTTACCGAAGGCATCGACTACACGGTTAAGTATTCCAATAATGTCAAAGCCTCCGAGTCCGCTAAGATTACAGTAACCGGAAAAGGTAATCTGAGCAAAAGTTACACTAAACTATTTACTATTGAGAAGAAACAGCTTGATAGAGTAGAAGGCGATTATGTAACGGTAGTCGAAGGTTCCAAGATATCCCCGGTACTTACATATAACGGCATTAAGCTGACATCCAAGGACTTCAAAGTGCCTGATGAATACAAGAGCTACAAGTGGAAGCTGGAAGATAAAGATGATAACAGCAAGAAAACTATAACCGTCACCGGACAGGGTAATTTCCAAGGCAGTCGAATCCTTGATGTTATAATAATATCAAAGGCCGAGCAGAAGAATGTCAAACTTATTGTAAGTGTCGGCAAAGATGCTAAGAAAATTACTTATGATGGCCAGCCTAAGGACATCGCTGCAATGGGTCTACTGACGATATCGACTAAAAATACGCCGGCATCAGAGCTTAAGGAAGCCAAGAACGGGCATGATGGCGACTACGTCATATCTTATCCGGATGATATAACAAGCGCAGGAACCAAGAAGTTCACTGTCACCGGTATAAGCGATAAATGTATAGGAACTGTTACCAAATCTTTTGCTATCAAGCCGAAGAAGACAGAGCTTACCGTGGAATATGATAAGAATAATAGAGGTTATACTTTTGTAAGCACCGGAACTAAAGTTGATGATCTGGTAGTTAAAGACGGCAGTATCACATTGGAGGAAGGTAAGGACTACAAAGTGTCCTACAGTGGTAATAAGAAAGTAGGAGCTGATGCAAAGTTTACCGTGACGGGCCTTGGAAGTTACAAAGGAAGTAAATGCAGCAAAACTTTTACAATCAATACGGCGGCGCTGAATAATAATCCGAGCAGTACAGCCGGTAAAACCGAAGGTTTGGAAGTGGCAATTGCCGACAAGGTTTTCAAGAAAGCCGGAGTTTATAAATCCAGTCCTTATGTGAGCATAAAAGGTGTATTAATAAAGGCATCCAATTATACTGTAACCTACTATCTGGATAATCCTCTAACCAATTCTAATCCCAGAGTGATGGACAGTAAGAACAAACTTAGCAATGGAGATACAACCGTATGGGTGAAGATTGTAGGTAAGGGTAATTATGCTGCCGCAGATGATACCTGTTATGTAACTGCTTCATACAGAGTGCGCAGCCTGGCTTCGTCGGAAAGCTATGATTTATCCAAGGCAAAGATTTCTTTCCAGGATAAGGAGGGAAAGCCAATCAAGAAGGTTGAATATACAGGCGAACCGATTATCAGAGATAATATCAAAGTAGTGGTTACATACAAGATAGGTAAGCAAACCGTTACGCTTAATGAGGGCGAAGACTATACGGTAACATTTGTAAACAATGTGAATAAAGGAAAGGCAACAGTAGTGATTACCGGAATGCCTAATCAAAATAAGTATATAGGCAGCAAGACAGCAACCTTTAGTATTGTGGCAAATAATTTGAAAAAATTAATAGGATAAATTATATACAGGAGGACTTTCAAATGATCAAATTATCAGACAGCGGCGCCTATCTAATTAACGGCACACAGATTATCCCGGATAATGCCGATGCCGCAGCGCAGATAAAAAACCAAACCGGAAAAGAGATTTCCAAACAGGATGCTAAACAGGGTACAATGGCATATTCTGTTTTGAAGGATCACAATACTTCCGGCAATATGGAAAAACTCAAAATCAAGTTCGACAAGCTGACTTCCCACGATATTACCTTCGTAGGAATAATCCAGACAGCAAGAGCTTCGGGTCTTACCAAATTCCCGATTCCATATGTTTTGACCAATTGCCACAACTCTTTATGTGCAGTAGGCGGTACCATCAACGAGGATGACCATATGTTTGGTCTTACTTGCGCAAAGCGTTACGGCGGAGTTTATGTACCTCCTCATCAGGCTGTTATACATCAGTATGCAAGGGAGATGCTTGCCGGCGGCGGTAAGATGATTCTCGGCTCCGATTCACATACCAGGTACGGTGCATTAGGAACCATGGCTGTAGGCGAGGGCGGTCCTGAGCTTGTAAAACAGCTGTTGTCACAGACCTATGATATAAATATGCCGGAGGTTGTCGGTGTATATCTGAAAGGCGAACCTGTCAAGGAAGTAGGTCCTCAGGACGTGGCACTTGCTATTATAGGTGCGGTTTTTGCCAATGGCTATGTTAAAAATAAAGTAATGGAATTTGTCGGTCCAGGTGTGAAAAACCTAAGTGCGGATTTCCGTATCGGCGTTGATGTTATGACGACCGAGACAACCTGTCTTTCTTCCATATGGACTACGGATGAAAACATCAAGGAATTTTATGACATCCATGGAAGAAGCGAAGATTATAAGGAGTTGAATCCGGATGAAATAGCATACTATGACGGAATGATTGAAGTTGATTTATCAGCTGTAAGACCGATGATTGCGATGCCTTTCCATCCAAGTAATACATACACAATCGATGAATTAAATGCTAACCTTACCGATATCCTGCATGACGTGGAAGAGAAAGCGAAAGTAAGTCTGGACGGCGCCGTACCTTATTCTCTTCAGGATAAAGTGGTAAACGGTAAATTTATGGTAGATCAGGGTATTATAGCAGGCTGTGCAGGCGGCGGATTTGAGAACATATGTTCGGCGGCTGATATACTCAAAGGTTCATACATAGGTTCTGACGGCTTCACCCTGAGCGTGTATCCTGCATCCATGCCTGTTTATATGGAGCTTATTAAAAACGGTTGTGCAGCTGCGATTCTTGAAACCGGAGCGGTTATTAAGACAGCATTCTGCGGACCATGCTTTGGTGCAGGCGATACTCCGGCTAACAATGCCTTCAGTATCCGTCATTCCACAAGAAATTTCCCGAACCGTGAAGGCTCCAAGCTGCAAAGCGGACAGATTTCTTCCGTTGCGCTTATGGATGCACGTTCCATTGCAGCAACTGCGGCTAATAAGGGTGTGCTTACACCGGCAACAGAATTTGACGGGGAAATCGGTAAATATAAATATCATTTTGATGCAAATATTTATGCTAACCGTGTATTTGATTCAAAAGGCGTGGCAGATGAGAGTGTTGAAATCCAGTTCGGTCCTAATATAAAAGACTGGCCTGCCATGGGTGAACTCCCGGAGAATCTGGTACTGCGTGTTGTTTCGGAGATTCATGACCCTGTTACAACAACGGATGAACTTATTCCTTCCGGAGAAACCTCTTCGTACCGCTCCAACCCCTTAGGTCTTGCGGAATTTGCATTGTCAAGAAAAGACCCTGAATATGTAGGCCGCGCAAAGGATATACAGAAGGCGGAGAAAGCAAGAATGGCAGGCGAGCATCCATGCAATGTACATCCTGATGTTAAACCTGTTATGAATGTGGTTAAGAAGACCTTTGCAGATGCCTCACATGAAAATACAGGCTTTGGCTCAACTATTTTTGCAGTAAAACCGGGTGACGGTTCTGCGAGAGAACAGGCGGCAAGCTGTCAGAAAGTGCTTGGCGGCTGGGCTAACATTGCCAATGAATATGCTACCAAGAGATACCGTTCCAACCTCATTAACTGGGGTATGCTTCCTTTTGTGATAAAAGAAGGTGAGCTTCCCTTTAAGAATCTGGACTATCTTTTTATACCTGATATCAAAAAGGCAGTTGCCGAAAAATGGGAGACGATTACCGCATATAAAGTTTCGGTAGAAGAAGATACTTTGAATTCTTTCGAACTGAAATTAGGCGAGCTGACTGATGAGGAACGTCAGATCATACTTAAAGGCTGTTTGATCAATTATAATAGGGTATAATGTTGCAAATGTTTAATCGGAAATTTGTTCACTAAAAAATGATAACGATTATATTTTTGCGTATGAGATTAAGTAGTAATTGTAATATTTTACCGTTATACGATTAAGAAAAAAATAAAACGTCCGATATATTAATTACAAGGGGTGGCTGCATCTGGCCAGACAGTTACCCCTTGAATATTAATATTATGCTTAGCCACGGATGGTGTTTTTACGGAAAAGGGAATTTCCATAAAAATACCGTCCTTTATTTTGCCTAAAAATAAGTTTGGGCAAGTAAGCTAAAGCAAAAAGGAGGTATATTTGCGAATAAGTTCCAGTTACATAGGAATGGAATCCGCCAGAAATTATTCTTCAGTAACATCAAAAGCGACCCTTTATTACGGGGCGAATACCAAAAGCTTGACAGCTGGAGACGGAAATGGATTTCTTGGAGGCTTTTGGGCAATGGAAGGTGGAGAGGAGCAGAGCAAAGAGAGTAGTAATGCGCAGACTACTCTTGAAGATGTCACACTTCACTTCCGTAACCTGTCTAATACAGGCAGGGTAGAAGCAAGCGTGGAGGAGAAAAAAGCCATAGAAAATATCAGGCAGTCCTGCATGAACTTCTTAATGTATATTTTGTTTGGCAGCAGTCATAAGAAGCCATATGACTGGGGAGAAAATTGGCGAAACTCCCAATCTATTGATTCGGGAATGTCATCTGCTAATTTTAAGGTTGGCTATACTGCCAGCTACTTTCACAGTGAGTCAGAGACAACATCATTTAACACGAATGGAGTTGTAAGAACCGCAGACGGAAGAGAGATCAGCTTTGGACTTAATATGGAAATGAGCAGAAGCTTTAAGGAGTATTATGAAGAGCATTATGACATGGAAGTAATGCAGCAGAGGTATCTTGATCCGTTGGTCATCAATCTTGATGGTAATATTGCAGGGTTATCCGACCAGAAGTTCTACTTTGATCTGGACTGTGATGGTGTAGAAGATGAGATATCATCTTTGAATGCGGGAAGCGGTTTCCTGGCATTGGATCTGAATGGAGACGGTATCATTAATGATGGAAGCGAGTTGTTTGGAACTAAGTCAGGTGACGGGTTTAAGGACCTGGCTAAGTATGATTCCGATGGAGACGGCTGGATTGACGAAGATGATGACATCTGGAGTAAGCTGTTAATCTGGTGCAAGGATGAAAACGGAAAGGATAAGCTGTACACACTTGCTGAAGCCGGAGTGGGAGCTATATGCCTGCAAAATGTTTCGACAGAGTTTTCCCTTAACTCTATGTCCGATAATCGAAATAACGGCATAATCAGAAATACCGGTATCTTCCTGTATGAAAACGGAGGTGTCGGCACTGTACAGCATCTGGATCTTGCACAGTAAGAAATAGAGTTAGTATTAAAAATAGGACCTCGTACATAGACTTAAAAGAGGTGTCCTATGAACTTATTTAAAATCGTCCGAAAAAAAACAGACAAAGGCATTAGTAAAAGCAATCCGTACCGGGATGTGGGAACTGTGCTTTTGTTTGTTTTTTTATTACCATATGTGATTTCATCTCTGTGGGGACATATAGGTGAAGAAACAGATAATCTAACAGAAGGAAAAAAAGAAAAAAACGAATGGATTGATGAAAAGTATGAAATCGCAATTTCCGGCAATTGGGGAATCAGAAAAATGTCTATGCATGAGTATCTTATAAGAAAACTGGAAATTGTGCTTGGACAGGATGAAGAAGAAAGTATGACGTATGAGTTTGAGACATTGAAAGCACAGGCAATACTTTTAAGGACAGAGCTGTGGGGGCTCATACTTAATAATAATGAAAGAGATAATGATAAGAATGTGATCATTCAAGATGACACGATTATGTATGGTATAAAAGGAAAGAGTACGATTTGCGAACAGGCCGTTGAAAATACTGACGGAATTTATCTTTCTTATGAAAATCGGCCTGTTAAAGCTGCTTTTTTTCCGGTAAGTAACGGGCATACAAGGGCGGCATCAGAGGTATGGGGAAGTATAAGTTATCCATATCTGGTAAGTGTAGAATGTAATCAGGATATCTTAGCTGATGATTATCACACTCAGGTCATTGTGTCTAAAGATGAATACTGCCGTATTATTCCGGAATTATATATAAACGCAGAAGCGATAGAAAATAATCCATATAACACATGGAAGAACGTGGAGTTTTCATACGACAGTGCAGGTTATGTGGTTGAGGCAAATGTAGACGGATATTCTTTAAGCGGAGAAACTTTCAGAACTGCATTTGGCCTGAATTCGGCAAGTTTTAATGCGGAATGGAAAGATGATGAAGTGATATTTCATGTAACGGGGGTGGGACATGGTTTTGGTATGAGCCAGTATGGCGCCAATGAAAGAGCTTTTTCGGGAGAAACTTTTGATCAGATTCTTAAATATTACTTTTTTAATACAGAATTAGCAAAAATTGAATAATGTGACAAATTCGGGAAAGACTAACACCATAAAACGAAAATGATTTCTCAGTAGGAGGCTATTTGAATTATGAGTATGAGAAGAAATAGAAATGGTGTTAGAAAAGAACGAATTATTATGCTGACTTCATCGGTTCTTGTTCTTGCAGCACTGACTGTTACAGGAGTTTTTGTGAGAAGTAACCGTCAGGCGGATGAAGGAAGTAATGTAGTGGATTTTAGTGCGATTGAAAGCGGTGTTTCCGATACGGCGGAAAATATCTTAAGTAGTGAGGATATGAGCGCGCTCTTTGCGGACGTAGGTACGGATGATCTTGATTATGACCCAAGCTTTCAGGAGGCTAATTCCGGAAATGTAGAAAATTCAGATACCGATAAAAATGAAAATAAAGGTAATAAAAAGTCCGGAAGCAATGATGCAGCCACATCGGACACAAAGGAAAATAAAAACGAACAGGATAAAACTTCTACAAAAGCAGACAATAAAAAAAGTGATGACAATGAAAACGGCAACAATGAAGAGGGAATGTTTGACGAGTCTCAGGAAACTATTAGTGAGATGCCTGAAGATACTGAGGCAATTGCAACCACAGTACAGCCTATGCTTGATTTTAGTGAGGATGATGGTCTGGTATGGCCTATAGTGGGTGATATTTTGCTTAATTACAGTATGGACAAGACTATATATTTCCCGACTCTTCAGCAGTATAAATATCATCCTGCAATAGTAATTTCCGCAACGGAGGGCGAAACCATAACTGCGGCAGCAGACGGCAGGGTAATTTCAGTGAACTACGATCCGCAGCTGGGTAATACGGTCGTTATGGATCTTGGTAATCAGTACGAGCTTACCTATGGACAGCTTGACAATATAACTGTAAGTGAAGGCAGCTATGTGGTGACCGGAGATATTATCGGAAATGTAGCATCCCCGACCAAATATTACAGTTTAGAAGGTGCAAATGTTTATTTCAAGCTGACTAAGGACGGAGAACCGGTTAATCCATTACAAAAGCTCAATTAGCATGGAGGAAGCAGGCATGCTTACTATTGTTCATGGAAAAATAAAAACTATGGCGGATGTGGTGTATGAGGACGGTTTTTTACAGATAGAAAACGGAAAGATTACGGCTATAGGAAGTATGGCGGAATGTCCGCTGGGAAAAAGCGAGAATAATGATATACAAGTTATAAACGCCAAAGGTAATCTGGTAATGCCGGGAATCATAGAAGCACATTGCCATATGGGCATAACGGAAGAGAAAAAAGGTATGGAGGGAGATGACTGTAACGAAAGCGTTGATCCCATCACTCCGTATCTGCGTGCTATTGATGCGATTAATCCAATGGATGCAGCATTCGATGATGCGTTGAGAGCCGGTATAACTTCTGCAATGATAGGTCCCGGAAGCTCCAATGTGGTCGGAGGACAGTTTGCATTTATCAAGACTCACGGAAGATGTATAGACAATATGATAGTAAAGGCGCCTGCCGCCATGAAAATTGCCTTCGGAGAAAATCCGAAGGTGAATTTTTCGGGAAAAGACGTTTCGCCGGCAACGAGAATGGCAATAGCGGCAATGTTGCGTCAGGAATTATTTGATGCAAAACAATATTATGATAAACGAAAAAACGATAATTGTCCTGTGGATTTTAGATATGAATGCTGGGTTCCTGTATTTGAGGGAAAGATTCCGTTAAAGGCGCATGTCCATCGTGCCGATGATATTCTTACCGCTATACGTATAGCCAGGGAGTATAATCTGTCGATGACGTTAGATCATTGCAGCGAGGGGCATTTGATAGCGGAAGAAATTAAAGAAAGCGGCTTTCCGGCAATATTAGGACCCGATATGGCAAGCAGAAATAAGATTGAAGTTCAGAATATGGCATTTAAAACAGCCGGTATTTTAAGTCAGGCAGGTGTGCAGGTTGCGGTTACGACGGACCATCCGGTCTCAATGATTCAGTTCCTTCCAATCTGTGCGGGTCTTGCCGTTAAATCAGGCTTATCCGAGGATGAGGGCTTCCGTGCGATTACAATAAATGCGGCTAAAATATGCGGTGTTGACGACAGGGTTGGGAGTCTTGAGATTGGCAAGGACGGAGACGTGGTCATATTTGATGGAAATCCAATGGAAGTATTTACCAAGGCTTTGTGTACGATTATAGAAGGAAAAGTTGTTTATACTGATGAAAATGCAAAACTTTTGTGATAAAATACTAACTGATGTAAATACAAAACTTTTATGGTAAAATACTGTAAGAGTATTTTGAAAGGTTAGTACTTATGAATATAATTAAAAGATACATCAATAAGAAATATATTAGTGTTACAATTGCTGCAGTTTTATGTATGGGACTATTATCCGGATGCAACGGACTTTCTGGTTTATCACAAGCAGGTGAGGACAATCAGGAGCAGGACAATGAGATTGCAAGTCTTGGACTGTCGCCGGAATTTGATTATGATATACCTGAAATTCTCCCGGATATTATGGTAAATCAGCTGGGGTATGCAACGAACAGCAAAAAAATAGCGGTATTTCGTGGAGAAATACTGCCGGATACATATGATCTGATAAATGCGGATACGGAGGAGATTGTATATACAGGAGAGATTGAGCAGAAAGGATATAACGAAATAACGCAGGAAAATATATGCCATGGCGATTTTTCTGATTATACAACTGCCGGAACTTATTATCTGCAGGCCGATATAATCGGACGCTCTTATACGTTTGTTATTGAAGACAATCCTTATGAGGATATTTTTAAAATGGCGTTGAAACAGTACTATTATAATCGCTGTGGGCTTACACTTGCTCCGGAGTTTGCCGGAGATACGGCACATAATGCCTGCCATACCAAAACGGCAAGACTTATGAATGATTCTGCGTCGCAGGGTGCTTCGGAGTTTGATGTATCAGGAGGATGGCATATTGACGGAAACGGACTTAGAGATGTAGCCGATGGCTGTCAGGCGGTCACTGTCCTATTACTGGCTTATGAGCTGTACGGAAGTGCTTTTAACGATGATATTGGCATACCTGAAAGCGGAAATGGAATTCCCGATATAATGGATGAAATAAAATACGAGATAGACTGGCTTCTTAAGATGCAGGATTCCTCCAGCGGTGCGGTATACTCCGCGGTCAGCGTAATTGATAATTCTCAGGCGGCATATCAGCTTTATCTGGAGCCTGTTTCGATGGAGGCAACAATCCGCTTTGCATCCACGATGGCAAAGTTCAGTTATCTTTATCGGGGTTATGACTTAAACTTTGCAACAAAATGTCTTAATGCAGCTGACAGAGCTTACCGCTATGCCGGAAAATATCTTAATGATGTTTCGCCGGAAGAATATTTCTGCGCCGCTACGGAACTTTATAGGGCGACCGGAACATATGGTTATCGTAAGGCCGCACAGGATTATCTGAATGCCGAAGCTTCTCCCGATATGGAAAATGATTATGTTTTCTGGGGCAGTGTAACATATCTTTCTACCAAACAGAAAGTGGATGTAAATATATGTGATAAATTGATCAGTATTTTGCTGAAGTATGTTGAAGAAGTATCATTTGACTCCAAAAGTTCCAAGTATTTGACTGAGGGGAATAAAGAGCAGGATAACAATGATGAACTGCTTCATAAAATGGAAAGACTGACGGTAGTTGACCATATCATTACCAACCATGAGTATACAACGGTACTTGAGAATCATCTGCATTATTTTCTGGGAAGAAATGCCGTATCCATTAGTTATCTGGATGGAATCGGCAGCAGAAATTATCAGTTTATTAATGAAAAAACAGGAATCATGAAACAAGTGGATTTGAATGCAAAATTTATTTTATTAATGAGTGCAATTGAAAAAAATCTGCTTACGGAATGATTATACGAGATTTTTATTTTTAAAATAAGTATCTTTGATGATTTCCCGCACAGATGCACCGATTTTCTTCTTGTCCTCACGTGCCATCTCGCTCATATAAATTGGTTTGCCGTATTCAATTACTACGTGAGACTTCTTAATCCGGGGAAATTGGTCTTCAAATATTGAGGCGGTGTTGTTGATGCTCATAGGTATAATTGCGCAGCCGCTTCTCTCTGCGATTTTAAAACTGCCTTCATGAAAGGGCAGAAAAGTGTCGTTTTCTTTATTGCGGGTTCCTTCAGGGAAAATACAGATGGAAATCCCGGAATTAATTTTTTCAATACCTTCTTTTATTGTTTCAAGTCCCTGCTTTATATCATCGCGGTCCAAAAACAGACAATGCAGATATTTCATCCAGTTACGCAGGAGAGGATACTTCAGCATTTCTTTTTTCGCAACATACCCGGTAGGTCTGGGAACTCTTACGTATGTAATCAGTATATCGAAGTAACTCCTGTGATTACCGATATACAGTACAGGTTTATCCGTCGGAACGTTTTCTTCGCCTATGACGGTAACCTTGGTTCCGGCTATGAATAAACAGACACCGAATGCCCAGTTGACGATTGCCAGTGAGCTGCGGTTCTTAATGTCCATGTTAAATTTGCCTATAAAATATTCGATTATCAAAAGCGGTATACTGCAGACTAAAAACAGCACTACAAAAATTACAATTATAATAAACCTTATCATAAAATCACCCTTTTCATTTTATAATAAATCACTTTTTTAATCAATAGGAATAGACCTTTCTGTTTTCTAATAAATTAGTAATAACAATGATTCATTGTAAATAGAAAGGAAAGACTGTTGCTATGTATGATTTAGAAAAAAGAATATGGAGTGTCATTTTGGTAGCGCTCTTGTGTCTGGGCGTAATTGCCTGCGGAGCAAAGCAGGATCCGATGGAGAAGATCAGGGATTTGGAGTTCAGTGTAATTGCGGAGGATAATCTGCCTGAAGAACTGCTTAGTATAATTTCGGAGAAAAAAGTATCTCCCTTCAAGCTGACATTCCAGGATCAGGGATATGTATATATCTGTATCGGCTATGGAGAGCAGGAGACAGGAGGTTACAGCATTACGGTAAATGAGCTGTATGAGACGAGTAATGCAATTTATATTGATACGAATCTGCTTGGACCGGGAGTTGAGGATAAAGGGAAAAAGTCACCAAGCTATCCATATGTTGTGGTGAAGACGGAGTACATTGATAAGCCGGTGGTTTTTAAGTGAGAAATGTGATATAATACTAATTATATCAAAGTATAGAGGATAAAGATCATGCTTTATATTAAAGGTGGTTATGTAATAGATCCGAAATCAGGTTTAGAAGGGTTAAGGGATATTCTGGTTAAGGATGATAGTATAGTTTGTATTGAGAAGACGGGAAGCTCTCTTGTTGAATTATTAAAGCAGAATGGTTTGGGAGCGTATGCGGAGCATATGGATGAAATTGACCGGATTGATGCTCAGGGCATGATTGTTGCACCGGGGCTTGTGGATGTGCATGTACATTTCAGGGATCCGGGATTTACCTATAAAGAGGATATTGAGAGCGGGGCAGCCGCTGCGACCAGGGGCGGTTTTACGAGTGTGGTTCTGATGGCGAATACCAAGCCGGCGGTTGATAACATAGAAACCCTTAGGTATGTGCTTGAAAAAGGGGAAAAAACCGGAATCCGGGTGTATAGCTGTGCCAATGTCACCAAGGGTCTGAAGGGCGAAAAACTGGTTGATATGGAGGCTTTGAGCAATGCGGGGGCGTCCGGTTTTACAGATGACGGGATTCCCATTCTGGATGAAGTTTTACTGCGTGATGCTTTGAGGCAGGCTGCGAGGCTTGGAAAACCGGTGAGTCTGCATGAGGAGAATCCGAAATATATTACGAATAACGGTATTAATGCAGGCAAGGCTGCACAATACTATGGAATAGGCGGTTCGCCGAGAGAAGCCGAAATCAGTATGGTAGAGCGCGACATTAAAATTGCGATTGAAGAAGAGACGGATTTGTCCATTCAACATATAAGTACAAAAGAGGCAGTTGAACTTGTGAGACAAGCAAAACGACACTCGTGTCATATTTTTGCAGAAGCTACGCCTCACCATTTT
>JAFLTG010000109.1 GCA_022510545.1 Lachnospiraceae bacterium | reverse complement strand
AAAACAGAGAGGAAGAACTTACCCTCGGCGCATACATTGACATCTCCATGTTTATAAAAATCGGAGATGATGACTGGAACATGGTCACGCAGTCAGGTGAACCAATCGATGTAGTAATCGGAATACCGGATGAGTTACAAACAGACGGAAGGACATTCTATATAGCCCGCTGCCACGAAGGAGAGTATGCTCTTCTCAATGATATGGACACTGAAGCTGAAACAATCACGATCCGGACAGAATTGTTCTCTACCTATGCGATTGTATACAGGCAGACAGACACAGCGGGAAGTAAATGCAGCTTATGCCATATCTGCCCGACATTCTTAGGAATATGCTGCTTTATATGGCTTGCAATCATTACGGTAGCAGTAATTGTAGTCATACTTATAGTCAGCAAAAGACGTAAGAATGAGAAGAGCATTTACTAATTAGTACCTTAGTAACAGGCGGACATATAAAAAGATTATGAGTGCAAAGAGACCGTTCACAATTTTCATTAGTAGTGGATAGAATACATAATCAGAGGTATAATAAGCACATAAGTACGAAAGCAGGTAATTTTATGTGTGGAAGATATTATGTTGATGATGATACTGCTAAAGAAATTGAAAAGTTAGTGCAGTCAGTAGATGAGAAGATGAAGAGGAAAGTAGAAGAAATCCATCTGCAACCAAAGGATATCCACCCAGCAGAGATAGCCCCTGTAATCACAGCTGATAATACTGACCTATGCTGCAAATGGCAGAGGTGGGGATTCCCCGGCTTTAATGGAAAGCAGCTCATATTTAATGCAAGAAGTGAGTCAGCCCTAGAGAAAAAGATGTTTAAGGAAAGTGTGGAGCATCGTAGAGTAGTCATTCCGGCTGCATGGTTTTATGAATGGAATAAAAATAAAGAGAAAAATATCTTTTATCTAGAGGGGCAATCAGTGTTATATATGGCAGGGCTTTATAATCGGTATCAGAACGAAGATTGCTTTGTCATTCTAACCACTGCTGCTAACGAATCTATGATACCGGTGCATGACAGGATGCCATTGCTGTTAGAACGTGATGATATAGGAAAGTGGTTATTTGAGGATCAACTTACTGAAGCTTTCTTACAGAAAACACCGCCATTGCTGGGGCGTAGAGCAGACTACGAACAGATGAGTCTGTTTCCGGTGGAAAATACCAAGTAGTTAGTGTCTTACAAATCGGAAGTTAATTTTACACATATCAATGGCATAAATTACCTATTGAAAACAGAACGTATGTTTGCTATAATGAAATTCCAACCGGAGGTGAACATACGTTTGAAAAACATTATTTTTCATATTGACGTAAACTCAGCCTTCCTATCTTGGGAGGCTGTTTATCGTTTGGCACATAAAGGCGGTAAGCAGGATCTGAGGGAAATCCCATCGGCTGTCGGTGGAGATATGGCTATGCGACACGGAATCATTCTGGCAAAGTCTGGCCCGGCAAAGAAATACGGCATTAAAACAGGTGAAACCATACTGGAAGCAAAGCGAAAATGCCCAAACTTGGTTCTGGTTCCGCCCAACTATGGTCTATATGAGAAATGCTCTACAGCTTTTATGAATATCCTACGGGAATATTCCGACATAGTGGAGCAGTACAGCATAGATGAGGCTTTTGTAGATATGACTGCAAGCTGCCATTTATTTGGAGAGCCGGTAGAAGTTGCGGAGCAGATTAAGAATCACATTAGGGAAAAATTAGGTTTTACGGTAAACATAGGTGTATCATGCAACAAGCTGCTTGCTAAAATGGCAAGCGATTTCAGGAAACCTGATATGGTGCATACCCTTTATCCGGAAGAAATTCAGGAAAAGATGTGGCCGCTGCCTGTATCTGATCTATTTTTTGTGGGCAGAGCTACAACCAAAAAGCTGTTTGATATGGGAATCAAGACCATAGGGGAACTTGCAACAGCCGATCCGGCGTGGCTTAGAAGCATATTGAAAAAGCACGGAGAAGTAATATGGGGCTTTGCGAATGGTATAGATGTTTCCCCTGTCTTAGAAAAGCCTCCGGCAAATAAGGGTTACGGAAATTCAACCACTACACCCTATGATGTAACTGATATGGAAACTGCAGATAAGGTATTTCTTGCTCTGGCAGAAACGGTTGGAAACAGGATTAGGGAAGAGGGAGTGAAGATTGAAGTAGTATCTGTGGGGATTAAGTATTCAGATTTGTCTTATGTTTCACATCAGAAGGTATTGCAGACGTCTACAGACATTACATGGGAGATTTATCAGGCTGCCTGCAGTTTATTTCTGGAACTATGGAACCATAAACCGATCAGGCATCTGGGGATACACACCAGCCGGATAAAAAATGATGATTTCTTCAGGCAGACTTCATTTTTTGATGAAATAGATTATGAGAAGATGGAAAAGATGGATAAGACTGTTGATGCGTTAAGAAAGCGATTTGGTATGGACTCCGTAATGAGGGCAGCCTTTATAAAGCAGCCTATTGACCATATGAGCGGCGGTATTTCAAGAGAAAAACGAACGGTTGACTATGACAGGGTTACAATAGATTGAGAGGGGATGGGGTTAAATGGCATTTGGTATTGGTACAAATACGCAGAAAGCAGATTCTGGAATTATAAAAGGAAAACAGCGGGAGATAGCCTGTCAATGCTGGTTTACCAGCAAGGGAAAGATAACGCCGCTTATGCTGAAAGTACAGGATGAAGATGGAGAGATTCGGACAGTGCATAAGATTCAAGTGCTTTCGCAGGAAGAGAAAATGTATGCAGGGGTATCTTCCTTAGAGTTTGACTGCATCATAACGATTTTGGAGCAGCAGATTAATGTGCATTTGATTTATTACAAGGAAGAGAACCGGTGGGTATTAGTATCTTACTGGTAAGGATTAAGAGAGCGTGATTAAAATTTGAGGAAGGTAGGATATATAAATATACTTTCAAGGGATTGTCGGCAGCCGCGTGTTTCTAAGGGATTTGTCCTCATCCAGTTGTATTTATAAGGTTTTCAGATTATGATATAAGTAAATCCTGATGATAATAGAAAGAAGGTGGGATTGTAAAGGAAATCTTACGTACCGTAAAATACGGGGGTTGTAGAGATTTGAAGATATGTAAAAATTGACATCTCAGCTTTCCAGACGATGAAGTCTTTGGACAAATAAAGTGCCCCCAATAGGGCGTTTTCAAGCGATTTAGAAAACCAATATTTGTATTTTACGACAGAGTTACGACAAATGGTGAGCCTTGATATAGTATGAAATAGACATCATTGCTTATAGAAATATAGGTGATGGTGTCTTTTTGAATGTTTTATTAAATTATTAAGGCTTTACACCTTTGTATGTATCTGTTATAGTATCTATATCGATAGTCAATCTAGTCTATCGAATTCTATCTATTCATAACAGGAATCTGTTTTAACTTAAGAGAGTTTCACACAAGTATCCCAACAAAAAGTAACTGAATATAAAGTACTTTGATAATTGAATAAGGCTTTACACCTACCACAATGACCCTTTATAATTAGTACATATTAAATACTAAAAATGAAGGTGGTGAAAAAGGGGTGAGCGATAATATGACACGTTTAGAACTGCTAACATTATTACTTTCCATAAAAGCATTACTTGAAAGCAATAACACTGATAAAGCATTAGAACTTATTAACGAAGTAATAAACGAAGCTAAAAACAGTTAATAATAAACTGAACAACCAACACACAATACAGGGTGTAAAGTCTTATTGAATTATTAAGGCTTTGCATCTTTTTAATTGTCAGATAAGTTACTAATTATGAATAATTATGAATTTCTAAAATTATGGAATAATAAATCAACATCAATCCCCGCTCATCCTCTTGCTTCAAAATACATATCCAAAGCTGTGCTTATTATCTTTTCAATTTCATCTGCACTCTGTTCCGGACTGAAATGTTTTGACAGGAACTGCCCACTAAGGTTTACAGCCTTAACTTTCGGATCAGAATATCTAGGTTTAAGTATTTCAAGAATGGCAGAGCTGGTCAGTTCTTCGTTACTTGATTTTTCTTTAAGTATATCTGCCTGCATAATGCTGACCTTTTTACCATCCGCAGGTAATTCTCCAAGTGCTTCAACAAGTATCTCCTGTTCATCACTTTTTAAGAAGGATAACGCTTCTGCTGCACGCATACCAATCTCATTTCTGTCAAGCAGTTCTTTCAATGCCGGTATCAGCTTGTTTATGCGCAGATAACGTGCAATTGTTGTTTTGCCCAATCCGTATTGCAGACCGAGTTGATCTCGCGTTTTTAACCTGTGCCCCACTGGGGCACCAGACAGTTCTTCAATCTCCTCAATTAAATCTGAACGGTAGCCGGATTTCTTTTTCATTGCTTCATAATGGGCGGTCAGTGCAACTGCGCGTTCACTATGTTTCAAATCCGCAAAAGACCTTTGCATGAGGTTAGTTTCCGTGACGATAAACAGGGCTTCTTCATCGGTCAGTCCTGTTCGTATAAGAGCGGGAATAGAATCTACTCCTGCCTCTTTTGCTGCTTTAACACGGTTATGTCCTGAGAGGATCTCATATTTCCCATTGCCGGCAGGGCGGACAACAATAGGAACGATCACACCATTGGCGCGTACGCTTTCAACCATGTCTGCAAAACGCTGCCCTTCATATAATGTGAAGGGATGCTTTTTAAATGGAATGAGATCATTGAGATTGCGAAATTCAATTTTTGAGATGGTTCGAAGGTCATGCTGTTTATTTTTAACTGGTTCCATAATCAATAGTTCACCTGCTTTATCGTTTGTTTTATATATAGATGATGGCTTTTTAGATAATTATAAGGGGTATTCTGGGAGAACTCAATGATATGTTGAAACAATTAGTATTAAATATTGTATATAGATGTTGATAATTGTATAATAAAGTAATCATATTATAAAAACAATGATGGAATCCGTGATATTTCGGTAAGGCTGGAAGAACGGGTATTGCTAGAACTTGTGATGGTAAGTACATTGGTATTGAGTTCAGTACTGGCCCAAAAGCTGGAAAGACCATAAATTACTCGTTAGAGATATGTCTAAGCAACGGGCTGATAGAATTGCTATAAGGAGGAACTCATGGACAAGACATTAGAATATTACAACCAAAATGCAAATCAGTTCGTCCAGGGAACCATTTCTGTAGATTTTAAGCAACTTCAAAATATCTTTCTCAATAAACTGACTCCAAGCGCTTGTATTTTAGATTTCGGTTGTGGATCAGGTCGCGATACAAAATATTTTCTGGAAAAAGGTCATCAGGTGGATGCAATAGATGGTTCGGAAGAGCTTTGCAAAATAGCTAGTGATTATACAGGAATCAGTGTTAAGAACATGCTTTTTGAGGAGCTTGATGAAGTTGAAAAGTACGATGGCATCTGGGCGTGTTCATCCATACTGCATTTATCTAAGAGAGCATTGGCAGATGTGTTAAAAAAGATGGCAGCGGCATTAAAGTACAACGGGGTAGTTTATACATCTTTTAAGTATGGTGATTTTGAGGACGAGCGAAATGGCAGATATTTTACGGATTTTACGCTTGAAGCATTTAAAGAGTACATGCAGGACATACCGGAATTTCTTATAGAAGAATATTGGATCACAGGTGATGTTAGACCTGGAAGAGGTGAGGAGAAGTGGCTGAATCTGATTTTACGGAAAAAAAATACTCATTAACGATTGATGGAAAATATTATAATACGCTGGATATCGAAAGCTTCTCACTCATGATGAAGGATCCGTCCTATTGTTATAAGTTTTATTGGCTGGAGGCAATAGTTCAGCTGATTTCTGAGGGAGTGAAGGAAACTACTTTTGATGCCATTATTGATGAGATGATTTGTAATGCATGGTATTCGGTTCGCGAATTTCATATTCATTTGAGCGGAATGCAGGTGGATGGACAAGTGAGGGATGGTCTGGAAAGAGCCGTGCTTCTATTAACGGAATTGTCTGAATTACCGGCAAATGCTTCAAAGGTTGAAATTAAGAATGCCATTATGGAACATAATGCTGCATTGAAAGCGTATAAAGAACAGCTTACCAAGATGGTTCCTTATAGAGCTTTGGCTGGATTCTTTAATAAGAGTAGTGAGGCGGCAGACTGGGGAAGTATTCACAGAATGACTGCTTACATAGAAAGAATAAACCGCGATACTGTGCTTTTGCCATATACCTTGGGGGAAGAAAGCAAATTAAAGAAAAAGGTATATTTTCAGGATGCATGGGTAGAAATGATACAGGATCAGACTGTGGCAATTCTGGGTTGGATTCAGTATGAGAAAGTGAAGTGGCTGCAGAATAATAATCCGGAAGTGCCGGGATTGATTTATAAGCTGGAACCGATGGATGAGAAGATGCGTAAACTGAATAATGTTCGGAAGCTCTGGGAAGGTATTCTGACTGTAAGTGAAATAAGGGACGTGTTTACAGATGAGCCGGTTGTTTCAAAACAGTATGATGTAGATCATTTTATTCCTTGGTCGTTTGTGATGAATGATGAGTTGTGGAATCTGATGCCGATGGATTCATCTCTGAATTCATCAAAGAGCAACAGACTTCCAAAGTGGGATCCATTCTTTGTTAGATTTGCTAAAAATCAATTTATTATGTACCAATTGATTCATGAGAAGGAAGTTATCCGGAAATTATATGAGGCCTGTTATAGGGACAATCTGCATTCGTTGTGGGCAGGACAGGAGCTCTATCGTAGAGGAAATAGTGAAGAAGAATTTATAAATATCCTGCAGAAAAATATGCAGCCGGTATATGATTCTGCCAGAAGACAAGGATATGAGGTTTGGAATAGAGGGTAGGTTATGGAGATGTCACTTGTCATATGACAAGTAGATAGTGCAACATATCTCAAATTTGACAATCCCCATTAAAAGTAATAATATAACAGAGTCGGACTGCATTTACAATTTTTACCGATATTATGGCATCAGGAGGAGATTATAATGACAGAAGCAAAACTCGAGAAACAAAAAAAGAAGTTGGTTGAGTTGGGTGTTATGCAGCAAGAGGATACTTTAATCAATTTCTTACAGGCGAACTATGTAGAGAAGCTGGTAGGAAAATT
Organism: Lachnospiraceae bacterium; assembly: GCA_022510545.1. GTDB lineage: Bacteria > Bacillota > Clostridia > Lachnospirales > Lachnospiraceae > UBA3282. The sequence goes on along the minus strand of JAFLTG010000109.1, from coordinate 56 downwards.
TGGACAGTGGAAACAGGGATGGGCATACTTCACACAGCAGCGTCTGATTATCATTA
>JAFLTG010000108.1 GCA_022510545.1 Lachnospiraceae bacterium | reverse complement strand
GTATTTCTTATCAGGCAGTCAGTAAGTGGGAAAATGCCGTGACAACTCCGGATGTCATGACGCTCCCGCTGATTGCACAGGTCTTTGGTGTGTCAATTGATGATTTGTTTAAGGCTCAAATGGATGCCTATGAAAATGAGGCGGAGAGATGGTTGGCTATATATGAGTCATCACACAATCAGGATGACTTTATAAGAGCTGATATTGAGTTTAAAAAACTCTTTGAGAGCAATAAAGATAATGATAAAGACATACGAAAATATGGTGTTTTGTATGAATATCATATGCATTACTGCAGAGATAAGGCATTAGAGCAGTACGATAAAATTATTTCTAAGGGAAAAAAAGATGATACGTATTATGGAGCATGTAGTCAGAAAAACCTTTTGCTGTCCAGTATCGGACGAGGAGAAGAACAAATCTCCTATTGGGAAGACAGGATAAAAGAAGAGGATTCATCCCTAAAGGATTATATATGCCTAGTAAGCGCTTGTCATTGGGCAAAGCAATATGACAAGGCTGCTGGTTACTTTGAAAGGGCAGAGTCTGTGTATGGAGAGGAAGCAAAGAATAATTACAGCCTGTATATTTATGGCGGTGATACCTACAGAGCATTAAAGAAGTATGACGAAGCATTTAATTGCTGGCGTAAAGCGCTGGATATCAATGATTATTTTATGGATGCATGGTTCTCTATGGGATTTAGTTACGCAGATCTGGGGGATTATGTAAACGCAGCTGAGATTTGGAAAAAAGTAATCGACATGCTCACTGGCAGAGGTTGTATTTATGAGGCAAAATGGCCGCGTGAATTGCTTAGAAATGCTGAATCCAAGATTGGTGATCAAAAGAATTAAGGTATAGTTTTTATTGAAATTTACTGAACTCAAGTGGCCAAAATAAAATAATATTGATTTTGGTCACTTGAGTTTTATCAAGGTTACTAGAATGTGTAACTGAAATGTGCTATACTGCCAAAAAGAGCTGACCCATCCTATCAGCGTCAACAAGGAGGTGCCCATAACATGATCTATCGCATTGCTGTTTGTGATGACCAACAGACCGACAGAGATTATCTCGCCTCATTATTGAACGAATGGGCGGTGAGTGTGGGACATATTGTTCAACCCCAGCTTTTTCCGTCTGCTGAGGCTTTTCTCTTCTGTTACGAGGTAGCGGCGCTCCACTATCTGGTGAAGACGATTCGCAAGGACAAGCTTTTTGCCGTGCTGGACCATCCGCTCATTATATATTCATCGGATCAGAATAACTGCCACGGTATCCTTTGTTGATTTACCGAATTGCTTGCTCTTGTAATTATGTTTGTGTTTTGCTAATCTTTTAAGGACGTTTCCGGAGATGGCTTATTGTTTAAGTTCGAATGCTATTTATCGTCGTAATGTCCACGGCAGTGGGCAATATAGATACGCCCGTTTTCCATGTGGTACACAAGACGATCTTTATCGTTGATATGGCGGCTGTACTCGCCGGATAAATCGCCGGATAGAGGTTCAGGCTTTCCGATACCTGTCTTACATCCATTACGCTCAATGTCTTTGATAAGCTGATTAATGCGTTTTAATGTCTTTTTATCCTGTGACTGCCAGTATAGATAGTCTTCCCATGCGTCATCTGACCATATCTTTTCACTCATTGTCTACCTCTATAAGCTCATGTGATGTACCCTTTCCGGAGCGAAGTTCCTGAACCGATTTCTTTACATAGTTCAAGTTCTCTTCAGAAAAAAACGGATCCTGAATTTGTGCAATTTCAAAGGGAATGCGGTTTTCACGTAAAACAGCTTTCACAAAAAGATTGATTGCAGTAGAGGTATTCAGTCCAACATTGGAGCAGAATGCATCGAAGTTTGCTTTGTCAAGCTCATCTACACGCACGGTTATAGTTGCTTGTGGCATAATTATTCTCCTTTTTATAGATTGTTATGTTAATCATATCACTATTGTATGCAGATAGCAAGCATTTGTAACACAGTTGATTGATTGTTGGCCTGGTATATTATGGTAGTACCAACCATCAAATATCCTTGCTTGGTTGTCGATACGCATGGTATACTCTATACTATCATACAATTCAGCATTGTGAGGAGCAAAATGCAAAATAAAGTAATTGTCATTGGGAGTCCGGGTGCGGGTAAAAGTACATTTTCCAGAAAACTCAGGGATGTGACGGGGCTTCCGCTGTATTATCTTGATATGTTATGGCACAAGCCTGATAGGACGACTATTTCACGGGAAGAATTTGACACGAAATTAAAAGAAATACTAATGAGAGATAAATGGATTATAGACGGGAATTACAATCGAACACTTGAAATTCGTCTAAAATACTGTGATACGGTTTTTCTTATGGATTTTCCGTTGGATGTCTGCCTTTCCGGTGCGGAATCCAGGGTTGGAAAAGAAAGAGAAGATATGCCCTGGTCGGAGACAGAGCTTGACAGCGAATTTAAGCAATTTATCATAGACTTTTCTAAGGAAAGTTTACCCCGAATCTATGATTTGATTGATAAATATCGGAAGGGCAAAAGCGTTGTGATTTTTAAATCCAGAGAAGAATCAGAGGAGTATTTAAAAATCATATCAAGCGAAGTTCCCCGCTGTTTTTATAAGGAGCTACTATGAATTACGAGTTTGAGGAAATGAGTCAAGCCAATGTAATGGAATACGCAAAGATAAATATAAAATCTTGGGTAGAGAGCTATAAGAATATTGTTGACGAAGACTATTTGGAGAGCATTAATACAATAAATGAGTTACAAAATAGGAAGGCTGCTTTAATAAACAACTTAAAAGATGGAAGTTTAAGATATTTATTAAAAGTCAATAACGAATATGTTGGTATATTCAGAGTCAGAAAAACAAAATATGAGGGATATGAGGATTACGGTGAACTAGGCTCATTATATTTGCTAAATAAGGTAAAGAAAAATGGCTATGGAAAAATAATGTTTGATAGAGCAAAAAGAGAATTAAGTCAAATGGGATATGACAAAATGATTGTGGGCTGTTTAGAAGAGAATCCATCAAATGATTTTTATATTCATATGGGTGGTGATTTTTTGAAAAAGAATCCAATTAGAATTGGCGGGCAGGATTTTTTTGAGAATATATACATATTTGAGGCAATATGAGAAAATTGTTTAGATTCAATCTTTCGCAGTAGATTAAAAGTTAAAATTTCTGAATTTATATTTCGAAGCAATTTTTTGCTACAAGTATTACATCTATACTATCATGAAATGACAAGTATCAGCCGATATAAATACATAGAAATATACTATGCAAACGGAATTGCAGAAATTACTCAATGGATGGAGGTATTTTGATATGCAAATCAGGACAATCACAGTAAATGCTGCCAACACAATGTCGGTTCAAAATGTTCAGGGAAACAACACTTCGACGCAAGTCAGTAACAATATGCACACCCCACATTATAAGGTCACAATTTCAAAGGAAGGAAGGAGGCTCAGCAGGCAGCAGGATGAGCAACCGCAAGGGAGCACCAAAGATGCCGCAGTGCAGAGAATGATGCTGCGACAGATTGAGGCATCCGAGCAGAGCGAAAAAACCATAGACACATATCATGAACAATTAAAGGATATCGAGAAGCAAATAAGCTCTCTGAACAGGTCTTTTATGACGAAGGCGGATAAAGAGACCATTGAGAAAGAGCAGGATGTACTTAGAAGTATGCGGGAGCAGAAGCAGGCTCAGTTGGAGAATAATCAAAAACGCGCCGAGCAGGCACGGGAGCTGGCGGAGATGTATACTGCTAAATATCAGGAAGATATCGATGGAAATAACCGTAAGCTGTGGACACTTTTAAAGACCTTGGAGGAAGCGGAAAAGGCAGAGCAAGAACGGGAGAGCGGTATTATAGAAGATGACAGTGTAAGCGATACACCTGAAGCAGAAAATTCTGTAGGTGATATGATTCATAATTCAGCGGTACAGTTTGCTACGAATTCAATGAGGCGTGATCTGTTTGTTGATGGAAGGCTCGAAGGGCTTAGCAATTTAGGACATGAGTATGTTGATTTTGCCAATACGATTACTAACAATATCTTAATGGAAGCTGAAAAGGTCAGGGCTGCTCTTGATGATGAGAGTTATACGGACGATATGAAAACTGAAATGATGAATCATTTTCAAGAGGAAGCTACACGAAGCGGTGGTAATGTTCAAAGCTATGGAAGTGTTGCATGGTATAGAAACAATGGGTTGCATATCCTTCAGGAAGCGCGTGACTATAGGATAAAACGCCTTGCAGACAATCCGCTTGGGGGTATGCAGGAAACGAAAGACAGTATGATGATGTCTGCGGCCGATGCTGTCCTTGGAGAGGCAAGACAGAGCCATCTTGACAAGGCATCAAAAGAGCTTGAAGAACAAGTGCAGAAGCTGATCGACGAGCGTAATAGTTTGGAGCGGATCCAGGAAGAAGAGGTAGAGGAGAAAGAAGAAAAGGAAGAAAAAGAAGAAAAAGAAGAGAAGATAGAGGACTTAAAGGAGCTTACAGGTATTGAGTCAAGAATGGAAAAAGAGGAAGACGTTCTGGTAGAGTATCGGAGGAACTGAAACAGGTGAGTGAAAGTCAGAGGGGTATTTGCCCCTCTGAAATATTTCTGAGAAAACCATGGACTTCAGTACAAGCACAATTAATAGAGATAGTTTGCAGGAGAAAATATGTCGAAGCTCTCTTTCGTAAAAAAAGAACCCATCAATAAAGGCTGGTCAAGTGATAAGAAATATTGCGTCACTGATGAAAATGGAACGCGATACCTTTTACGCGTCTCTGATATTGCGCAGCACGACGCGAAACAGTCCGAATTCAATATGATGAAAAAAGTGGAATCCCTGGGTGTTCCTATGTGCAAGCCCATCGAGTTTGGTGTCTGCGAAGAAGGCGTATATTCCATCCAAAGTTGGATTGACGGCGTTGATGCGGAGGAGACCATTCCCGCCCTGTCTGATACAGAACAATATGTATACGGTCTTGAAGCCGGGCGGATTCTGCGCAAGATACACTCCATACCGGCGCCTGAACCTGATGCCAATAGTGCTGGCGTGGAGGACTGGGAAATTCGGTTCAATCGGAAGATGAACACAAAGATAAAAAAGTACAGCGAATGTCCTATCAAATGTGAAGGCGGCGATGCCTTCATCAAATATATAAACGAAAACCGTCATTTGCTGAAAGGCCGACCTCAGGTATATCAGCATGGGGATTATCATATTGGCAATATGATGATTGATACCAAGGGACAGCTCCATATCATTGATTTTAACCGTAATGACTACGGTGATCCGTGGGAGGAATTTAATCGTATTGTATGGTGTGGTCAGAAATCTCCTCTGTTTGCTTCCGGTATGGTAAACGGATATTTTGATGGGGAGATTCCACTGGAGTTTTGGAAGCTGCTTGCCCTCTATATTTCCAGTAACACACTTTCTTCCGTATACTGGGCGGTTCCCTTCGGTCAGAATGAAATAAACACAATGTTGGAACAAGTCAAAGATGTTTTGTCCTGGTATGACAATATGCGCAATCCCGTACCGACATGGTATTTTAAAGGTTATTATCTGCAGTATATTGACGGTATTCCTTTTAAGTTGAAGAGTACCTTTGATTTTTCGTTTATGAGCAAGTATGGCAAGGTATTCAAAGTATATGACGACCAAGACTCTGGTAATATCTGCTTTGGGACAGAAAAAGACGGACTGCGCTATTTCGTGAAATTCGCTGGTGCCCCTACAGATCGATATCAAGGTACACCTGCAGATGCAATCAAAAGATTGAAAACAACCTTGCCGGTTTACAGCAATCTTGCCCACAGTAATTTAATTGAGTTTGTTGAAGCTGAAGACATAGGCGGCGGATTTGCAATGGTATATAAATGGGCTGACGGCGATTGTATGGGCAGAATGTACCCGGCAGCTCATCACAGATTCATGCAGCTACCCATCCAGGTCAGGCTAAAAGTATTTCGTGACATACTGAACTTCTTTGAGTATATCGCCTCCCAGAACTATGTGGCCATCGACTTCTATGACGGCAGCATAATATTTGATTTTGAGAATGGAAAGACCACGATCTGCGACATTGACTTCTTTCGGAAACAACCTTGCATTAATGATATGGGGCGGATGTGGGGTAGTTCTCGTTTCCAGTCTCCGGAGGAATACCGGCTTGGTACGCTCATAGATGAAGTTACAAACGTCTACACTGCAGGAGCTACTGCGTTTGCTTTGTTTGGCGGCTATGAGCGAACATTGGACAAGTGGGAACTCAGCGAGAAACTCTTTTCGGTAGCAACAAAAGCCATAAACGATGATAGATCCTCCAGGCAACAGTCTATCAAACAACTTAGAGAAGAGTGGGATGAGGCACTGGAATCGGAAAATCTACCCGAAAAGGTGAAATTATGATACAATATCCCAATGGAGGGGCCCAAGGCAGGCTCCAGAAAGGAAGGGAATTATGGAATTTCAGACAGAGATTTTTTCTCTATTTGACAAAAAGTGGGCTCTGCTCACTGCCGGGAACAAGGAGAACTTCAACACTATGACCATCAGCTGGGGAGGCCTGGGTACCCTGTGGGGCAAGCCAGTTGCCACCACCTACGTAAGAACCTCCAGGTACACCCATGACTATATGGATCAGAACGATTATTTTACCATCAGTTTCTATCCGGAAGAATATAAGTCCGTGTTGGGCGTGCTAGGATCCAAGTCTGGCCGTGACATGGACAAGATGCACATATCAAGCCTGCATGCAAAGGAACTTGAGAACTCTATGACTTTTGAGGAAGCGGAGGTTACGCTGGTGTGCAAAAAGCTGTTTAAGCAGGAGTTGATGGTGAAGAACATGCTGGATGAAGGCGTGAAAGCCTTTTACTCCGAGGATGCAGTCCATGACATGTATATTGGGCAAGTGGTGGAAATCATAAAGAAATAAGAAATCACCTGAGATGCGGCAGAAGTTGGATGTCTGCCAGAAAGAAGGGAAACATGGGCGTAAAATGGGGAATTTTGGGAACGGCGGGTATTGCGGCAGGATGTACGATACCGGGCATGAAGCAGGCGGAAAACTGCGAACTCTATGCCATTGCCGGAAGGAATGAAAAAAAGGTGTTGGAATTTCAGGAGCGTTATGGGTTTGAGAAAGCCTATGTGGGATATGACGCACTGCTGGCAGATCCACAGG
>JAFLTG010000107.1 GCA_022510545.1 Lachnospiraceae bacterium | reverse complement strand
TTTAATGATTTGCTGCTCTACTGTAGCCATTGCAATTCCTTCCTGATTATCGTATACTCCCTCTCAACATGCCTGCTATTTCAAATTATATCATATTACTCAGGAAGTTGTCATTGCTTTCCGGTTAAATTCTCCCTCTGCACAGGGAATAATTCCCTCGGCTTGCCTATGCGCACATACTTCTTAGGCCTCTCATAAGTCTTGCTGACTTAGTATCCCTTCGTATGGCCATTCAGTTTTCAATGAGTATATCAAGATAAAGTAAAAAGAAGTGATTGACGATAATAGTTGATTGCTTTTTTTGATGCAGATGAATTATATGGCGTATGAAGTATGGGTGTGTTATAATCAGATAAACTAATTAGAATTCGCTCACAATACTATACATTTTCAATCCAACATATAAGGAGCCAGATATAAATGAACGATGTAACTTTCAATAAAAAAGGGACTATAAAATATTTGATATGGACGTTCTTGATGGCATGGATCTTGCAGGCTGCCGTAGCTGTTTTGTACCGAAATGGACTTGCTGCCATCGGGCAGTTGCTTATTTTGGTCGTAATGTTTGCGCCAATGTTGGGAGTATTCCTTTCCGGTAATAGGCTTTCGGGTATGGGATGGAAACCTCGTCTTAAAGGAAAGATCAAGCTGCTTCTTACAGCCTGGTTTCTCCCTGCAGTTTTGACTGCGATTGGTGCTGTTATTTATTTTATTGTTTTTCCGGGACACTTTGATATAAGTGGAGAATATCTTGTGGCAGCTGCTGGTCCTGAATTACTGGATCAATTAGAGGCACAGGGCTTGACCTATCCTTTGTATGTCCTGATAAGTGTTGTTAACTGCATAACATACGCGCCGTTAGTCAATATGATTCCTGCGGTTGGTGAAGAAACCGGTTGGAGGGGATTTCTGTATCCTCAACTGAAAGCAAGATTCGGCAAAAGACGAGGCTGGTTGATTGGTGGTGTCATCTGGGGAATATGGCACTGGCCGTTGATATGTCTGATTGGTTATGAGTATGGTACGGATTATGTGGGATTTCCGGTTGTGGGAATGTTGATTTTCTGTATCTTTACTACAGTGGGAGGAATCCTGTGTGACTGGCTGTATGAGAAAACCGAATGTATCTGGATTCCGGCGGTTTTCCACGGAGCAATCAACGCCGCGGCTACCGTTCCTATGGCTCTTTGTATAACAAATACGGGATCGGCGATACTGCTGGGACCTGCGCCAAATGGTGTCCTGGCCGTGGTTCCTTTTGCTATTTGTGCGATGATATTATTTTTTAAATCACTCAAATCAGAAGAATAGTAAGGTAATAGAATCGGTAAAATCGAATATAATATACGAAAAACCGTTTGTATAGAGAGGGACTGAAAATGAAACATATCTTTATCTTAAATCCTTATGCAGGAAATACAATGTTTGCAGAGAATTTACGGGAAAAACTGGCCCAGATAAAGGGACTGGATTATTTTGTGTTTATTACCAGGTATGCCGGATACGAGACGGAACTGGTAAAGAAGATATGTCACTATTTTGCTGATGAAAAGCTTCGCTTTTATTGTTGCGGCGGTTCCGGAACCATGCGAAATATGTTGAATGGTTTTGAGGATTTGTCGGAGGCGGAGGTGGCATTTTTCCCCTGTGGTCTTACTAATGATTTCATAAAGTGTTTTGGTGGGAAACAAAAGCACTTTTATCGGATAGAAGAGTTAATTAATGGAGATGTGATTTCTATTGACTATATACGGACTAATGAAGGTGTTGCGCTGAATACCCTTTCTATGGGAATGGATTCCAATTATGCGACGAAGATGGAAAGCTACCGAATGGCAAGTATTTTTGGCAAACATATTCCCTATATTCTTGCTCTTATGCATGTGATTTTGATTTCCAAGCCTCAGGAATATGAAATCTACATAGATGGTAAAAAGCATGAAGGGCGGTTTACGGAGATTCTTGTTGGGAACGGATGCGTGTTGGGCGGCAACATACGCTTTATACAGCAGGCGGATGTTACGGATGGAAAAGTCGTATATATGATTGTGAACAACAAAGGATTGCGGCCGTTGGTGACTAGTTTGGCAAGGAAGGACTACCAGGGAATTCAGAAATATGCCGAATTCGGATTCTGTGAGAATATCCGCATCCGCCGTAAGGATAGCAGCCACATTGTGATGAATTTTGACGGAGAGCTTGTGCGTAATGTCAGTGATTGGGAGGCACAGGTAGTGCATAAGGGACTAAAATTTGTAGTACCGAAAGGAGGTTCCATGAATGCAGAATAATTATAGAATGGGGCGATTGATTACCTTGATCTTCTATTTCCTGGAAGGTCTGATGACTGTATTGGTCAATGTATTGCAAAAGAAGGAGCAATTAAGCGTTACCCTGACGATATTAGGAGTATGGCTTGTTAGCTTTTGGCTGCTTTCACGAATAAATGATGAGAGCATGAAGTCCAAGAGAATATATTATATTGCAGAATCGTTTTTTTCCGGTATGTTAGCTTGTGCTCTGGCATATGCGACAGAAAATATGTATTTTATGTTGTTCGTTTTTTGGGGTCAGTGGATGGCATACACACTGTTTCTGGATAAGTTGGCAAGCAGGATTGCGCTGGGAATTCATATTTTCTTTGTGTATGTTTTAAGCTTTGCAGATAAGGCTGGTTTTTACTTCAGGGTGCGCTGGAATGAGGCCTTTGTGGAGGCGGCGGCTTTAGTTTGTATCTGGTGGCTTACAGAGATTATAATTAATTATATCAATAGTCAGAATAGGTTGAACCGAGAGCAGGAAATGAGTCTTGACGATATGCTTAAGCTTGTGGAGGCTATGTGTGATGAGGCGCAGCTTGCTACAAAGAGTAAATCTATTTTTTTGTCATACATATCCCATGAAATCAGAACGCCGATTAACGCAGTGCTGGGTATGAATGAGATGATACTCAGAGAGTGTGAAGACAAACAGATTCTCTCTTATGCGGCCAATATTAAGAGTTCCGGAAAAACACTTTTATTTTTGATTAATGACCTTCTGGATATGACGAAAATTGAGTCCGGCAAGATGGATATTGTCCCGGCGGAGTACGATGTGACAGATGTAATGATGGATTTGTGGAATATTATCTACCTGCGGGCACAGGATAAGGGTCTGACGGTTGATTTTGTATTGGATAAGACAATGCCGCGGAAACTTTTTGGGGATGATGTACGGATCAAACAGATTGTGACAAATCTGCTTACCAATGCAGTAAAATATACGCCCCAAGGCGGCGTAGAGCTGCGTGCGACTTACAAGAAGACCGGGGAGGACAAGATGGATCTAATCATATCCGTGCAGGATACAGGTATAGGAATCCGACAGGAGGATATGGGGAGGCTGTTTGAAGACTTTCAGAGATTGGATGAAAAGAGGAATCGGAATATTGAAGGAACCGGTCTGGGTATGAACATCACAAGGTCACTGCTCGATCTAATGAATGGTGACATAGAGGTGGAGAGCGAATATCAGAAAGGATCTACGTTTACGGTTACGATACCGCAGAAGATTCTTGACAGCGAAACCACCGGTGATTTTGAGCAGGTTTTGAACAGGCATATGTCGGGGGAGGAGCAGAGGCAGGAAGGTTTTGAAGCACCGGAGGCCAAAGTGCTTGTGGTGGACGACAACAATGTAAACCTTTCCATATTTGAGTCATTGTTAAAACGTACTAAAATGAATATTGTCAAGGCAAATTCCGGTAAGAATTGCCTGGAGCTTGTAAAAAGACATCCGTTTCACCTTATTTTCATAGATCATTTGATGCCGGAGATGGATGGGATTGAAACACTGCACGAGATTCGGAAACTCACCGATTTCCCAAATGAAAAGACACCAGTGATTGCCCTGACAGCAAACGCCATTTCCGGTGCAAAGGAATCATATCTAAAAGAAGGTTTTGCAGACTTTTTGACAAAGCCGATTGACGCTGATACGTTGGAGCGATTGGTTGTTTCTTATCTGCCTAAGGAACTGGTGCAGGTACAGAATAAATAGCAGGTTGCCATACAAGAAACTTTATCAATTTAAGGTACAATATGAAATGAACGGAGACGGGGTATGAAAAAGAAGAGGTATTACTGCCTGTTTGATGTAATCCGTATTTCTTTCCTTACCTTTTTAAATGTTACATCCCGATATTCTGATTGCAATGTTTCGCGTACACCGTTAATGATGATCACGCATCCCACATTCGCAATCCCGCTAACAATAATTTTCCCATCCGCAGAACGCTGATTGACATCGATTAACCGTTCCCGTTCCGTAGCGGTTTCCTTTAATTTGAGCTGATAATTGATCTTTCTGCGCATCTGCTCAGCTTTTTGTTGATTCAACTCCGGATTAGACGGCTGTGCTCTTAGTTGATGAGTGATGCGATCCACATCTCGTGCGGCATCTTCCATATTATTCTTATATTCTTCCATCTTCTGATCGATTTCTTCCATTTTGTGCTTAAATTCGCTATCTAAACCAATCACCAGCTGTGTCTTAACCGCAGCGCGGTTACCTATAGAAGCCGTCAGAATCTGCTCTACCGCAGTAACCTTACCACCAATAATGGTGCCGCGGTTACCGGAAATTACAACACTCTGTCCCGATTCTACATCGCAATTCAATAAAGCTCCCACGTTAATTTCGTTTCCTGCAAAAACCTGTGTCTGCTCCAAGAAACGTGCCAATACATTACCACCCGCACGAATGATACCGTTACCGGCACCCTGCATTCCGTTTCTTAGGATAACATCCTTTCCTGCATAAAGGTTTGCTGTTTCAACATGCCCGTTTATCGTGATATTTCCGGTTGTCTTTACGGTGACGCCGGCATATACATTGCCCTGCACCAATACATCGCCATGGAAATCTACATCACCGGTATTGGCATCCAAATTGCCTTCTATCACATAGACCGGTGTTACAGTCAGACATCCTTCTTCTACCGTGACTTTTCCCTCAGTATCGGCATAATATTTACAGCCGGTTTCATCCGGTGCACAGCGTTTACACTGTAAAGGCGGTAATTCTATTCCTTCATATGCTTCGATGGTATTACCAAGAACATCCCTGCCTGTTACGGCCGGCAGAGCCGAATGATAAGTAACAAGAAGCTGTCCGGTCGTCACAAGCTCTATCTTTCCCAATATATTATAGTCTACCGAACCATCCGATAAAATGATTGGCCTTGTTTCGGGATGTGGATTAAAATGATATTCAAAATAGCCGTCACTTCCGTTTTTGGCGGCAGTGCCGGTTGCAATTAGAGTTTCTTCATAACTTTGTTTTCCCTGTGCCAGCATCTCTAACGTTCTTTCCCTGATGCCATAAACAATCCCGTGTTCTTCTAAAATCGCACGAAGTTCCTCCACAGAAAAACGGCGATACAACACAATCAAGGCTTCCATCCGAGTTTCGGTGATACGCAAAAGATAACCCGAACCATTTATAATGATCGGATCTCCACGAACGATTCCATCATTAGGATCACCTAATGACATATTTTCATCTTTTATAATATTTCCATCATTATTTTCAGAGATATTCCGCTCTTCCGGATTAAGGAATCTGGTTACCTCCTGTCCGTTTTTATCCGGGTATAACGGCTCCATATCCTCTTGTAAGTTTTCTGTTCGATTGGTCTGATCTTTCTTTTTACCTAACCGATTAAAAAAGCCCATATACATCCTCTCCTGACGAATCTTCCATCAATTCTCAAATCATGTTCACAGATACTATTTTGTGGGAATATCCTTTATTCTACTATAAAAGTTTCCATAAACTATGTCAATTCTTTCTGACTTTTGTAAAAATCTCTTTTCTTATTTATCCTGCATATGGAAGCATTTCAAAATACTCATATTCACTGATGCCATTAATATAGAGCTGATAGTCGTTCTCCCTGCGTTCATAGTGTATTTCGCCGGAAATTGAACCGGAGTTTTCATCTGTAGTAAACCACGCTGTTCCCGCATTGTTAGTGGAGTCAATAAAGAGAGATGTATCGGCGGGCAATGTTGTTTGTTGTCCGTTTACGGTCACAGGAAGCTCTCTCACGGTGGTGAGTCTCTGCCAGTCTCGATTTGGTGTAATCTTAAAAATTTCTTCCAAAGGCTCCAATCCGCCATCCTCTGTGAGTGCATAGGACATTCTCGATATATAAGTTCCCAGCACATCTAAACTGAACCTCAGTCTTATACTGTCCATGTTGATGTTATTTCCATCCAGCGCCGCCCATATATCGGCAGTCTGCACAGCGCCATCTGCACTCAGCTCATAGACAGAAGTCTCATAGTCATCGGAAGCCCAGTCAAAATCAAAGATCAGAAAAGCCCTGCCGTCCGGTCTCCTCATCAGATAAGCATGCCGTACGCTTACCATGGGTTCTACAAGGGAATCACCACCGTTAACGGTAACTGTGGTCTCATAGTCGTCATACGGTCCTACATGTTTCATCTGCCAAAGTACGGTGCATACGCCGTCCGAAAGTTTTGTTGTCACTTTATAATCCATGGGCAGCTTAATAATATAGTTTTCCTGAGGTGGGAGATACTCTGCTTTCATGTATTCGGCAACTTCGTCATAGGGTACTTGGACAGTGATGCTTCCCGAAGCATAAGGGCCAATTTCATAAGGAGTATACACCAATACAATTCCCGCCGCATTAAGATACCAGTTTGTCTCCTCAATGTGTTGTTCCACGTAGGACTCATAAGCATCAAAAAGCTCGTCTTGCTCCTGCCGCTCGCTTAAGCCTTTCAGTACGATTTCCAGCACCTTATTCATAAAATCGTGCGCATTCTCGGCAAGCTGTGAAAGGGACAGTTCGGCCCCGCTTTTCAAATCGATGTTGGTGCCCCACTCTGCGCCGTAGCCATGAGCGCCGCCTTCGTAATCATAGGAATTTCCCTTCACACTCAACACGTTTGTATCAAGACGGGTAACTTCATAGGTGCTATTGGAGCCATAGGGAACAAACCAATCGTTCTGCTCTTTTGTAGCCATATATTGCTCCATGGCCATTTCCACCAGCTCATCAGCATATCCGGAAAGCTCTTCATCCGTAGAGTAAAAATGTTTTCTCACGGCCTCAGCTGCCTTTTCGTAGCCAACGCCCGAAAGAGTCATATTGTCTCCGGAAATTTCCACAAGCAGCGTCTTTCCATCCTCTGTGTAACGCTGGACATTAAAATTTTCTATATTGATTATGGGAAGGGATGGCTCTGACAACTCCGATTCATTAC
>JAFLTG010000106.1 GCA_022510545.1 Lachnospiraceae bacterium | reverse complement strand
CCGGCTTAAAATTACCGGTCACACAGTAACCGAAACAAAAATCTTCATAATGCAGTGGTAAAACTACATAATAATGCGCACCGGCTGGTTTCTCACGATCAGGCGGCAGCAGTAAATTTTTATCAAATGCTTCATATTGTGTGATTCTGCCTCTTTCATAGGCAAGGGGAACCGTAACTTCATCTAAATATGTATTCGTATCCCGTTCCCAGTTATACCCTGCTTCTATCCGATCCATTTCATTTATATAAGCCTGCATATGCCCGTTTATGCAGAGATAAAAATATTCCGGATTAACCAGCCTGATATATTTTCTTAGTGTAACCATCAAATCACGAAAACGACTTAATCCTGTAAATTCCGCAGATGAATTTTTCAGAAGGGTCTGGCTGTAATCCAACTCTATCTGTTTGCTGACATACAGATCTTGCACCTGTGCATGCGAAGAATAATTGCGTCTTGCACATCCGCATGATTCTGAGAAAACAGGCTCTGCGTAGATAGTTCCGTCCTCTACAGCCTCATTCTGCCAAACCTGTTTTAATTTCTGATATGCCATTTCCGCGGCCGGATACATACCCTTTTTGACAGAAGTCAACCTGGGATTGCTAAGCATAGCCATATCCGTGTCATCATATCCTGTCACAATAACATCATCCGGCACATTAAAACCCTCATCGGTCAGTCTCTGGATTGCTCCGAGAGCCATGCGGTCATTGGCCGCCATAATTGCTTCGGGAAGCGGCCTGTCCATTTTCAGGAAGTGTTCCACTGCCTGAATACCACCGCGGTAAGTGTAATCACCGTAGTAAATATAATCGTCCTGCCAGTGAATCTTATTTTTGTGCATAACGGATTTATAGACTTCCAAACGCTCTTGAGCGTCAGGATTGTCCAACGGCCCCGCTATATAATAAATACTTCCGACATTATGCTCATTAATAAGATGTTCCGCAATTGCACGCGTTCCCCCACTGTTTTCTACGGTTATGTTGATAGAGCCCTCAAACTTATCATTCAATGAGACGCATGGAACACCGCTTTCTGTGAGCCGTTTGGTAAGATTATCTACTGTCTCCATATCATGTATTGTAACCGTATCGACAATCACTCCATCATACTGCTTAAAGTCCGGCAGGTTATAAATATTATATTCCCCTTTCTCATACTTATAACGTGTGCCGTAACCCCATGCGTCGCAGGTAAATATGTATACATCCGTTCCATCTGCCTGTGCGGCATCCAAAACACCATTTATGAATCGTCTTTGATTGTAGAATCCTGTTCCGCCTATCAAAACTGCAATTTTCATCCTATAATCTCCTATTTACCTATATAATTGACTCGATTATATCATAATGTATTTACTATTCCATACCTAAAGCGCTTCTAATTACTTATCATCAACTACTGGTCAGAGGACATATTTTCAAGTATTTCTATTGCCTTTTCATAGTCATATTCCTTTTCGGCAGCCGTTAAGGCATTTTTTATGAGCGTCTGCTGCTCCGGCTTCAGCGGATTTTGCAGCCATTCTTTCATCTTTTCCTCCGCCTTTATAGTCTCAAAGTCATCAAGCCATAAGATTACTTCTGCGATCTCCTCCGGTGTCACTTCAAATGTCCGGCCTTCTCCATCCGTTACGGGAATCGCTTGTACAGCAACTGTCTCCCGGGTTCTGCCGTTTTCCTTGTAGAACTCATCAAAACCTGACAGAACTCTGTCCCAACACTCTACAAGTTCATCCCAATGTTCCTCCACATATGCCAGATTTCCGGCCTTACTCTGCTTCTCATGCTCATATGCCATATCACCCAACGTTTGGGCTCCAAGCATATAGGCCTCTCCTTTCAGAGCATGAACCAGTGTTCCATAGTCCTGGGGATTTTTATCCGTTATAAACTGCTTTAACTGAGACTGCTTATCCTTATCGTCAGTGAACATATCAAGGATATCCAGGTACAGGTTTAAATTACCCGCCAGATTGAAAATACCATTTTCTATGTTAATACCATATTCCTGATACCGGCTGTAATTTCCGGAGGCACTCTCCTCAGCCTCACCATTTTCATTACTGTTTTCCTCAACTATGTCTTCAGCTTGGTTTTCACTGATTTCACTATCTTTTTCGTGTACCAACTCCTCAGGCAGATATGTAACAATCATCTGCTCCAGTTTAATACTGTCAACGGGCTTTGAAAGAAAATCAGTAAAGCCTTCCTCTATAAAGTATTCCCTTGCTCCGGCAACTGCATTTGCAGTCAATGCGATAACCGGTGTATTTTCGTTGGGAGAGCCTTTAAGTTTTCGTATCTCGTGAAAAGTTTCAACACCATCCATCTCAGGCATCATATGATCCATAAAAATGATATGGAAAGGCTGCTCCTTCACCAGTTCAAGGCATTTACGTCCCGATTCCGCAGTGACAATATTCATTTTTGTCCGCTTCAGGAATGAAGTAAATACTACCAGATTCATATGGTTGTCATCAACGACCATTATATTTGCCTCGGGTGCTTCAAAAGTATCATAGTGTTTAACGCTGGTCTGAGGCTGACTGTTCCGTATAGATTCAAAATCACCTACCGGCTCATTATTTACAACTTTCTGAGGAATCCGGACGGTAAAGGTGGAACCTTCCTGATATACGCTTTCTACAGATATGTCACCATCCATCATCTTTAACAGCATCGTGGTAATACTCATTCCCAGACCGGTACCCTCAATATGTCTGTTTTTATCCTCGTCAAGCCTCTGAAAATTCTCAAAAAGCTTGCCCATATCCTCTTCCTTAATGCCTATTCCCGTATCTTGGACAGATACGATAAGGGTTATCATATCCTCCACTTGATTTTCATAGGATGCATTAAGTTTTACACTGCCTTTGGGAGTATATTTTACCGCATTGGTAAGCAGGTTCACGATAATCTGTTTTACTCTTACATCATCCCCGTAAAGGGTTCCGGGCATGGTTTCATCCAAGGTAAAAGATAAAGTAAGATTTTTATCCTTGGCCTTCAGATAAATAACATTCCACAAATCCAGGAGCAAATCCGCCAACTTATACTCTGTGGGTATGATTTCCATCTTGCCCGACTCGATTTTGGACATATCCAGAATATCGTTGATCAGTGTGAGTAATGTCCTGCCTGAGTTCTGGATGTTTCCTGCATAAGTCAGCAACTGGGAATCCGTATATTCTCTGAGTATCATCTCATTCATACCCAGAATGGCATTGATAGGCGTTCGTATTTCATGTGACATATTGGAGAGAAATTGCGATTTTGCCTGCTCTCCCTGAATAGCTGCGTCCGCTGCTTTTTTCAGTTCTTCGTTGGCGTTTCTCTGCCAATATATCATTCTGGAAATAACCCAGTTCACTACTAAAATACATCCACCCAAAAACACCAGGAACAAAATCGCATATCGTATGGCACCGCCGTATACTTCATCCCAGTCTCTGACCATAATAATGCGAAAGCCTGAAACGTCCTCATCCATAGCCAGGCATACTTTATATTCGCCATCGTAGTCTAGCAGTGTAACCAGCCCCGATTGACTGTACAACCTATCGTAAGCCAAATCATGTATATTCACTGCAGCCTCATGGGAGAGACGATATTCCAGACGATATTCCGGGTTGGGATGACCCATCATCAAACCGTTCTTATCTACCATAAATGCATATTCGGACTCATCATGGCTTTGGTCAATGATATCCCTCAACATATCCACGTAAAAGTGTATACCAAACACGCCATAAAACTCACCCTTATCCGATTCTATAACCTTGGAAAAAGTAATACAATATTCACCTGTTCTCAAGTCATAAAAGGGTTCCGTAATATAAAACTCTCTGGATGTCATAGCACCAACATACCATGGACGCTCCTCGAGTACATAATCCGCCGCCGGCACCCAGCCATTATTTGCCACTATAAAATGCCCATGGGAAAAGTCAGGATTTGCAATGAAAACGAGACCCATATCGGGAAAATACCTTGCAATGTCATCCAGATATTTCATTGTTTCATCATAGTCATTCAGAAGCTCCGGATTTTCAACAACTACGCTGTCAAACATATCCAAAATGCTCTTCTGTTCCAGTACCCACTCCTCAACCTTATCACTATAGTCCTGCAATTCTTTCTCCATATTGGAAATACTGCTGTTGATAGTGGTATTGACGGTGTATACAATGACAAGAATCATAGTAAGCACAAGAATCAACGTAATATTTATCTGGTATCTTCTTTGTTCCTTTTCAGTAAGCTTTATTTTTTTCTTTTGTATCTGTATATCACCATCATCATCTTTTCTAGTATTTCTTTGTCCTATGAAATACAACACTATAATAACTATTATAAAAAACACAGATACCATAGAATTACGCAAATACCGGAAATAACTTTCGTGATACAGGTTCCAGTTGCTGACACTGCACATCATATACCAGCCATTATCCGTCCTGCTGCAGAAAATGGAATCTGACTGCAGTCCCATTCCGCTATGTAACACAAAATTATCTGTATCCGCCGCAACAGCCCGCAAAAATGCGTCACGGTATTGAGGAAGCTCAGCTGAAAGACTCTTGCCTATCATATTTGCATCGGTATAACCAACAATAGTCTCATTTTCATCTATAATTATGGCATCACCGTTACCATCACCACTCATCTGCGACACATACAATTGTATCTCTGACACACTATAATCAATTCCTACTACACTAGTTCCATCACTAAGCATCCTTGCCATAGTGAAACACATATTGTCAGTAAAAGCATCATCATAAGCAGGAGAAATATAAACCTCACCTTTTTTCTTTGTCATAAGTGCGCGATACCATGACCGCTCCTGTAGAACATAGTCCTCGGGAGTATCCATATCCGAGATCATCACTACACCATCCACTGCACAGAATACATTCAGACAGTGACCCTCTGACAATTCATATTCCATTTCTCTTTGCTTTGACAAAAAAGTCCGTATTTCTTCTTCCGAAGCGTCCCCCAAAAGCAACTCTTCAAAATCACTACTGACACGATCAAAGGTACTCTCTGCCCGCGCCAGAGATTTCTCGAAACCGATAGCTATATTCTGTATTCGCATCCTGCCGATTTCTTCAGTCTGCTCAGATGCAATATTATACATCAATGCAATATTCAACACTACTATTCCAACCAGCATTATTGTTGTAAGTACAAAAATGATATGACTCAGTTTAATTTTTCTATTTATTATGTTTTTCATATTCCACCTTGCCAAAATCAATTACAATATATCAGTATACATTGTTCCTTGGTATAATTACTGTTACATACTCATTTGTCACTTTATAGTATACTCAAATTTCAGCCAGAATACAACCTATTCAATTCGCATTACTTGCCACAATCTTTACACGACTCCATAAATTACTTATCACTTTTCTGGTATTTTCGTTATATTCAAATACTTCATCCATATTATTATCGGTTCTCGGAATATAAGCGTCTATCCCCTCAAAATCACCGCCTTCACCGGATAATACTTCCATAACTTCTTCATTTGCCGAAGTATAACCTACATAACTTGAGTTATCATAAGCACCGTCATAATCACAGGCAAAATTAATAAAAGCATGAGCAAGCTCCGGATTCGCCGCATTTGCAGGAACGACCATACAATCAGACCATATATTTGTTCCTGTTTCAGGAAGATAATATCCCATATCTTCATTTTCAGACATGACATAAGCTGCATCCCCGGAATAAATCAATCCCATAGCTTTTCTTCCCTGTGCCATATTATCAATGATCTCATCTGTCACAATTTCCGTATCCATTGTCTGTACGCACTGAACCAACCATTCATATGCTTCTTGAATTTCATCCATATCTTCTGTATTCATGGAATATCCCAAAGCCTTAAGTGCCATCATAAAACTGTCTCTCTCTGAATCATACAGATAGACATCTCCACGATATTTTTCATCCAAGAAGATATTGAAGCCTTCTCTTTCCAAATCTTTTATATCCACTTTCGTCGTATCATACACAATACCGACGGTTCCCCAGAAATAAGGAACAGAATACTCATTTCCCGGATCATACGGCAGATTTTTGACCGAGTCGGTCAATTTATCCATTCCGTTCAACTTAGAATGATCCAGCTTCTGCAGATATCCCTCAGAAATCAGTCTTTGAATCATATAATCACTGGGTACAAGGATATCGAATGACTCCCCATTTGCAACTTTTATGTACATCTGCTCATTGGAATCAAAGTTTTCCATGATTACTTTGGCACCGGTTTCTTCCTCAAAATCACTAAGGATATTTTCACCCGTGTATTCTCCCCAGTTATAAATATATAAGGTCTGTCCTTCAAAAGGACGCTCTTTTGTCTCGTTTCCGACTTGTAAAACCATCACCAAAACAGCCGCTGACACTAAGACAGCCAAGGCCGGAATGAACACTTTCTTTCGTTTAATTTCATCTGATGTCTTGCGCTTTGCAGCTACGGCAGGTATCACATTGACCAATATAAGCACAATGGTGATGATTACAACCATTAGAGTGGAAGCCGCATTGATACTGGGGTTTATACGTTTACTCATAGTGTAGACCACAATGCTTAAGTTCTTAACTCCACCGCCTGTTGCAAAATAAGAAATAATAAAATCATCCACAGACATGGTAAACGCAATTAATGCACCGGCCACAATTCCCGGAGTAATCTGTGGTACTATGACCTTTGTCATCGCCTGCCAGGGTGTTGCTCCCAGATCCATGGCCGCATCAGCAACATTCGGATCCAAAGAACGTATCTTCGGCATTACCGATAAGATCACATAAGGGATACAGAATGCAATATGGGCAAGCAGCATTGTCATATAACCCTTGTCCACCCTAAAGGTTATAAATAACAGCATAAATCCAATTGCTGTCACAATCTCCGGATTCATCATGGGCAGATTGTCTACCTGCTCCATAATGTTGCGAATCACTTTCCTTGACTTACTCAGGCCGATGGCTGATATTGTGCCGACCACCGTTGATACAAATGTCGCGATCAAAGCAACTGAAAATGTGGTATACAGAGCTTCCATCATCGTTCTGGATTCCAGCATATGCTCATACCAACGCAGAGAAAATCCTGTAAAGCTGGTAAGCGATCTACCGTCATTAAAGGAAAATACGATCATATAAAGGATTGGCAGATAAAAGAAAGCAATAATTAGGACCATCAGTATCTTACCGATGGGACGTTTTCTTTTTTTCATATATTCTGCTCCTCCTCTCTGCCCTGATTTTTGGTTTCCAGTTTGCGTACGATAGCCATAAGCAGCATCATAATAAATGCCATAATCATAGAAACGGCACTACCAAAATTCCATTCTCCCACGGTAATAAATTGATTCTCAATCATATTACCGATGAGAAAATACTGTCCTCCGCCGAGAAGCTTCGGAATAAAGAAAGAACTTACCGCCGGCAAAAATACCA
>JAFLTG010000105.1 GCA_022510545.1 Lachnospiraceae bacterium | reverse complement strand
CCATAGACCATTATGTTAACCGTGCCAAATATGCCGCTGAAGCAATGCAGGAGGCACAAAAAAGATTGATGATGCACAGACTTCATTAAAAAAAATATCTGCCTGATGACTTAACCTGCAGAGAAGTGTACTGCTCTATTGAGTAAGTTTCGCTCCCATCGACTACCAAGAGGGTGTAGGTATAGAAATAGCCACGAAGGCATAGTCAACAGCCTATCATTGAGCGTGATAGTGAAAAAGTTCACCGCAGCTATGCGGCGCGTTGAAAATAGCGGATATATATGCTCTCCCATTAGATGGCTTCCAATAACATTAATGGGAAAAATATAAAAAAGACTGTCTATGCATAGACAATCTCCATGTTATGTTAACTACATTTTGTTTTATAATAAATGTATTTACTATGGGTTTAATCACCAAGTATATCCACAACTTTTACACTCAAAGGATTTATTTATCTTTTTACTGAATACTCCCCACACAGCAATAGATGCTCCACGATTTAATCCGGATATGGGCTTAATATTAGATGAATGGCAATGCGGGCATCTTGGTGTTGTATCGTTTTGAGCTTCACTACTCTTCTGCTGTTGTACTTGAGTACGGAATTGTGACATTTTAAGATTGTATTCAATAATGTCTTTTTCTTTAAGGTCTACCATGGCTTTAAAAAATTCGATATCGTTTGAAATACGGCAAAGAATCCGGAAGTCTTCATATGAAAGAGATATTTCTATGAGATTACCACCGCAATCGTCCGCTCTATGGATAGATGCTCTTGGATCACATGCTCGTATTTCACCACATTTATCACATCTTTTCACAACTAAATCACTCATAATACCCCCTCCTAAAATATTAACATTATATCACATATATCTTATAATTGGAAGTTTTAAAATATGTGTATATAGAAATGTTGGTCGCACAAATTTCTAAAGTGAAATTACAATTAGTGAGAGCATTTGACAGTTTAATGGTAGATGTTAACAAATATAAAGATGTAATTGAGCAGTTTCAAAGATTAGATTTTAATAATAGAGATTTTATTAATTGGGATGAGAATGGTAACATTATAGCAAACTGGAGCGTAATATCAGAAGCTATAGGCAAAGCATTTGTCAACAGTTCCAATTTTTACAGTCCCTAATCTGAATTTAAAAATCACTGCCACAACTATTGCAATGCCATTGTTTGCTAACCTTACCCATAGCAAAAATACCAAATAGTGCTACACTACCAACTTTAGACATAGCTGTTATTTTCTTAATATCAGTTGAATGACAATATGGACACTCTATTACTAGATTTGTCGTTATTGGTTTTCCTGGATTATTTTTAACTCTTTCTGTTTCCTTATATCTTCCCACTACTTTTTGGCTTATTGGATCTATTTCATCTGAACCAAAATACATCATTTTTGCCCGCATTTTGGACATATATATACATTATTTTCAGATTCATCATCTATAAATTCATATGGCTCAAAACAATTTTCACACATATATGTAATTACCTTCATAGATATACCTCTGCATTTTACCTTTAATTATATATTTCCACAATGTATAAATCGAGCATCGCCTGCTTAATGTTGAAGGCACTATTGACAAGGACATTTCAAGACTTTTACCTAAACAACTGCGACAAAGCTAGAATACACACTTATCAGATTTATCGGAGAATATAAAGCATTACATGGCGGCAAACTGACTCTCAGATAATACCATAACATTGCAAAATCAAAGGGCTGTCACGCTCCATACACCCAAGAAGCAGTTTTAAGCATATTTATGAGACAGCCGATATCCAAGAAGTGTCCTTTTGGGCACCGTCTCACCTTTTATCATTCTAAGAAGCGTACAGCAGGTCATCTTACCCAGTTCTTCTACATCGAATATAATTGATGGAATATCTGAAATGTAATTATCCAGAATTGAGCTATTATAAAAGGATGCCACTTTTATGCCATTTGAAATTGCGACCTTTTTCTGACGCAATGTATCCAGCACGCAGCTGCACAGGTAATCGTCCATTGTAATGATGCAGTCTATACTATCATCAAGAAGTTCACTAACAATACTGCGCACATTTTTTTCGTCTTTTACATCCAGATATATATACTCTTTATCAGGGATCTTTCCCATTTGCAGGCAGGCGCTTATGAAGCCTTCCAATCTACTCTTTGTTACAACGTAATCCTGACTTCCGCCAATTAAGGCAATTTTATCTGTTCCTTGCTCAAGGAGTTTCTTGGTGAGTTCCTTGCAGGCATTTCTGTGGTCATTGTCAATCTGTACTATCGAATCATCTTCCATACTGCCTATTGTTACGAAGGGAATTCCCATTTCTTTAAGATAACTGGCAGATACATCGTTTACATGGGTTCTTGTCAAGATTATACCGTCTGCCTTGTGGTTGATCACAACACGCTTAAGCTGTGAGATATCATCATCCGTAACAATTGTGAGCAGGACATCATAATCCATGGAAGATGCAATTTTGCTGATGCCCAGCATACATTTCTGGAAAAAAGGCAGTTCCACTATATTATAATCTCCCGGAATCACAAGCCCGATATTGTATGTTTTTGACTTTGCCAGACCTTTGGCAATTACATTGGGATGATAATTATGTTCCTCAATATAGGAGAGGATTTTCTGTCTGGTGTCCGCACCGATACGGCCTTTGCCGGATATTGCACGCGACACTGTGGTTTTGGATACTCCGAGTTCGTTGGCGATATCGGAGATTGTCATATTTTTATCTTCCGCCATTGAGGGTTGACCCTTTCTATGTTATCTAAGAATTGCGAATTTAGCTACGGCTGTCAAAACAAACATTTCGCAAATGCCTATATCAAGCATAATATATTATAAAAATAATATCAACAAAAAAGGAAAATTAAAACTATGAGTAATTCCAATAACTTCAGCCGTAACACACAAACTTATCTGGATACGTTTTCATGTATTCTGGATGATATGATCAAAGGAATGACTTGTGCGGAGCTTAATAACAGTATTTCGCATAACTTTATTGTACAGATGATACCTCATCATAGAGCAGCAATCAAAATGAGTGAAAATATTTTGAAATATACTACCAATCTTACTATTGAAAGTATTGCCTGCAATATTATAGAAGAACAGACTAAGAGTATCTCCAATATGGAAAACATTCTCTCCTGCTGCAGCGCACAGCGCAATTCAGACAAGAGTGTATGTGAGTATCAAAATGCAGTGGAAGAAATCTCTAATACTATGTTTTGCCGTATGAGGGATGCTGAGGCTGTAAATTCCGTTAACTGTAACTTCTTAAGGGAGATGATTCCCCACCATAAAGGTGCAGTGAAACTTTGTGAGAATGCACAGGAATACCGCCTCTGTCCTGAACTTGAGCCTATCATAGATTCTATCATCACTTCCCAGAAACAAGGCATCTGTCAGATGGAGGAATTGCTGGAAAGACTTTCTTAATCAGCCTTGCATAACCGCTTTACCTTTTATCTTTTTCATGATAAAATCTCCATAAACAATTGCGCAACCGGTAGCGCTGACTAATAAGAAGCGTAAACAATCAGAACAGATTTCGGTAAAATCTTAAAACAGGAGAGGCCATGAAAACAGATAAAATATTATTTGGAGCAGCATATTATGATGAATATCTGCCTTATGACAGAATCGAAACCGATATGGAGATGATGAAAAAGGCGAAGATTAATGCGATTCGTATTGCGGAGTCCACTTGGAGTACATGGGAGCCGCAGGAGGGTGTATTTGATTTCACCCATCTTCATCGTATGCTGGAAGCATCAAAAAAGCATAATATCAATGTTATTGTGGGAACCCCGACCTATGCGGTTCCCACATGGCTTGTTGCAAAATATCCTGACATCATTACACAGACCCATGCCGGACAGGAGCGTTACGGCCATAGACAGAATATGGATATCACACATCCCATGTACTTAAAACATGCGGAAATTATGATTCGCAGACTTATGGAGGAAGTCACTCCATATGACCATATCATTGGTTTTCAGCTTGATAATGAAACCAAGGCATATGATACCTGCAGTACATATGCACAGGCAAAATTTGTGGACTACCTTAAAGAGATTTTTAATAATGACCTGGATGCCCTAAACCATGAATTCGGCCTGGATTACTGGAGCAACCGCATCAATGCGTGGGAAGATTTTCCTGATATCCGGGGAACTATCAATGGCAGCCTTGGCGCCGAATATCAGAAATTCCAAAGAAAACTGGTAACCGATTTTCTCACATGGCAGTGCTCAATTGTCAGGGAATATACCAAAACCGGACAGTTTATCACACAGAACTTTGATTATGAGTGGTGCGGCATATCCTATGGGCTCCAACCGGAAGTCAATCAATGGGAGGCCGCAAAAACGCTGGATGTGGCAGGTTTTGATATTTACCACCCGTCAGCTCAGGACCTTACCGGAGTTGAGATTTCCTTTGGCGGTGCAATCGCCCGCTCCATCAAAAAAGACAATTATCTTATACTGGAAACCGAGGCACAGGGAAACTTAGGATGGCTTCCCTATCCCGGACAGTTACGTCTGCAGGCATTCAGTCATCTTGCCTCAGGTTCCAATTCGGTTATGTACTGGCATTGGCATTCCATACACAATGCTATTGAATCCTACTGGAAAGGAATCTTAAGCCATAATCTTAAGGAAAACGCAACTTACCGTGATATCTGCCGTATAGGTGCTGATTTTGACCGATATGGTCAACATCTTAAAAATCTGCGAAAAAAGGCTCATCTCGCCATACTGCTTTCGCATGAAGCACTTAACGGATTGCAATGGTTTCCGATTCATGAAGATCTTAGTTACAACGATATTTTCAGGTGGTTCTATGATGCACTATATCAGCTTAATGTAGAATGTGATATACTTAGCGTTGAAGATACTGACTTATTTGGTCAGTATCAGGTATTGATTACTCCTGCGCTGTATGGTATTTCTGACACAGTTGTCAATGCATTAGATACATATGTCAAAAATGGCGGCCATTTAATTTCCGGCTTTAAGACAGCAGTTTCAGATAAGATGTTAAAAATTCATCATGATGACCTTCCACACCATCTGACAGATGTGTTTGGAATGACATACGACCAATTTACCAATGGAGTCAATGTAGGTCTAAAACTTGAAATACCGTTACAATCGACTGAGTCGATTAATTTGCAACCGGAAAAAGCGGCTAAAAAGCCTGAAAATACTGTAAAATACTGGATGGAACTGCTTATACCGTCTACTGCCAAAACTTTGGCATATTATGATCATCCTCATTGGGGGAATTATTCAGCGATTACATACAATCAATATGGAAAAGGCACGGCTGTATACCTGGGCTGCTATTTTGACAGAGATATTCTTAAAGATGTTCTTAGGTATCTATGTAATGATGCCGGCGTTAAAATTCCCGATGCAGAATACCCCGTAATAATCAAAAGAGGGGTAAATGATTTCGGGAAAGAAATTACATATTATTTCAATTATTCCGATGACGTACAAACAGTTAAATATCACGGGGCAGATGCAGTTATGCTCATAAACGAAAGTTCGGATACCGTGGCAGACGATGCCATAGTATCCGAAGAAAATAAAATAATTATTACTGATGGTGATACTATTAAATTAACCGAATGGAACTTTGCGGTTGTTGAGAGTTTATGATTCTTTCTTAAGCTGTATCTTATTACGGTACATTTTCTCGTCCGCAGTCTTAACCGCATCATCGACCGTCTCCATTGAATCTGCTTCACAGCAGGCAAAGCCATGTGCAATCTGCAGCTTAAAAATGTAATTGCCGCTTTCATTTACAGACTTAATACGATTTTTAAATTCAATTACAGCCTGAGCGTATCTGTCTATCGGATCATGATCCAACAGCACACAGAATTCATCACCACCGATTCGATAGACCCTTCCATGCGGCCCAAAACTATCCCTGATTACATTTGCCGCAGTCCGTATTAAAATGTCCCCTTGCTCATGTCCGTGAACATCATTCACCTTTTTCAGATTATTAACATCCAAATACACAATACCCAGATTCTGTATGTGCTCATCCACACACTCCTTAAGCCCCTCCAGAAATGCCACACGATTGCCCACCTGTGTCAACGCATCCGAGTAAGCCAGCTTATGAACACTGTTATACTCCATACCCTGAGTAATCAGTATATAAGTTTGTAACATGCTGCTTAAAGCGAAACAAATAATAAAAACCAACAGACCGAAACGTAACAACATTGCTCTGTCCAT
Organism: Lachnospiraceae bacterium; assembly: GCA_022510545.1. Classification (GTDB taxonomy): domain Bacteria; phylum Bacillota; class Clostridia; order Lachnospirales; family Lachnospiraceae; genus UBA3282. The sequence continues at coordinate 1,256 of JAFLTG010000105.1, read as the reverse complement.
AGCGCCCGATATATTATAGCGTAACAGCTCCAATACAGCCGTCACACACAGTATAACTATTCCTGTCATTTGAAGATACGCAGATGTAGTACGGTTCTCTTTTCTGACAAACAAAAAACGGTTTCTCCAGATTGACAATACGATAAACCCGACGGCACAGATGGCCATAAATATTCTGGCCACAGGCAAAAGCTCATGCCAGTCCACCACTTTTGCCATGGGAAGTACAATACAGATTATCAAAAATAAAAGTTGCAGCATACCCAGCAATCTGGCCGGAAGATATTTGAAAATTCCATATGTACAGTCAGCATATAACAGCATAGGCATCACGCTCAAAATCAGGAGTATATTATTTACAGGTTGCAGTATCTGAGTATCTTTAATCAAAAGCTGCAGAATATTGGTCTCAATCAAACTCCAACCGCCTATGCATAAAGCGTAAGCTCCCAGCCAGCGTATTCCATGATTTTTTCCTTTCTTTTTATAATTTATAGCAATATCCAGAATAATCATAAAAATACCGCATAGGCAGATAGTTACACATATCAGCACTGCCCACATCTTCTGCCGTATCAATGACAAAACTATGGCAGCTCTGTCTCCCCAGTATATATTATCAAGATCCGGACTGTCTCCGCTATATGCAGCCTTAATCTGTATCCGCAGCATCTGTCCTGCCTGTTCAGGCTTTAACGTAACCAGATTCCAGCGGGTTCCGGGAGGTCTGTCAGAATACGTATTGTCCGTCTCATAAATAAGCTCATCCTCAAGGAAAACCTTAGTATACATATTATGGCTGCGATAACTTAAAGTAGTATTTCCCTCCATATCCGGAATCATATAGCAGACAGTAACCTCACCTGCCTCATGGCGCAGTGAAGATAAGTCTGCCTTCCGGCCATCTTCATAGGTCCATCTGTCCATAATATCAACATAACTCTCCAGACCATAGTCAACGCTGTATCCCCTGCGTTCCCAAAACATCAGTATGACAATTACAAACAACACTCCTATAGCTGTCAGACTAATCCACTCTATCCTCTTTCTGAATACAGACAACGATACTTTCATATATATTTTCCTTCCTGATATTTACGTAAAACGGTTTCATAGATTCAAAAAACATCTTGCTAAACCCCGGCCACCTATGCTATAATACTTTTCGGTGGTCTGAAAGCTGAGTCTTTCACCACATATAATAGGGGCATAGTTCAAAGGTAGAACAGTGGTCTCCAAAACCATCGATGTGGGTT
>JAFLTG010000104.1 GCA_022510545.1 Lachnospiraceae bacterium | reverse complement strand
AATCTGGCAAAGGCAAATTAAATTACAGATGTCCCTCCTGCTTTATGAGAGACTTAGATATCGATATGTTTTATGACAAGGAGAAAGATGAATATCATTGTATCCGCTGTCAATATGTAGGCACTGAAAAAGATGTCCTTGAGAAAAACGAGATGGTAAGATTCCGTTACAGGGATGCTATGAAACGCTTTACCAAGTTCGATTTCGACTAAAAAGGCGAAGGCGAAAAGATTTATGATAAGAAATGGATTCATACGGGGAGTATTACTATGAAATTTCTGAAGGGGATGGATCTTTCTACATTAAAAGAAGTAGAAGCTCTGGGCGGGAAGTTTTATGACCATGGCGTGGAGGGTGATGTTGTTGACATTCTCAAAAGTTATGGCATGAATGCGGTGCGTCTACGTCTCTGGAACGATCCCTATACCGAAGACGGTGAACCATACGGGGCAGGTACCAATGACCTGCCCACTACCATAGAACTTACCAAAAGGATGCTTGGTAAGGGTATGGAGGTGCTGCTTGACTTCCATTACAGTGACTTTTGGGCGGACCCGGGAAAACAGAGAGTACCGAAGGCATGGAAGGGTATGAATCTCGATCAGCTTGAAACCGCCGTTTATGAATATACAAGGGAAACTTTGGAAATTATGAAAAGAGAAGAAGCATTCCCTACGCTTATTCAGGTTGGTAACGAGCTGTCCAACGGTATGCTCTGGCCCTATGGAAAAGTTCCGGATTATGACAGTTTAATAAGGCTTATCAATGCCGGTATAAAGGGAGTGCGAGCGGTGGATTCAGATGTTCCGATTATGCTCCACCTCGATAATGGCGGAAATAATGCACTTTACCGTGAATGGTTTGACCATTATATGGAAAAAGGCGAGGATTTTCAGATTATCGGGCTGTCATATTATCCGTTTTGGCATGGAAGTATGTCGGAATTGCGTGATAATATGAATGATATTGCGATAAGGTACGGTAAAGAACTGATGATTGCCGAAGTATCTATGGGCTACACGATGGAGGACTATGCTTCTTATGAAAAGCTGGAGCCCCATGAGAGAAAAGGAATGGCAACCAGGCCTGAAGTTGTTGAAAAGATTGAATATCCTATGACTAAAGAGGGACAGAAGCAGTTCCTTATCGATTTGTTTACCATACTGAAAGAGGTTCAAGGTAACAAGGCGGCAGGCTATTTTTACTGGGAAGCCGCCTGGATTCCGGTTGCCGGTTCCGGCTGGGCTTCAGACGAGGCTATTGCATATATGGAAGAAAAAGGACCCGGTGGCAACGAGTGGGCAAATCAAGCGCTTTTTGACTATGACGGAAACGCACTTCCGGCACTGGAAGCGGTGAGGGATTTTGAGTTTTAGGGATTTTGAGGATTAGATTTTTAGATGTTGATTTATGGTGATTTTGATGGTGATTTTGTCGCAGTTTAGTTGACAAAGTGCTTAAAAAAGTGTTAAATTTAATCTGGTAATTTACCAATTTATGGTATAAGATGTGGCTTCACATTTTATATATATTAACAAAGCAGGAAACTGTGTTAGCAGTCTTCTAAGAACTAAGAAAGAGAGAGGAAAAATTATGAAGAAGAAAGTTTTAGCAACATTACTTGCAACATCAATGATTGCTGCAACTCTTGCCGGTTGTGGAAACTCCGGTGCCGGAGAAACAACAACTCCGGACAATTCCACGACAACAAACGATAATGCAGCAGCAGACAACACAACAACGGATAATGCAGCAGCAGATAATAATGCAGCATCTGACGCATCAGATCCGGTATCAACTCTTATTGCCAATACAACGGGTACTGTATCCCTTACAGTATGGGCTTCTGAAGAGGATCAGACACTGACAACCACACTTATTGATAATTTCAAGGCAGAATATGCAGATGTTGACTTTGACATTACCCTTGGTTCAGAATCAGAGTCTACTGCAAAAGATACTATTTTAACAGACGTTGAAGCAGCAGCAGATGTATTTGCTTTTGCAGATGACCAGATTAACGAGCTTGTTCAGGCCGGTGCACTTCAGGAAGTGGCTGCTACCTATACTTTGGATGTAGCAAATGAGAACGCTGCTGGTGCTGTAGAAGCAGCTACAGTAGGCGGTAAATTATATGCATATCCTATGACAGCAGATAACGGATATTTTATGTTCTATGATGCTTCCGTATTTACAGAGGATGATGTAAAGTCACTTGATGCAATGTTGGAAGCAGCAGATGCAGCTGGTAAGAAAGTAGCTATGGATATGGCAAACGGCTGGTATCTTTACGCATTCTTCCAGGGTGCAGGTTATGACCTTTCACTCAATGATGACGGTTCTAACAACTGTACATGGAATGCAAGCGGTGCAACAGATGTTGCACAGGCAATTATGGATGCATGTGAGACAGGTACACTGGTACAGATGAATGATGAACAGCAGGCTACAGCAATTACCGAAGGTACAGTTGCAGCAGCAGTAAACGGTACATGGAGAGCAGAGACAGCTTCCGATGCATGGGGTGATAACTATGCAGCAACCAAGCTTCCTACCTTTACCGTAGCAGGTAATCAGGTACAGATGTCTTCTTATTCAGGTTACAAGTTAATCGGTGTAAATCCTCATTCAGCTAATGTAGGCTGGGCTATGCTGCTTGCTGAGTTCCTTACAAATGAAGATTCTCAGACAGCAAGATTTGAAGCAAGAGGCCTTGGTCCTGCCAATATTGCAGCAGCAGCATCAGATGCAGTTCAGGCTGACCCTGCAATTGCAGCACTTGCAGAGCAGGCAGCTTATGCAACACCTCAGCGTGTAGGCGGAAACTTCTGGGCTCCGGCTGAGACATTAGGACAGATTTTAGCTTCAGGAAATCCTGATGGAACAGATGTTCAGACATTACTTGATACAGCAGTAGAAGGTATTACGGCACCTATCGAATAGGCTAAAAATCGAAGATTTTTAGCCGCAAGTTTGAGCATATGCTCAAACTCGCAGGTTATAGTAATAACAGATGTTATTGTATATACCCCGCGTCTGTGGGATGCGGGGTATTTTTAAAATAACTCTTAGAGGGGTTGGTTTCTTGTATGAAAAACTTTTTTAAATCAATAGGAAATTATTTTAAAGAATTTGGTACAGCTATAGCAAAAGGCGATATAGGGGTAAAATTATCGCTGCTTATTATGGGGGCAGGTTATATAGCGAGAAAACAGATTATTAACGGATTGATTATGATTGCGCTGGAAGCAGTTTTTGTTGTTATGTGCGTTTTTTATGCGGCTCCGAATCTTGCTAAATTCGGAACACTGGGAACTGTCCAGTTCGAACAGAAGTTTGATCCATTAACTATGACAAGTACAGTTAATGATTATGATAACTCGTTCCTCATTTTATTAAATTCAATTATTGCGTTATTTATAATCGTAGCTTTTATATTAGTATACATTGGAAATATTAAAGCAGTTTACCGCTTACAGCTTCGCAAGGAAGCGGGAAAACATATCAATACATTCAGAGAGGATATTAGATCCCTCTTTAATGAAAAGTTCAATATTACTCTTTTGACGCTGCCGTGTCTTGGAATTATTCTGATGAACATAATTCCTATTCTCGTGTTGATTGCGGTGGCATTTACCAACTACGACCAGCAGCATATGCCGCCCAGTGCATTGTTTACCTGGGTTGGATGGAGAAACTTCAAACAGCTTTTCACTAACTCTACAACAGTTACCTTTGGTTATGCTTTTGGAAAAGTCCTTGTATGGACACTGGAATGGGCATTCTTTGCAACATTTACCACCTTTATAGGCGGTATATTGATGGCACAGTTTGTAAACAGTAAAAACACCAAACTGCCAAGACTCTGGAGAACGTTGTTTATGGTAGCAATTGCGGTACCTCAGTTTGTAACCCTTTTGCTTGTAAGGAACTTCTTTGGGGATTCCGGTATAGTCAATACTATCTGTGCCAATATAGGCTTAACCGATTTCCTCAAAGGTATAGGTCTGGTAGGTTCTCATCTTACTTATATACCTTTCCTGACCAATCCGAACTGGACCAAGGTAATGATAGTACTTATCAATATCTGGGTAGGTGTACCTTACCAGATGCTGATTGCAACAGGTGTTCTTATGAATATCCCGACGGACCAGCTGGAAAGTGCAAGAATCGATGGTGCAAACAAATTCCAGATTTTCTGGAAGATTACAATGCCATATATTCTCTTTATAATGGGACCCACACTTGTAACGGATTTTGTAAAGAATATTAATAACTTCAATGTTATATATCTGCTGACACAGGATGTATATGTTACATCCAATCAGCTGCTTGCAAACTCCAATGCAAAAGAGGTTGATTTGCTTGTAACGTGGCTGTTCAGATTGACAAATGAATATTATAACTATAAAATAGCATCTGTTATTGGTATTCTGGTATTCATTATTTGTGCGGCATTCACTTTGATTACCTTTACACAGATGATCAAGGGCAATAGAGAGGAGGATTTCCAATAATGAAAAAGACAGTTGGTTTTATTGTAAGACATGTGGTTTTGGCATTCCTCGCAATTGTATGGCTGATACCGATTATCTGGCTGGTAGCTACATCTTTTAGCGGATATAAGGGAATCAATACCTCACACTTTTTCCCGGAGACCTGGTCTGTAGATAATTACAGGGTACTGTTTCTTGAGCCGGACTCGGTTGTGCAGTATGGGGCATGGTTTAAAAATACTTTGATAATAGCTATTTTTACCTGTATTATTTCAACGGTATTCGTACTGATGGTTGCTTATACAATGAGCTGTATGAGATTCAAGGGAAGAAAAGGGTTGATGAGCTTCGGTATAATCCTTAATATGTTCCCGGGCGTTTTGTCTATGATAGCCGTGTACTTTGTTATGAAGTCAATCGGACTGACAAACAGCCACCTTGGAATGATAATTGTATATTCCGCAGCCTCCGGTCTGGGTTATCTTATAACCAAAGGTTTTATGGATACCATTTCAGTATCCCTGCGTGAGGCGGCAAGACTTGAGGGCGCTTCGGAAGCTACAATATTCTTACGGATCATTGTTCCGTTGTCACAGCCCATTATTGTATACACCGTAATCAACTCCTTCCTTGTACCCTGGGGTGATTTCGTATTGGCGAAGCTGATGCTTAACTCCGGTATTTCAACGGACTGGACGATTGCGATTGGACTTTACAATATGCTGAATAAATCACTTGTAAACAAGTACTTCTCAATCTTTTGTGCAGGCGGCGTTATCGTTTCGATACCGATTTCAATTTTGTTTGTACTGATGCAGAAGTTCTATGTTGAGGGTGTTACGGGTGGTTCTGTAAAAGGTTAAAAATATTGCATATATTTGGTGCAGGCTTTCTTGGTGGAGGCCTGCACTTTTTTAATTACATTCAAGATACCTTTTGCCGATATATGAAAAAGAAATCCTATATTCAACTATTGACTCTTCGCATCTATTAATTTATAATGAGTGTATTAACGTAAATAGTACACATAGTATACATTGTTATAAAGATTGCTATTCAAATCATAAGTCAAGTAGGTTTAAAATGAGAAAACAAGGTAAATTATGATTCGTAGAGAGGTTAGTGAAATGTTTAAATCAAAATCCCAAAAGAATTTTTCCAATATAGTTTTTGTAATATATTTTGTACTCTTGATATGGTTGGTTCTTTTCAAATTTAATATAAATTTAAGAGAAATGAGTTTTTTTAGAAGTGTGAATATTATTCCCTTTTATTACGATAGAGAAATCGGTTTTGCGTTTCATTTTAAGGAAGTGTTGTATAATGTGCTCATTTTTATTCCGCTGGGATTTTGTATTGATATTTATAAATCTGATTGGTCTTTTTTTAAGAAAATACTCCCTTGCTTATCTATAAGTTTACTATTTGAAATTATGCAATTTGTGTTTGCTTTGGGAGCCAGCGATATCACAGATATCATTACAAATACGGCAGGTGGGATAGTAGGGATAATTTTATGCCTTCTGTTTAAAAAGATGTTCCCCCAAAAACATATTACCATTATAAACATTCTCGGTTTTATCGCTGAAATACTGGCAATTTTATTGCTTGCAATTCTACTGATTGCGAATAGTTGACCACGAAAAAAATCGGCGTTTAGAGGGTATTTAATTATGGCTCGTTTGTTATTCATTGGTATAGACACTGTTTCAGCGATAATTGTTTTGTTACCTATAATGCTTATTTTCCGTTTTACTGTTTTTAAGCAATATAGTTTTAAAAAAGTTACATTAGTTTTTGTCTATGCTGTTTATTTATCAGCAGTTTTTTCGGCAGTAGGAATACCAACTATAAATGGATTAATTGTTGATATTGAATTCAATTTTATTCCATTGATAGATGTTATAAATAGTCCTGTATCATATTTAAAAAATACCATATTAAATTTTCTATTATTTGTTCCATTAGGTTTTTTACTTCCTACTATATGGAATGAATATCGTTCAGCTAAAAAAACTTTATTTACCGGACTTGGAATATCCCTCATTATCGAAATTTTGCAAATATTTACTTTCAGGCTTACAGATATTGATGATTTAATTACAAATACGGCAGGTACAATTTTAGGATATTATTTGTATAGCAGATTTTCTGAAAGGTTGCATCTTAAATTGCCGGAGACTAATAAAAAGTATGAAGCATTTATTGTATTCATTATAGTTTTGCTAATTATGTTTTCGATACAACCCTTAATATATGGTGTAATGTGGGAATATATATTTTCCAGCCCAATATGGGAAAGTATACGATAATAACTTATGATTTGATTATTTGAAAAATTAAATAGCCGTCATTCATATAGTGGCATCATAGCAAGCGGCAGGCGATTGGCTAATATTACTCGAAAGGGGGTGAGACTTATGCGAATTACGAGCTAGTACAGCTTTTAATTTTCTTAGCAAACTCTTTACACCCTTTTGGGTTTTATTTTTCATATATTTCTTGTAGGATATTATTATAACTCGTTATTTGGAAGGGAGGATGTTTGGTATATATGAACGAAAAATTAAAAGAAAAAATCAGGGAATCCCTTTCGAGTGTTTTGCCAATAACGATGATTGTATTGATTTTAAGTATGACCTTAGTTCCTATGGAGATCAGCACGCTTGTCCTGTTTCTTACAGGTGCCGTCTTGTTGATTGTGGGAATGGGATTTTTCCAATTAGGCGCGGAGATAGCAATGACACCTCTGGGGCAAGGCGTCGGCGGGAAATTGGTAAAATGTAAAAATATTTGGCTTATGACTTTTATATGTTTTTTAATGGGAGCGATTATTACGATTTCGGAGCCTGATCTTCAGGTGCTGGCTAATCAGGTGGCGGCAATTCCGAACATGGTACTGATCCTGACTGTGGCAGCAGGTGTGGGCGTATTCATTTGTGTAGCACTTTTGCGTATTCTGTTTAAAGTTAGTCTTTCCTTACTTTTGATAGGATTATACATATTTATGTTCATATTATCCGTTTTTACACCATCTGAGTTTATTGCCGTTGCTTTTGATGCAGGTGGTGTTACTACCGGTCCGATGACAGTGCCATTTATTA
>JAFLTG010000103.1 GCA_022510545.1 Lachnospiraceae bacterium | reverse complement strand
TTATTCCCGAAAGCCGACCACCAGCCAGCTTACTATTTGTGCAATCCGTCCCCGGCTCCAAGCCACAAATTTCAATTTGTACAATCTCTTAACGCTCATTTTGTATTATGCTTAAAGATATTTCTTTCGCCGTACTGCCTGATATTCTGTCATTTTGCGTACTGTCGTTTAGATATATTGCAAAATATTTTCTTTCATAATTATCCTCTGAAAAACCCACAAACCATGCTTCTCCATTAGAGGAAGAACCTGTTTTTCCATAGATTTTTATGGTATCTTCATCAACGAGCATAAGTTGTCTAAGTATGTTGATTTCTTTATCGCGGTATATGCTTTCGCCTTCAAATATTTTTGTTAGAACCTGCACTTGTTCTAACGGTGAGATTTTTAAGGATGATCCCATCCAAAACCCGTTCAGCTCCGGAAGTGGATTTATATTGTTGCCGTTCCATTCGGATATATCGCAATTCCCATAGTCCAGGCTGATTAATTCATCTTGTATTTCGTCATATCCTACTGTATCAATTATTTGGCGGAAAAACCATATGCATGAACTTTTGAAGGCTTTTTCTAAAGCTAAGTCTTCATTCCATTCTGATACAGGATACTGCACTCCGGTATAATTCATTGTTGAGGTTTCGTTTTCTATTATGCCATTATGTAAACCTGCCAATGTAGAAATTATTTTGAATGTAGAATAGGGAGATGTCTGTTGTTTACATAATTCGGAATTATAAGCTGAATATTTATCATCGTCCGGACTATATATTATCGCACAGCCATTGATTCCCATAAATATATCGCTTAAATCAATACTTTCTATTGTTATATCTGTAATATTGTCTGATGTTTTTGCTTCAGGTTCCTTATCTGGTGATACATATATGTCGATTTGTTCTGAGTTGTCAAGAGTTGATTCTATAGATAATGAATCTAAAGATGACATTTCGGAAGTATTTGTATTATTCGATTCACTAACAGGTATTGTGGAATATAGCATTGCCAGTCCAAGGCTTATCATAATAATGTACATAACGGTTTTGGGAATCATTAACATTCCAATCATAGGCTTTTCTTTGGCAAATAATGTAACAGGAATGTAAAATAAGAAGCTGAAGAAAATACATATTGCCATTGTTATATTGTAGGTTCCGCCTGAGATTAAAAACAGTATTACTTCAATGGTTCCGGTAATAGCAAATATTATATTGCGATATAACGATAACTGTTTGTTTCCGTTATTTAACCAATCATTTTGAGGCAATAAGCATATTATGATTCTGGCCAATGCTGTACACCAGATAAGTATCGGTACTATATTAGGAATGGTAGGACTGCCATTGATTTTTTTCCATATATAAAACAGAATTATATAGAATACGGTCATAGTGACGGATGTGACTGACAGTCCGAAGTTCATCCACCACATTACTTTTGTGGATTTGCCTTTTATATTCTTTATAACTCTGGGAATCAGATGAAAGGCATCACCGAATCCAAGAAGCAGTGTCATAATGCCATATAATAAAAACAGATTATCTGTTCTGTTTTGAAGGAATAATATTCCGGCTATTATATCAAATAGTAAATAACAAATACTGAATATTGATTCACCTATTCTCATTCCTAATTTTCCTTTAGACATATTATTTCCACCCCTTAGTATTATGTACAGTATTTACCGAAGTTTATGATAAAGCTTTTTTCAAATCTGAAATATATTGTGTCTGCTGCTTTTTTAAGTAGGATTTGACGAAGGGTTTCATAAAGATTTTTTTGGCGGAAACATCTTCTGTAAAATCAATTTCAGTCTGCTCGCCGTTTGTAGTAAATATACCGATCCAATGACCTTTTATATTTTCATTTTCCATGTCAAACTCCCAGCGTTTGCATGGTTCCGTAGCTGTTATGGTGAAAGTAGTAGCATAACCATCGTTTGTATATTCTATAAACTGTTTTTCATTTACAACTTCAATTTTGCTAAGGTCACTGCGCCATGCATATTCTTCAAGGGAAGTGACTGTTTTCCAGGTTTTTTGAATATCACTTTTAAAAGAAGCTTTTATATTTGAAACTGCCATTATTGGGTCCTCCAAAAGTTGATTACGATTAATATTATTACATAGTATACAATATTTCGTAGTGCTTCACAAATCTTTTGTTATTTCACACTTTCATCAAACTCCTGTATTGAAATTACCTTACAGATTTCTATTGATAAACGGATACTGAAGGTGACATATGGATTTTGGTATGGATATCTACAGTTGTATATTAATAAAACATATTAATAATATATTAATAATCGTAAATTTGTTTTGCAATATTCATAATTTATGATATAATGTGAATGACAAAAATTATTTCTTCAAGTTCAGTACACCAAATAGTGGGGGGAGTTTGAGTGAAATAAAATACTGATGTATTCTGGAGGATATGTAAGATGAAATTAAGTGTGAGTGCAAAAGTTTTATTGCTTAGTGTTATACCGATACTGGTGCTGGGTATTTCGGTTCTGGTGGTTAGTAATCAGCGGGTTAACACGGTTGTAACAGCGACCATTGAGAATGGGCTTAAAGGATCAGCAACGGCAATTATTGAGTCATTTGATGCGGTTAACGACGATGGATACTATATCGGTGAGGACGATTGCCTGTACAAGGGTAATTATAATATTACCAAGCACACAGACTTGGCGGATGAATTGAAGACTGTAAGTAATACGGATATTACAGTTTTTTATGGCAGGACACGTTATATGACTTCGGTTTTGGATGATAGCGGAAATCGTACCTTAAGAACGGATGCTGATGATCAGAACGTCATCAATAATGTACTTAATGGCGGACAGAATTATTTTAACACGGATGTACTTGTAAGAGGAAACTTATATTTCGGTTATTATACACCACTTATCGATAGGACCACAGGTCAGGTTGTCGGCATAGTATCTGCCATAATGCCTAAGGCGGATGCAAAAGCTCAGATTAACAGTATTATATACACAATTTTTGGTATAGTCATAGGTGTTATTATTGTAAGTATAGTAGTTGTCCTTATAGTAGTAGGCGGGTTGTCTAAGAAACTCAAAAGATGTATCGGTGGATTGACAGAGCTTTCGGAAGGTAAACTCAATTTCTTATTTGGTGATGAGCTTCTTGGTGGTACGGATGAGATTGGTGAAATCTGTAGAACCGTCAAAAAAGTTAGAGAGGAACTAAAGGTTATTGTTGGTGAGATTAAAGGTGTCAGCGAACGTCTGTTGAATGAAGCCCAAGCATTGGATGCAAAGACCAATGAAACAAGCGACCATGTAGATCAGATGGAGAAAGCAATAGGTGAGATTGCAATCGGAGCTACCAATCAGGCACAGGAGACACAGGATGCATCGGATAACATTCTCAGAATGGGTGGTATGATTGAAGAGACGGTAGATGAGCTGGGCAGCTTAAGTGAGAGCGCTAAATCCATGAAAGGACGTGGTGAGGCTGCTATCAAAGCACTTCATGAGTTGCAGGCTACTAATAAGAAGACCAGTACATCAATTGACATTATATATGAGCAGACCAATGTAACTAATGAGTCTGCACAGAAGATTAAAGAAGCAACTACACTTATTACCGATATTGCAGAAGAGACGAATCTGCTTTCATTGAATGCATCTATTGAGGCAGCACGTGCCGGTGAACAGGGTCGTGGTTTCGCTGTAGTTGCAGCACAGATTCAAAAACTTGCGGAACAGTCCAATGAATCCGCTAAGCAGATTGAGAGCATTATTTTATCTCTTATAGCAGATTCCGATAAGGCTGTTGTAACTATGAATGAAGTAAAAGAGATTATGGAACAGCAGAGTGAGAATGTTGACAACACTAATACTCAGGTTAACAATCTGTTGCATGACGTAGAAGAGTCCCTTGCAGGAATCGAGGAAGTTGTTGACCAGACAAACAAGATCAATGAAGTTAGAAGCAGTGTAGTAGATACGGTACAGAGTCTGTCAGCAATTGCAGAGGAGAACGCAGCAAGTTCACAACAGACATCTGCTTCTGTTACTGAAATCAACAGTATCGTCAGTGATATTGCTGTCAATGCTACAGACCTTAAGGACATTTCACACGAACTGAGCGAAAGTGTAGCAATATTTGTATTATAAGAAGCAGTGAAAGGTTGTTTTTCGACCGGATTTATTGTTATTATAATGTACTTAAAGGAACTGATAAATGCTATGTTATCAGTTCCTTTTTGATATTAGGAGCTTTTAATTGACATTAGATATACATTTTAATAGAATAATTATTGAGGTTGACCACAGCTTTTTACACTCGGAATAATATAATAAAGAGGTTTATAATGAATAAAAATACAAGTGCGAAAAACGAATTGGCTGCATTTGTTGAGGGCACGCTGGTAGAGGGTTTTTACAGAATATTTAAAGTTAATGTAAACACTGGTGAATTTGAGATATATAAAGACAACGGACTTTTTGATGATGATGAGCTTCAGAACATCCCCAATATTTATGCTTATATGGAAAAGCTCATAAACGATAAAATCATCATCCCCGAGTACACGACGACTTGCCGAAGATTTACAAATCCTGAATATGTACGAAAAAGTGTTTTTTCCGGAGAAAAGAGAGTAGTACAGAGTTATAAAGCCCGCACCGTCAAAGGTATTCAATGGGTTGCTTTCACTATTGTCGTCGGGCATGAATGTACTCCGGATAACCCTTTAGTGCTTTTTACATGGCGAGAGGCTGACTCTGAAGCAATGACGATGCTTGACACGCTTCCCACTATCTCCTCACTATATGACAAGCTGATCAGAATTAATCTTTCAACCAACACCTATGAAGCCATAATCGCAGATGATGATGAGCGGGAGCGGCTTTCCGGCGGTTTCATCAATATGTATGAATGGTGGGAAGAATACTTAAAAAACGGAAATATTGACCCGGAAGACATAGATGCTTTTGCTACGCTCACCAAGACCGGAAGTCTGCAAAAACGTTTTGCCGAAGATCCGACTCCGATAAATTTCCGCTACCGCAGAAAAGTAAACGGCGAGTTTCGCTGGGTGCAGCTGGAGTTGGCCCCAAGTGTTGAATACAGCGAGGAAAACAAGGTCTTGCTGCTATCCCTTAGGGATGTGCACGAGGATCATACAGCCCAGTTGCGCAGTCATCAGGAGTTAATCGACACTATGTACCGTGACGCACTCACAAATCTTTACAACCGCCTCAAATTTAATGCAGATATTGAAAGTCTTGGAAAAAGCGGTGACCAGATTTTTACCTGTCTGTATATTGATGCTAACGGTCTTCATGAGTTGAATAACATTCTTGGGCATCAGAAAGGTGATGACATGCTTTGCTGCGTTGCGGACACCCTGAGAAAGTATTTCCCTGACGAAAGAGTATACCGCATTGGCGGCGACGAATTTGTAGTATTGAGCATAAAGCTATCGAAACGCGCGGTAGAACTTGCCGTTGAAAAGGTTCGCCGTGATCTTCAGGTGGATAACTATGAGATTTCGGTGGGAATTGCGATCGGACCCTGCGGAAGAAACGTTGAGAAAATAGTTGCGGCAGCGGAACTTAAAATGCGCAAAGATAAGGATAATTACTATATGAACAACGGCGATAGCCGCAGAAAGCGCAAGATGAACGAAGAACTTGAACAGATGCTCATCAAAAATCACGACAGTGAGCGTTTCCTCGATATCATCGCACACCAGTTTGCGGGCGTGTATTTCGTAAATCTTAATAAAGACACTAACCGCCATATCTACACTCCGGATTTCTTTTCAAGATTCCTCGAAGATACCGACGACTGTTTCAGTGCAGCAGTGAGGCTTTATGTTGAAAAATTCGTCAGGTGTGAGTATTATGACCGCTTTGAAGATATCCTGGATTATGACAAGCTTGATAAAAGGCTTAGTGAGACCGGAACTGTGCAATTTACCTATCAGAAGACAGATGATGTCTGCATAAATGTCCGCATACTCGAGGTCGACAGACGGGAGAATGCTAAGCCTGAAACTATTTGGATTTTTGAGGAAGATGACTAAACATTAAGGCAGAGAAGTTCCTTGACATTTTATAAAGAAATGCTATAGTTAAATCAAAGAGAGCAACCGCCCACAAGGTGGGTTGACAAGATTAGAAGTAGAAATTCCACCCCTCTGCTCGGCAAAGTTTTGGGGTGGTTTTTCTATGTAGTGTTACTTACAAAACGTAAACACGAATGTAAGTCACGCCAAAAGGAAAATGCAATATTTTAGAAATAAATGTGTGAAAAATAAGGAATTAGTTCCTCCATTGCGTTTTTAATATAATTGCCCAGATCGTCACAGATCACCTTGTCATTCCAATAAACTTTATTATGGCTATCTAAATATTTTTTATCGATTCTTTCTAACCAATAACTGATGTTTTTAAGCTCCAGCAATGTATATGGAGCTTCTTGTTTCTTGTGTTTCTCCATCAATTTCAAGTGAAATTGTATCATCATAAAAACTGTATAATCTTCACTCGGGTAGATAGCTTTTCCATTCTCTATCCATATCCTTTTAGGCTTATATTTTTCATTGATACTTCGATAGCCATCTATGATAACATTAATAAGATCATATAAGAATGTGGTCATTAAGCGGGGACTTTCAAAGGCATATAATCTGTATAAACCTGGTAGTATCTTATCGAAAACCAAGTCTAAATCTGTAGAATATGACTTATCTGGAATTCTATAGCCATAACTTCCAAATAACAGTGAGTTTAGCGGTTCAAAACCATTAACTGGTTTGCGCACTTTGTCTATGAGATATTCAACAATTATATTTTTCCTTTCTTCTTCGTTTATTTCTGCAGTTATTCCATGAAGATCTATCATATAATCTTGATGTTTTTTAATAACGACATCTTTTTGTAATCTTTTGTCACTATAGGAGACATCTTTGTAGTAATGATGCCCTTGTCTCGGTGGAAACTGCTGCCCCGGATCTTCTACAAGAAATTCTTCATATTTAAACTTATTTCTAAATTTTTTTGGTACGTCATTTGTGAATATACGAATGAAACCGTCCATCTCTTCATACCAACAGCTTATACCACAGAAATAAGTGTAAGTTTCGGTCCAATCGGAATAATGTCTTGCGACATGTTCTTTTTTTATAAGCTTACATTTTTTTTCAACTATACTGTTATTATATTGTATCCACTTGAATACAAATCCCTCTTGGGATAAATCTATATCCTCAGAGCTTACGAGGTATGTATCGATATCTTCGTCAATATATTCATACTTTTCTATTCCTGTACCGGTATCAATTTCTATAATACGCATTATTTTTCCTCTCATATATTACTTTAGGTTATTTTAGCATATTAATTTAGCTTTGTATATTGATTAAAATTATTATAATATCACTGAAAATTTCAAGCATCTTATCGTTATGTCATTTTTCTTGAAAAAAATCATATAGTAATATATAATTCGAGGTTAGAGGCAATGTGAAAAGGGGATTTCCGGAGTGCTGACTTGGGGTGTGTAAACAGAGTGTAAAAATTAAGTCGGGGAAGTTCCTTGACATTTTAGAAAGAAATGCTATACTTAAATTAAAGAGAGCAACCGCCCACAAGGTGGGTTGACAAGTTTAAAGGTAGAAATTCCACCCCTCCGCTCGGCAAAGTTTTGGGGTGGTTTTTCTATGTAGTGTTACCTACAAAACGTAAACACGAA
>JAFLTG010000102.1 GCA_022510545.1 Lachnospiraceae bacterium | reverse complement strand
AACTGATTCGTAATCAGTAGGTCGAGGGTTCGAGTCCCTTTTCCAGCTCTTTTTTTATTATTAAAAATTACTATTTGATGTTAGATGAAATATTTTAGTGGGGTTTATATTAATCAGTAAAGAGGGTAGGTATATGTCAAAGAGTGTAGATGTAGATGCAATAATGCAAAAAGTGTACGAATACTTTGCAAAAAATCAAGGCGCTAATGCGGAGAAACTTTTGCAAAATTCTATTTTGGACGCTGTTAAAATAGGGGATGACGGCAGTCTTTTGCAGCTTTTAAACGAATTGCTCGGATATTATAGGGAAACCAGCCGTGTGGAGGATTCCTATGCAATTGCCAGACAGTGTATGAACGTGATGGCTCGTATGGGTATTGAGAATACCATACCTTATGCTACCACGCTTTTAAATGTGGCCAATGCTTACAGGGCGGGAGGAAGACTGGAAGATTCGCTTCAATTGTATTTGAAAGTACGTGAAATTTACGATGCGAAGCTTACATCGGATGATATGCTGATGGCAAGCCTGGAAAATAATTTAAGTCTTTTATATCAGGAACTTGGTCAGTTTGAAGATGCAAAAGAGAGTCTTCTCAGGGCACTGCGTATTGTTGAGACCAAAACAGGAGTTGATTTTGAGATTGCGGTAACGCATGCCAATCTTGCAACAAGCTGTCTTAATATCGGAGAAATAGAAGAGGCCTGCGCATATGCCAAGGCATCCATAAGAGAGTTTGATGCAATAGGTGTGGAAGATGCACATTATGGAGCAGCGTTGTCGGCTCTTGCAACTTATCATTACCGTAAAAAGAATTATGCTGATGCATATGAGCTCTTTGAAAAAGCTATGAATATTATGGAGCGCAGTCTTGGGAAGAATGAGTTTTATGAGAGGCTTAAAGAAAACGCACAGGCTTGTAAGATAGCACAAAATAAGGCCATAGAAGAAATGAATGATGTGGGGCAGGGTCAGACTGAGGAAAAAATGAATGATAGTGGATATGAACAGGCAGTGCAAAAAGTGAGCGGACTGTCTCTTAGCCGTGCATTTTATGATAAGTACGGACGTCCAATGATTGCCGAAAAATTTCCTGACTATGAAAGCAAAATTGCCGTAGGACTGGTTGGTAAAGGTTCAGATTGCTTTGGATATGATGATATGTTGTCTACAGACCATGACTGGGGACCGGAATTTTGTATGTGGGTGACAGAAGAGACATATGAGGCTATTGGAGAGCAGTTGGAAGCAGCATATGAAGAACTTCCTGATGAATTTGAAGGTTATGGGCGCATGGAGAAAAACGTCGCAAAAGAAAGAAGAGGCGTTTTTGTGATTTCAGAATTTTTCAATAAACTAGTAGGAGCGCCTGATTATGAAAATGTGGACTGGCGGCAAGTTGAAGATTATGCACTTGCAGCGGTAACTAATGGTGAGATATTCCGGGATGATGAGGGAGTTTTTACCTTAGAACGGAATAAATTTCTTGCAGGCTATCCGGAGAATATATTTTATTTAAAATTGGCGGACAGCGCCGCCAGGTTTTCCCAGACAGGACAATATAATTATAAGCGGATGCTCGACCGGGATGATCAGATTACTGCGCTGATTATGATGGCGGATTGTTCAAGAGAAGCTATGAAACTGCAGCATTATATTGACGGAACCTATCCGCCGCATGATAAGTGGCTTCATCGTAGCATGCAGAAGTCGGAAAATGGAAGTAAGCTTGCGGAGCTTTTATCAGGCTTGCCGGATACGGTTGAGGAGATAGGAACTGTTTTGGCGGATGAACTCTATAGTAACAATTTTATAAGTGATACAGACAACTATCTGGATGCACACAGCAATGAACTGTCTATGAAGGCTGCTTTTGCAGAGCACAATGATGAATGGCTGGTAAATCAAATTGCAGAAGTAGAGTTTAAGGCGTTTGACAAGGTAAAAAATGTGGGTGGGCGTGCCAGCTGTCAGAATGATTGGCCGACATTTTCAATTATGCGAAAAAGTCAGTATATGACCTGGAATCGAACCATGTTGATTCAGTATCTTTATGATTTCGTGAGAGAATTTTCGCTCGGACATAATCTTATTGAAGAAAAATACGGCAGAATGATGGAGAGTACTGCACCGGAAGAATATGAAACTATTAAGGAACATTTCCCTGTTATCACACCTGAGAAAAAAGCAATTATCGAACAGATTGTACAGCTTCAGGTAGAATGGATGGAAGAATTTGCAAAGCAATATCCTGCACTGGCGGAAAATGCAAGAAGCATTCGTACCGGAGATGATAATATTGATAATACGTCATATGAGACATATCTGCGTGGTGAAATAAGTACTTATTCCGACAAGATGCTGGAACTTTACGGCAGGTATGTTGTAGAGTATGCACAGAATGGAAAGAACTTAGCTTTTGACATAATGACAAATAGTGTACATCTGTATGGATATGAGGGACTGGATGCAGCTGAGGAATTTACAAAGAAGCAGTTTGGGACAGAATAGTAATTATCATATTATGAGCTTATAATAGTAATATGTTAAGAGTGAAGTATCAAAAAGAGATAAGTGATATTAACGAAATATCGTTAATATATTTTATAAAATATAGAAAAAGTTTATTGTTTTTATATGGACTTTTCTTTTTATATGTGATACAATTATTTCAGTTCCACAGCTGTGTAACAATTTGTATAACAATCCTTGTTTGAAAAGTTAATATAGTAAGATACATTAGATTAGGAAATGAGGTGATATTATGTCTTTAACTAATGACGATTTACAAGCTATTGCCAATATTATACAACCGATAAAAGAAGATGTAAACAGTCTTAAAAATGAGATGCATGGCGTGAAAGAAGATGTAAACAGTCTCAAAAATGAGATGCATGACGTGAAAGTAGATGTAAGCAATCTTAAATCTGATATGCATAACATGAGAACTGACATGCAGAATATGAAAGAAAGCATAAAGAATATGGAATATGATATGAGTGATATGAAATATGATATAAAAGATTTAAGGCAGCGTGTCACAAATGTTGAATTGACCCTTGAGAATAATACTAACCGCAACATCCAGCTACTTGCAGAAAACCATATAAGCCTTATTGATAAGTTAAATGAATCGATAAAAGTATCAGACAAAAATCTGCTCTTGGAGGTACAAGTATCAGGTCTTAGAATGAGGGTTGACCAGCTTGAGAAGGATGTGGCCGAAGTTAGGTCAAATTCAAAACCTGCATAGATAACTCAGATATACAGATTATTATTAATATTTTACTAATTACATATTTTATAAAGTATCCAAGGTGTAAAGTTTTATCTATATTAAAGACTTTACACCTTTTAAGCATAAAAAAGTTAAATTAGTTAGTTGATTGAATTGTTATATAAAACATTAATGTATACGTTGTACATAGAATAGTGAGGAAATACACTTGGATAATCAGAATAATAAAATAGTATGGGATAAATCACATAATGATATTTTTGAAAACTTTGCACTGGATTTGAAAAAGTTTACTGATACAGGAATATATCCTTCTTGTGCAGGTCAGGATTTAAAGCATGGGCTGGAGCTTCAGTTTAATCGTCTAAAGAGTAAAAATCTGGTAATGAAATATGATATTGTGCCAAGAGGATCTTTTGCAAACGGTGTTAAAGCGGGAAGGCAATGGAGAGATAATCGTTATTTAAGTCGAATGGAATTTCGCACCTGTAGTTTATCCAGAACTATTTATCATAATAATAAAAAGGTGTATGAAAATAAACAGGATTCTACATTTTATCAGATTATAACAAATGTACATAATTCAGATAAAGTTGCCAATGAACCATATGCTTGTCCTAACTGCGGTGCCGTCAGTAAGATAGAGGTATTACAAAGCGGATGCCCGTATTGCAGGACCTATTTTGAAATGAATGAGCTGTTTCCTAAAGTTACTAATTTTTACTTTATTAAAGACAGCGGAGATATTGATCAAAGTTTAAGAAGGGTAATGTTCGCCTGCTCTATTCCCAGTATAGTTGCTCTTACATCCGTTTATTGTATGAGAGCAGAAAATACTGCACAAATTATATATTCAATTATTGGAGGCATTATCGCCGGCATAATATTAGGTGTAGTGGAAGGCTACATATTATATGCGTTTTTTATGTTATTTTTAATGTTTATAGAAGCGGGTAAATCTCTTCCAATGTTAATTAATTCGGCAGGTTCGGGACATAGATTTGTGTATTTAATGAAGCGATATAGTCCGGAATTTTCATTTGAATATTTTTCAGATAAGGTTGTATCTTTGATAAAAATGATTATTTACTCAGATGATGCAGAGCAACTTCCGTATTATGAAGGAGAGTCTATTGGAAATCGATTTTTGGATGTTATAGAATCTTCTTACAGAGGTGCAGTTGCACTTAAAAGATTTAAAATACAGGGAGATTATTGTTATGTTACAGTAGATGTATATTTGGAGAATATATATAGTAACGACAGAGGTATCTATACTAAGAAAGATAAGGTACGTGTGGATTTGCGTAAGAATATCTGTAAGCCGATAGATATTAACTTTTCAATAGAGAGAATTCAGTGTAAAAACTGTGGAGCAAGTTTTAATGCTGCAAGAATGCGAAATTGTCCGAATTGCAAAACAAAATATGAAATGGAAGATGACGACTGGATCATTACAAAACTCTATTAAAGTTTTGCAACAATATCTTGACATGTTGAAACTTCGTGCTACAATATATAGTATATCGTATTTTGCGATATAGTACATATGATTGCATGGGGGTCGCATATGAAAATTATTAAAAGAAGCGGTACTGAGGTAACATTTGATTTGGATAAAATCATTGCCGCTATCAGAAAAGCAAATAATAGTGTCAATGATTCAGACCGGCTTTCTGATGAAGAAATTGATACTATAGCTGAAATTGTCGAGGGACATTGTGAAGAAATGGGACGTTCGCCCAGTGTGGAAGAAATACAAGATATGGTAGAAAACCAGCTCATGGAATCCAATGCATACGCGATGGCCAGAAATTACATTACTTATAGATATAAACGCGCCCTTATACGTAAATCCAATTCAACTGATGAGCGGATACTCAGTCTTTTGGAATGCAATAATGAAGAGGTAAAACAGGAAAATTCCAATAAAAATCCTACTGTGAACAGTGTACAGCGTGATTATATGGCAGGTGAGGTCAGCAAGGATATTACCAAGCGTTTTCTGCTGCCACCGGATATTGTGGAAGCGCATGAGAAAGGCATCATTCACTTCCATGATGCAGATTATTTTGCCCAGCATATGCATAACTGTTGTCTGGTTAATTTAGAGGATATGCTACAGAATGGAACGGTAATCAGTGAAACCATGCTTGATACGCCTAAGAGCTTTTCTACGGCGTGCAATGTGGCAACACAGTGTATAGCACAGATAGCAAGCTCACAGTATGGCGGACAGAGTATTTCGCTTGCGCATCTTGCTCCGTTTGTACAGGTGAGCAGAGAGAAACTGCGTAGAAAAGTCAGAGAAGAAATGGAAAAAATGGATATTGAACTCTCTGATGAAAAAATCAATCAGATTGCTGAAATACGTGTCAGGGAAGAGGTAAATCAGGGCGTACAGATGATACAGTATCAGGTTATAACGCTTATGACCACCAATGGACAGGCTCCTTTTATTACGGTGTTTATGTATATTGATGAAGTACCTGAAGGACAGCTTAGGGACGATCTGGCAATGGTCATAGAAGAGATGCTCAAACAGCGTATACGTGGTGTCAAGAACGAAAAGGGCGTCTATATCACACCGGCTTTTCCGAAACTGATTTATGTTCTGGAAGAGGATAATATACATGAAGACAGCAAATACTGGTATCTTACAAAGCTTGCCGCACAGTGCACGGCAAAACGTATGGTTCCTGACTATATTTCGGAAAAGATTATGAAAAAATTAAAGGACGGAAACTGTTACACCTGTATGGGCTGCCGTTCGTTCCTGACGGTTTATCATGATGAGAATGACAAGCCTAAGTTTTACGGAAGGTTCAATCAGGGTGTGGTTACACTGAACCTTGTGGATATTGCCTGCTCTTCCGGAAAAGACATGGATAAATTCTGGAAGATATTCGATGAGAGACTTGAACTGTGCAGGCGCGCTCTTATGTGCAGGCATGAACGTCTTAAAGGAACTCCTTCCGATGTGGCTCCGATTTTATGGCAGTATGGTGCCCTTGCACGATTGAAAAAGGGAGAGCCGATAGATAAATTATTATACGGAGGATACTCTACAATTTCACTTGGATATGCCGGCTTGTGCGAATGTGTAAGATATATGACCGGTAAATCCCATACTGACCCGGAAGCAACACCTTTTGCACTGGAAGTTATGCGGTATATGAATGATGCATGTAAAAAATGGGCTAAGGAGACCAATATAGATTTCAGCCTTTATGGTACACCTTTAGAGTCAACAACATACAAATTTTCCAAATGCCTGCAACAGAGATTTGGACTTATTAAAGATGTAACAGATAAGAGTTATATTACCAATAGCTATCATGTTCATGTTACGGAAAATATCAATGCGTTTGATAAACTTACTTTTGAATCGCAGTTCCAGGAACTTTCACCCGGCGGTGCAATCAGCTATGTGGAAGTGCCCAATATGGAGAATAATATAGATGCGGTACTTGCGGTTATGAAACATATATACGAGCATATTATGTATGCAGAGTTAAATACCAAGAGCGATTATTGTCAGGTCTGTGATTATCATGGTGAAATCATAATTGTAAACGATGATGACGGTAAACTTGTATGGGAATGCCCTAACTGCGGAAACAGAGATCAGGATACGATGAATGTGGCAAGACGTACCTGTGGTTATATAGGCACACAATACTGGAATCAGGGACGTACGCAGGAAATCAAGGAAAGAGTGTTGCATCTGTGAGTATATGCATGAACGTAATATAGTGAAATGATTAATGAAAATTCGGGCCTCTGATTAGGAGACAAATGAATGTATTATTCAGAAATAAAAGAGTATGACATAGCAAACGGACCCGGTGTGAGAGTGACGTTATTTGTAAGTGGATGTACCCACCACTGTAAAGGCTGTTTCAATGAAATGACCTGGGATTTTGAATACGGTAAGCAGTTTGAGGATGAAGATATTAGGAAAATTCTCAAACTGCTTGAACCAACATATATAGAAGGATTGACCCTGCTTGGCGGAGAACCGATGGAATACCATAACCAGCAGGGACTTTTGCCGCTTTTGCGCAGGGTTAAGAAAGAATATCCCAATAAAACAGTTTGGTGTTATACGGGATATCTATATGATAAGGATATTTTAGAGAATTTTTGCAGTAAATGGGATGAGACAAAGGAAATTTTAAGTTATCTGGATGTGATAGTTGATGGGGAATTTGTAGAAGAGCTTAAGGATATCACTCTGCAATTCAGAGGATCTTCCAATCAGCGCATCATCGATGTAAAAAAGTCTGAAAAGGCCGGGAAAATAGTTTTGTGGCAGTCTTGATTACGTTAATATCTTAGATTTTCAACCTTCTTAAAATAAAATTCAGTCTCCTGTAATGTTAGCATAAAAAATAGTGTGCAATAACATATTATATGTTATGATAATAATTAAAGAAAGGTATTTGGAATAAAAAGGAGAATTCTATGGAAAAATGGGTGTATTTATTTGAAGAAGGCAATGCGGACATGCGTAATCT
>JAFLTG010000101.1 GCA_022510545.1 Lachnospiraceae bacterium | reverse complement strand
CGTTGCGTTTTTAACGGAGCGAAAGCGTGTCTTGAAGCGGTAACCTTTTTCGCCGCCGCCCCATCTCGGAATCTCGCAATCCACACAACCTCAAGGAGAAAGGAGAAAGCCCAATGTACAAAAAATACATCAAACGCATACTGGACATCATAATCTCCCTCTGCGGCATAATCCTGCTTTCTCCCGTATACCTGGTCCTTGCCATTCTCGTAAGACAGAAACTAGGCAGCCCCGTACTTTTTAAACAGGACCGCCCCGGCAAAGACGAAAAAATCTTCAAACTATACAAATTCCGTTCCATGACCGATGAAAAGGACGCCTCCGGTAATCTCCTCCCGGACGAAGAACGTCTACCCGCTTTTGGTAAAACGCTTCGCAGTACCAGCTTAGATGAGCTTCCGGAGCTTTTTAATATTTTAAAAGGTGATATGAGCATCATAGGACCGCGGCCCCTTCTGGTAAGATATCTGCCACGATATAATGACTTCCAGAAACACAGACATGATGTGCGCCCCGGACTTACCGGGCTTGCCCAGACCCATGGCAGGAATGCCATTACCTGGGAGAAAAAGTTTGAATATGACGTAGAGTACGTAAACAACCTCTCTTTTGCGCTCGATATGAAAATCTTTTTTGCCACTGTACGTGCAGTGTTAAAAAGAGAGGGAATAAACAGTGGAACCAGCGCTACAATGGAAGAATTTATGGGAACTTCTGCTGCCAATGAGCCATAGGTAAGGAGTCGGAATGAAGATATTAGTTTTAAGTAACGATGCCAACGGAATGTATTTATTTCGTAAAGAAGTGCTTCTTGCTTTCAGGGAAAAAGGATATGAAACGCTGGTAGCCCTGCCCACGGACAAGTATTGTGAGAAGATTAAAGCTCTTGGATTCAGGGTGATACCTGTCGAAATGGAACGAAGAGGCAGCAATCCGGTTCACGATTTTAAACTCTTTTTAAGATATATGAAGCTGTTTAAGGATGAAAAGCCGGATGTTGTGCTGACATATACGATTAAACCTAATCTGTACGGCGGATTGGCCTGCAGATTAAAGAGACTCCCATATCTTATGAATATAACAGGGCTTGGAACGGCATTGGAAAATCCGGGTATACTGGCTAAAGTACTGTTGAAGTTTTATCAAATAGTTGCGGCGAAGGCCTCCTGTGTTTTTTTCCAGAATGATGGTAACAGGCAGTTTATGCTTGACAGCGGTATCGGTACGGGGAAAGACAGACTTTTACCGGGTTCGGGTGTCAATCTGTTTGAGCATAAGTTTTGTCAATACCCCAGCGAAGCTGAAGGTGTTATATTTCTTGCGGTTTTGCGCATTATGAAGGATAAGGGGATTGAGGAGTATTTAGAAACTGCCAGACGGATTAGAAAAGAGTATGAAAATACACGTTTTTATCTTGTAGGAGACTATGAAGAAGATACAAAGCATATATATGAGCCTTTGATCAGGAACTTGTCAGAAAAAGGCATTATTAAATATTTTGGTCATGTTGATAATGTAGCAGAGGTTATGGCGGCGAGCCATATAATAATACATCCTTCTTATCATGAGGGACTTTCAAATGTTCTGTTGGAGGCAGCTGCCTGTGGCAGACCGGTGCTGGCAAGTGATGTGGCCGGATGCAGGGAAACGATGCAGCAAGGCTTAAGCGGGCTTTTATTCCGGGCGGAGGATGCCGAAAGCCTGATACGAACGGTAAAGACAATACTTGGTTATACAGAGTCAGACCGTGCTCAGATGGGTATTCGGGGAAGAGAATATGTGGAGAATGTGTTTGATCGAGAAAAAGTGATCAAGGCATATCTTGAAGAAATAGAAATAGCAGGCAGGAAGCAGGGATGAGAGAAATCAGAATTTTATTTACAGGAACAGGCAGACGTGTAGAGCTTTTGCAGGCTTTTAGAAATGCCGCATTATGCTTGGGTGTAAATCTTAAAATTTACGGTGCGGATATGGCAGGAACTGCACCGGCGAACGCATATTGCGACTACACAAGAAAAATCTGTGCCATGAAGGACAAAGAGTATATACCTCAGCTGCTTAATATCTGCAGCAGCGACAAAATAGATCTGGTGATTCCGACAATTGATACTGATCTGCTTGTCCTTTCACTGAATGCTGATAAATTTAAGGAAATTGGAACAAAGGTTTTAATTAGTAGTCCCGATAAGATTAAAATATGCAGGGATAAAAACTATACCTCGGATTTTTTTGTCTCCTGCGATCTTAAGGCTCCGGGACCTGTTAATGATTATCGCATTTATAAGGGGGAATATCCCTGTTTCATTAAGCCCAAGGACGGCAGCAGCAGTATAGATGCATATAAGGTCAACACAAAAGACGAACTGGAGATGTATGCCGGTAAAATCGGAGATTATATAATCCAGCCTTTTATTGAAGGCAAGGAATACACGGTTGATATATTCTGTGATTTTGACGGAAATCCAATATATATTATACCAAGAGAGCGCATAGCAGTCAGAAGCGGGGAGGTTTTAAAGACCGGAATCGAGCTTGATGAAACTATTATTGAAGAGTCCAAGCGTATTATTCGGGAGTTTAAACCCTGCGGACCAATGACCGTTCAGCTCATTCGCCAGAATACAACAGGTGACGATTATTATATTGAGATAAATCCACGATACGGCGGAGGAGCACCGTTAAGTATTAAGGCGGGAGCAGATTCGGCAGCCGTCATTCTCAGACTGCTTCAGGGTGAAAAGCTTGGATATGTGGAAGCGGCAGCAAGAGACGGTGAAGTCTACAGCAGATTTGACCAGAGCATCCGGATATCATCCGAAAGTAGAGTAAGGAGAGAAATTTCTGATAAAATAACAAGTGATATTGAATGCGCAAAAGAGTTGCCAGATAAAATATCAGGAGTTATTTTTGACTTGGATGATACCTTATATCCAGAAAAAGAATACGTAAAAAGCGGATATCGTGCAATTGCCGGATATTTGCTCCAAGAATGTAATATAGGAAAAGATAAAATATCATACGATATGATAACAGATGATATTGAAAAGAGCGATGCTATAGAAAAAAAGCTATGGTCATATTTTCTTGAAAAAAAGAACGCAATAGATGAGCTGCTGAACGAACTCGGGATACCGGAAAAGAAGCAGAACTGTCTGGATATATACAGAAACCATATGCCGGACATTGAACTTTATGACGGTGCCTGGGAATTGATGTCTACGCTGAAAGCTAAGGGAATTAAAGTCGGCATTATAACAGATGGAAGAGTAAACGGGCAGAAGAACAAGACAGAGGCACTTGAATTGACTAAATTGGTCGATGATATAATCATTACCGACGAACTTGGAGGGGAACAGTTCCGCAAGCCTAATGACATAGCTTTTCGTATTATGCAGTGCAGATGGAGACTGCCGTATGAGACAATAGCCTATGTAGGAGACAATATGGCCAAAGATTTCATCGCGCCAAGGCAGCTTGGTATGAGAAGCATTTATTTTGAGAATAAAGATGGCATTTATTATAATACAGCATATGATGCGAATGAATGTGATTTAAAGATTACAAGCATAAAGGAACTTAGTGAAACATTGAAATGTATTTAATAAAGGAAACTTGTGTGGTATAATAAACGCAAGTCTTACGGCTTGTGTTATAAGAATTGCTTTGCAATTCCTGATAGAGAACAAATTGACAACAGGAGGACGCCGTTATGGGGTTGTATGAGAATATTTTACAAGGGAATGATAAGATTTCACTGGTTGGTCTTGGATATGTAGGAATGCCAATTGCAGTTGCATTTGCAAGGAAGGTAAAAGTAGTCGGCTTTGACCTCAATGCCGAGAAAATCGAGCTTTATAAAAGCGGAATCGACCCGACCAATGAGGTGGGCAATGATGTAATCAGGGAAACAAGCGTGGAGTTTACTTCCGATGCATCCAAACTTAAAGAGGCCAGATTTCATATTGTGGCAGTGCCTACCCCTGTAAACAGCGACCATACACCTGATCTGACTCCGGTGGAAGGCGCAAGCCGTATTCTGGGACAAAATCTTACCAAAGGTTCGATTGTTGTATTTGAATCAACAGTATATCCGGGCGTTACGGAGGATATCTGCGTTCCTATTCTGGAAAAAGAATCCGGCTTAAAATGCGGTATCGATTTTAAAATAGGATATTCACCTGAGAGAATCAATCCCGGAGACAAAGTACATAGGCTGGAGACGATTACCAAAATCGTATCGGGTATGGACGAAGAAACTCTGGATATTGTTGCCAAAGTATATGAACTGGTAGTTGAGGCCGGTGTTTACCGCGCAGAATCAATTAAAGTGGCAGAAGCGGCAAAAGTAATAGAAAATAGTCAGAGAGATATTAATATTGCGTTTATGAATGAATTGTCTATCATTTTCCACAAGATGGATATCGATACCAAATCGGTATTGGAGGCTGCGGGAACGAAATGGAATTTCCTGCCTTTTATGCCGGGTCTGGTAGGCGGCCACTGTATTGGGGTAGACCCGTATTATCTGACCTATAAATCAGAGGAACTCGGCTATCATTCCAGGATTATCCTTGCAGGACGCCGTATCAATGATGAGATGGGTAAATATGTGGCAGAAAGTCTTGTAAAGAACCTGATAAAGACTGATGTTCCGGTGAAAAGCGCCAAAGTAGCCATACTTGGTTTTACTTTTAAGGAAAACTGCCCTGATACAAGAAATACCAAAGTAATTGATATATATAACGAGCTTGGTGAATACGGAATAACTCCGCTGGTAGTAGACCCTGCGGCAGATGCGAATGAGGCGAAGCGTTTATACGGAATAACCTTTGGAGCGTTGGAAGATATCAAAGATATGGACGCAGTCATCATTGCGGTTGCCCATAAGGAGTTCCTGAAATTGAGTAAGGACGACATAAGCCGCTTCTTTAACCCTGAACATCCACGAAAAGTTTTAATGGATATTAAAGGACTTCTTGACAGGAAGGAATACTCTACGGGGGATTATCTATACTGGAGACTCTAAAAAGAAATGAGGGTTAAGATATGGGATACAAGGACTTAAAATTTGACGATAAAAGCATATTTCTGGTGACGGGCGGAGCAGGTTTTATCGGTTCTAACCTGTGTGAGGCATTAACGGACATGGGATATCAGGTCCGCTGTCTGGACAACCTCTCCACCGGAAAACAGGAGAATGTGGATCTTTTATCTGACAGACATAATTACACATTCATAAAAGGCGATATAAGGGAGCTGGATACCTGTATGAAAGCCTGTGAAGGTGTGGACTATGTGCTTAATCAGGCGGCCTGGGGAAGTGTGCCGAGAAGCATTGAAATGCCGCTTTTATATGAGGAAATAAATATTAGAGGAACATTGAATATGATGGAGGCGGCAAGACAGAATAATGTGAAAAAATTTGTCTTTGCTTCAAGTTCATCAGTATACGGAGATCATCCGGTACTGCCCAAAGTGGAAGGCCAGGAAGGCAACCTTTTATCCCCGTACGCATTGACCAAACGGGTCGATGAAGAATACGGAAAACTCTACAAGAAACTGTACGGACTTGACACTTATGCCCTGCGCTATTTTAATGTGTTCGGAAAAAGGCAGGACCCAAACGGCGCTTATGCAGCGGTTATTCCCAAATTCATCAAACAGCTTTTAAACGACGAGGTTCCTACCATTAACGGAGACGGAAAACAGTCGAGAGACTTTACCTATATAGATAATGTAATTGAGGCTAATTTAAAGGCCTGTCTGGCACCGTCGGATGCTGCCGGCAATGCATTTAATGTTGCCTATGGCGGACGGGAATACCTGATTGACATATACTATGACCTATGCAAAGCACTTGGGAAAAACGTAGAACCCAATTTCGGACCGGAAAGAGCCGGGGATATAAAACATTCCAATGCAGATATCTCCAAAGCTAAAAAAATGCTCGGTTATGATCCTGACTATGATTTCAAGAAAGGGATTGCCCTTGCAATTGAGTGGTATAAGGAGAATTTGTAAAGGTATATCTAACTTTGTTTGGATGGAGGAAAAAGTAAAATGAGTATGAAAATAGCGGTTCGTATGGATGATATCACTCCGGATATGAACTGGGAGAATTTTAATTTTTTCCTTGATCTTTTTGAAAAAACCGGAATTACACCGTTACTTGGGATAGTGCCGGATAATAAAGACAATTCACTGAGCTGTGAGACACTGCATGAAGATTATTATGAGGTTATGAAAGCTCTTGAAAAAAAGGGTTTTACTCTTGCAATGCACGGCTGCCATCACGTTTATTCTACCAAAAGCGGCGGCCTTTTTCCTCTGAATAGATACTCAGAGTTTGCAGGACTACCCTATGACAGACAAAAAGAACTTCTTAAGTATGGAAAAGAAAAACTTAAAGCAAACGGCATAGAAACCGATATTTTTATGGCTCCGGCACATTCATATGATAAAAATACATTAAAGGCATTAAAAGAGCTTGGTTTTACAAAAATAACAGACGGCTTTGGAAAACACCCCTACATCTATAGGGGACTTGCTTTTTATCCGATTTCATTCAGACTTGCGAGCAGTTTTAAGAAAAAGACCGGCATTACTACTATGGTAATTCACTCCAACACCGTAAATGAAGCGGACAAGGCCGGTTATGAGAAGATATTCAAAGAGCAGGGGAAAAATATGATTTCCTATTCTGAATTCCTGAATATGCAGCCTGTAAAAAGAACCTTTTTTGGTATGTTGGTTGAGAATGTAATGGCAAGGCTTAAGTGGTTTTTAATTAAGGTTAAAAATATATGATATATAAATTTTGCAAAATCTTATATATACAGCATATGTCTAGCATACCAGAAGAAAGGTGCGGGATTATATGAAATACAATGTTGTTGTATTCGGTGTAAAAGATACATCTGAGAATATAGTAGAATTCATTAACAATACAATATGTCCTGTAGACCTGGTTATAACAATCAGCCCTGAAGTGACTAAAAAAAACCAGGTATCAGGATATAAGGGACTGTCAATTTTAACCGAAAAATACGGAATCCCCGTACACGAGGCGGACAGTTATTTCCTCACGGATGAAAAAACCCAAAAATTCCTTGAAGAAAACGAGTTTGACATCGGAATCTCTATGGGCTGGCAGAGACTGATTCCCGCTTCTGTATTAGACCGATTTAAATACGGAATATACGGTTTTCACGGAAACTGTGGCTATCTTCCATTCGGCAGAGGTCGTTCTCCTCTTAACTGGTCCATCATTCTCGGTGATACCAGATTCAACCTGAACCTATTCCGCTATGATGAAAAAGCGGACAGCCCCAATGTATTTGCCACCGAAATGTTTTCCATTACGCCACACGATGACATAAGAACGGCACAATACAAGAATATGATCTGTTCAAAGAGCCTTATTCACAAGCTCCTTACTGCATATAAAGCCGGAAATATCACAATCAATACCGAATCAAAAGACTTTGATTCATGGTACAATAAACGTACCGCAGCAGACGGTAAAATAGACTTTCATGACAGAACCCGAAATATCTACAACCTCATCCGCGGTGTAGCCGCTCCATTTCCCGGAGCCTTTGCCATGCTTGGTGACGAAAAAGTAACCATCTGGTCAGCCCACCCATTCGATGAAATGATAGATTTTTCAGCCTACGCGCCAGGTGAAGTCATAGACATCTTCGACGACAGACCGATTGTAAGAACTGTGGACGGTTCGTTGCTAATCAATAGTTATGAATGTGCAAGACCAATACATGCAGGCGACATATTATGTTGAAAAATTTGAACAAGGATTGCGCAAATAATAACTTTTCTTTGCGCCTCTGGCTCCGACAATAAGCAAAGAAAAGTTA
>JAFLTG010000100.1 GCA_022510545.1 Lachnospiraceae bacterium | reverse complement strand
ACAGTAAAAAACCTCCAATGTTATACTAAGTACAGGTTCGCCAACCGTACTAAAATAAAGGAGGTATCCAAAATGGATGTATTTTAAGTACGAGATACCGCCAAACATAGCAGTATCGAGTTTTGTAGGATATCTAAAGGGTATAAGTATCCTGATATATTTGAGAAGCATGCAAATTTGAAATACAAGTATGGGAACCGCCATTTTTGGTGTAGAGGCTATTACGTAGATACTGTAGGGAAAAATGCAAAGAAAATACAAGAGTATATCCAGAATCAATTGAAAGAGGATTTGGAATACGACCAAATGACACTCAAAGAGTATATAGACCCGTTTACGGGTGAGCTGGTAAAACAAAGCAAATAAGGAAAAGCCCTTTAGGGCTTAGCGGGTAAATGATGTTGCGGCTGGCGAGCCTTTCGATGAGTCTTTAGACTCTAGTTTCTGATTAGATATTTATCGTTTGGCCAATAAAATAAATAAAGAGGAGATGATATTATGCCAGAATTAGTGTGGGGGAAGGATGAACAGTTATGTTTTGCAAATCAAGATGAGTATTATTATTCGTTAGGGCTGTTGTGTAACTCGAATTGGTTTAATATTGTGTATGAACCTAATAAATCAACTAAATCATGGGAAAATGCATACAGAATTCAGTGTGCAAACTGCCCAGTAGATTTACCAAAGGCGTTTCAAAATGCGTTGAGATCACAAAAGCGAATTAATAATAATGATTATGTTGAAAATTTAATTAATAATCATAATTTTGTAAAAGATGGAAACAAGTATATAAGTGGAAATTATTCCGATGTTCGCAAAACTGTGCCAGATGCATATCTTACAGATTTTGATGCTGGATATAATCAGTAAATAACCATGAGGAGAACTGCTGTTACTGTGAATAATAGTGCAGCAGTTTTTTATTATGAGGTGTAACTCTATTAAGCTCACGAAGTGTGATTTTAATAGTCAATAAGGCAAATAGTTTAACAAACATCAAGTGGATGTGTAAGTAACCTCATAGACTAATGAAATACCATGTTCATATGCTAGTAAGCATACCATCACAAATAAGTGTATTACAATTCATGGGATATCTGATATGAAAAAGTGCACTTATGATATTTGACAAACACGAAAACCTAAAGTATAAGTTTGGGAACAGACATTTCTAGGCAGAAGGATATTATGCGAGTACAGTAGGTTTATATATGATTTGCAATACATATTCTGAATGGGAAAATCATGTAAAGGAAATTGTTAATACAAATATTTTAATAGGAAAGATTTCCTGCACTGGCTTTATGATAAAAGTAATTTTGAAGAATTAATGTCATAGAACTATTGGAACATTTTAAAATCTTGTATCTTAGCCAATATAGCATTTGCTTTGACTCATAGGATTAAATATATGCAATAATATTGATCCATAATTATTATAAGACTCTGTTGCAAATTGTCCATCCGGTAGCTGTTTTGCAGGATGGACATTTTCATATTGGCTGGTTTAAAGTACGGTTTATCGGACCTAAATTATGATAATTTATAAATAATCTAAATTTGACAGCAACTATACTCCACGAAGTAGCGGTTGTATATCAACATTCGGAGCCAACGTTTGATAAGGCGGAATTTTAATACGGAGGATAAAGAGCTTATGAAGTTCACAAAAATTTCTGTATCATTTTTAAAGAAATTGTTGTAATATCTTGTTAAGGATAAATTAGGAAAGATTGCCTTGTTTTTTCTGTGAATATGGTTTTTCGGCTGGAGTAAGACTTGCATAATAATAGCTAGCAATTAAGGAGATCTAAATGCATATTAACAATAGACGCTACACCGGAAGCAAATACAAATTAATGCCCTGGATAAGGGATTTGATTTTGAAAGAATGTCCGGAGCATGAATCATTATTTGATGTTTTTGGAGGTACAGGTGTGGTGACAGCGGAGTTGCTGGATGTGACATCCCAAAACATAATAAACGATTTCTTATTTTCGAATGAAGTGGTTTACAAAGCTTTTTTTGAGCAAGATGAATATGATCATAAAAAATTAAAAGGCTACGAAGAAAAATATAATAATATGAATTTGGATGCATTACCCGATAATTATGTCTCAGATAATTATGGTGATAAATATTTTAGATATAATGATGCAAAACTTATTGGATATATTAGAGAAGAAATCCAAACAGACCTGGATACAGGTAGAATCAGTCAGCGTGAATTTAATATTTTGCTGGCCTCATTATTATATTCTTTTGACAGATGCGCAAACACGGTAGGTCATTATGAAGCATACATAAAAGGCAAAGAAATACGTTCAGAATTTGTATATGAACTCATTGTTCCTATAGTTACAGATAATTCAATTCAGATTTTTAGAATGGATTCCAATGAGCTGGCAAGGAAGGTTACAGCGGATATTGCTTTTGTGGATCCGCCTTATAATAGCAGGCAATATTCGAGATTCTATCATGTAATGGAGACTATTACGAAGTGGGAAAAGCCTGAATTGGCCGGTATAGCTATGAAACCACCTGAAGAGAACATGTCTGATTATTGCAGGAATTCTGCACCGAAAGTTTTTGCGGATTTGATCAAGAATCTAAATGTAAAGTACATTGTTGTTACATATAACAATACGTATGATTCCAAGAGCTCATCATCCAGAAATAAAATTACGTTAGAGCAGATAAAGGAAGTACTTAATAAGAAAGGGAAAACTCAGATATTTGAAACTGATTATCATAGGTTTAACGCAGGAAAAACAGATAGCGTTGACCATAAAGAGTTAGTTTTTATTACGAGAGTTGGTGCCTGGAATGAAGTATAATATTGTAAGATCACCTTTTTTTTATGTGGGTGATAAATACAAGTTAATGTCTCAATTGAGGGAATTATTCCCGAATAACATATCAACTTATATTGAGCCGTTTGCAGGAGGTGGGAGTTCATTTTTAAACACCGAAGCTCAAAAGTATATTATAAATGATGTTGATTATTATGTAATTGAGCTGCATAATTGTTTATCCTCTTATGCCGGAAGGCAGGAAGAGTTTTTGCAAAAACTTTATGGAATTATTGATAAATATGAGTTGTCGTGTTCATTTCGTAATATAACGGTACCTGATGAATTAAAGAAGCAATATGTAAAAACATATTATTCTCATTATAATAAAAAAGCTTATGAAAAGATGAGGGATGATTTTAATTTAATGGGTGATAGGGTTTTACTGTATTTATTGTTGATATATGGATTTAATCATATGATCAGATTCAATTCCTCCGGGAAATTTAATTTACCGGTTGGAAATGTAGATTTTAATAAAAATGTTTATAACGCAATATGTCACTACTTAACCTTCATGGAAGAAAAGGAAATAGAATTTCATAATAAAGATTTTATGGAATTTCTCAGAGATTTGGAATTTGACGATAATGCATATGTTTATTTGGATCCTCCATATTTGATTTCAGGATCGGAATATAATAAGTATTGGAATGAGGAAGAAGAAGAAAGACTATGTGCATATCTGGATGAATTGAATGTAAGAGGCATAAGATTTGGTATTACCAATTTAATAAACCATAAAGGAAATGTTAATGAAACATTTCTTAATTGGTCAAAAAAGTACATTGTTTACAATATAGACAGCAACTATATCAGTTTTAATGATAATACCATCAAGGCAGACTCAAAGGAGGTTTTTGTAACAAATTATGGCAAGAAGTAAAGCAAAACCGTTATCGTTTTCAACAACCATAAGAAACCCTGAAAGAATTCCTAATTTTTTGCGCTGCATTCTTCCTTTTGAAGGGAAAATATTAACTTCGGAAATAATACGTGAGGTTGTCAAAAGTGTAATACGGGAAAAAGAGTATACACCTATGTATATATCACGAACCCCGGAATTAAATGCAATTTTGAGGAGTGAAGATGAAACATTTAGCGAAGAACAATTGGAAACCATAATAGCTAAATCACCGCAACATCATAAAGAGGCAGGTTTTGAGTATGGCTGGGATTCCAGGTTTGATACCTGGTATAAAATGATAAAGGAGTTTGGCTTTATTAAGTATGCAATGGGCAAACCTATCACGGTGACTGCAACCGGACATATGCTTGTAGATGCTTACCTTGAGGAGCCTTGCAATAATAAAAAGATACAAACGGTATTCCTAAATGCTCTCATGAAATATCAAACAAACAATCCATTAAGAAAGAATAAAAATGAAAATGTGCCGTTACCTCTCTTGCTAAAAGTTATACAGTTTTTTCATGATGACCCGGATGAGAATAATGCGGGTTTGGCCTGTCATGAACTTCCAATATTAATTTGTTGGAGGAATAATGATGCGTATGCCGCATACCGGTATATTAAAGAAATAAGAGAAGAGGTTGGATTTACCTGTTCCGATGAATTTATATATGAAAAGTGTCTGGATATTCTTGAAAATAATAATAGAAATTATTTAAAAATGGAAAAGATATGTCATGAAGCGGTTGATGAATACATAAGAAAAATGAGAATGTCCGGTCTACTGTCGTTGCGTGGTAATGGCCGTTTTTTGGATATTAATAGTTTTGAAGCTGATTCTGCAAAATATGTTATGGATAATTATATGGAATATCCTAAATTTGAGGAAGAAGATGAGTATATCGATTATATGGGAACGATTGACTCAACTATTCTTCAGATTGAAGTACAGACGACTATAGACTTTTCGGACGTAAGAAAACAGACGCTGTATAAATATGCTAATGAAATGAGTAAGGAATATGTCCTGAAGGAGCTGATTACGGTTTGTGAAAAGAAAGAGAGCAAAGATGATGTTCTTCGCTATATAAATGCATCAACAAGATTGGAATTTCTTACAAGTATTGCATTAGTTCAGAATTTTGAAGGCCTTGATGTAAATCCGAATTATTCAGTTGATGATGAAGGTCTGCCTACATATACTGCGGTAGGAGGTTATGCGGATATTGAATGTTTTGACGGAGACTATGACAGCTATTTTGAAGTCACGTTAATGTGTGGCAGGTCTGAACAGGTCAATAATGAGATTATTCCAATAAGCAGGCATTTGAAAGAAGCCAAAGAGAAGAGAAGGCCGGAATCATTTTCGGTACTTATTGCACCGGTCATACATTCTGACACAAAGGAAGCAGCAGAGTGGCAGAAAATAAAAAACGGAGTAGATATACTAACATTAGATATTCATGAGTTCTTAAAAGATGTTACAGATAATCAGAGAGCCTCTCAGCTTTTGATAAAGAATTAATGGGTATGGCAATTAAGAATCACCCGGAAAATTTCCAAAGTTTCTTTTTTTAGCAATACTACATTAGCCAGTTTCTGTGGTGAAATGCTGCCATACATATCATATATCCCGACACATTTTGCTGGATTCACAGCAGCACATTTTACGGCAGTTTGCAGTGGGATTCCCATTTGGAGAACAGCAGTACGAAGACAATCCATCAAATTGGTAACAGACCCGGCAATCGTGCCATCTTGTAGAGTTGCAAGGTTTCCTTCCACTTTAACATCCTGCCCGCCCAGACTGTAGTGTCCATTTCCAAGTCCGGTAGCTCTCATACTGTCACTTATAAAAATAATGCGGTCATCTCCAAATGTTTTAAACGCCGTCCGAATCACAGCAGGATGAACATGTATTCCGTCACAAATCAACTCTACATATACATCCTCCGAATCAGAAGCAGCGCCTATAAGTCCCGGTTCTCTGTGATTATATGGTTTCATAGCATTATACAAATGTGTCACATGCCTTGCACCTTTATTAAATGCAAGAAGTGACGTATCATAATCCGCATCGGTATGTCCCAGTGAAATAATCACCTCATCCTGTTTTTTCTCAATAAACTCCATAGCACCTTCCAGCTCCGGTGCAATCGAAACCAGTTTTATCATATTTCCGGAAGCGGCGTTTAACTTATCGAATAATGCAGTATCCGGTGTCCTGATATACTTAGGATTCTGCGCACCCTTTTTAGCCGGAGAGATAAAAGGACCTTCCAGATTGATTCCGCAAAGTCTCGCCTTTTTAACATTAGTGTTATCGACTCCGCCAATCCCGATACCGGTGCCGGTGCTATCAGCTTCATACAAACTTACGGAATTATCAGCTTGATACAATCTTGCAGTATCGCATATTCTTATAAGATCATCTTGCGTAAGCGTCATAGTAGCAGGTATGATGTTGGCAACTCCGACAGAGGCTTCATATTCTGCTATTGCATCGAGCGCTTCTTTGCTCCCGTCGCTGAAATCATATCCGGCGCAACCGTGAAAATGTATGTCGGTAAGAGCCGGTATTGCATAGCATCCTGTTGCATCTATCACAATATCATCATCAGCTTTTTCCGCAAAAAAAGCACCGTCTATATAAATATCTTTATTAACAAATTTTCCGTCTTCCGTATATACGTCAGCGTTTTTAATGATCATCGTTTTTGCTCCCGTTTGATTAAATGAAATATCAAAAGCACTTTCATTACATAGTATAAATTATATATTTAATAAAAACAACCAGGGGAAAATTTATGGAATTTAATGATTTTAGCTACCCGCCTACTCCGGATGCTCCCGGCGCAAAAGCTCTCGTAAGGGGAAATGAGCAACATCCCGATTTATATGGAATGGTTCTTTTTTATCAGACACCGTTTGGGGTGGTGGTTAATGCTCAATTTGAAGGGCTGCCTGTTATGAACGGATCAGATGCAAACCGTTTTTTGGGCTTCCATATTCACGAAAACGGGGATTGTAGTCAAAATGAAGAATTTGATTTCAACATGACCGGCAGCCATTACAATCCTGACAACCGGACGCATCCCAATCACCGCGGCGACCTGCCGCCTATGTTAAATTGTAACGGTATTGCATGGCAGTCTTTTCTTACAAATGCCTTTACGGTTATGGATGTCATAGGCAGAAGCGTAGTAGTGCATGCTATTCATGATGATTTTATGACACAACCGTCAGGAAACAGTGGTGCGAAAATCGGGTGTGGGGTTATAAAACTTAATAATTAAAGAACCACGGCATATGCCGTGGACCTCTTAGCTAATGGATTCTATTTTCTTTTTTCAGATATTCCAGAAGTGCTTCGCAGCCTTCCAGTATATCATCATATGTTATATCAAAATTCCCGGTATACCAGGGGTCTGCAATATCCCTTGGATGCTCGCCAAAATCCAGGAGTTTGAATATTTTATTCTTATCATCATTTCCTAAAATGCGCATCATATTACGGATATTCATCTGGTCCATACCGATAAGATAGTCGTATTTGTTATAATCGTCCTTGGTCATCTGGACTGCTCTGTGCGGTATTACCGGTATGCCGAGGGAACGCAGTTTGCCTACCGTTCCGTAGTGTGGCGGGTTTCCGATTTCCTCCCGGCTTGTTGCAGCAGAATTGATTTGGAATTGTGAATCAAGTTTTTGCTGCTTTACGATATAGGTCATGACGCTTTCGGCCATTGTGCTTCTACAAATATTGCCGTGGCACACAAAAAGTATTTTTATCAATGCTCTAAATCTCCTTCAAATGCTGTATTTATGCCACTTCCAGGTATTTTTGTGGCAGATGATTTTCTGCCTTATCATAGCATATTGTGGCATAAATTGGTATATTTTTTCATCCATTCTTAGTAAAATGACCTCTTTTTTCAATTTTACTAAAGACCTTACATTTATTAGTTTTCTTAATCATTCCTACATTTTGAATCAATACTCCTGCCTTTAGAACAGCTTCGATCCTTTCTGCGAAGAAACCCTGGCACGACACAGACATTGTACCACACCAATGCATATTTTTCCACTTTAAAATGTTAAATAATGCAAACGTTATCACAAAGAAGTTATCTTATTAAAGATATTATTTTTCTTTTTTCTTGATATAAGGTTTCCATTTACCTTTGAAGAAATGTGTCCATGAAATTACAAAACTAAATCCCCAGCCAAAAAGTGTATTCCACC
>JAFLTG010000010.1:5039-51145 GCA_022510545.1 Lachnospiraceae bacterium | reverse complement strand
AGGCAACGGACTCTGACTCCGTCATTTCAAGGTTCGAATCCTTGTAGCCCAGCTATTAACCCGGTGAAAATGGTTTCACCGGGTTTTTTGTTGCTATGAAAATGCAGTGTTTGTACGGATTTCAGGGAATTTGTGTCACTTTTTTAATGGATAGATCAATTCATAGATCGATTTAAAAATACCCTGGATGTGGATAAATATTTGTTTAGATGTAAATTTTTACAAAAATTTACAAAAGAAAAGTATTTCGTATTATATGCGTGTTACTTCTCTTTTTTATGTTGAAAGACGTGTTAGAATATAGAATCGGAAGGAAGAGAGGCCGTTCGGGAACGTCTAGCCAGTATGAAAGCATTTTGCAAGAAGTGGAATTAGTTGTATGAAACTAGAACAATTGAAAGGACAGAAGCAATATGTAGTGATAGGGTTTGTGTAATAGAATGTATAGAGTATATGGTGGTAATCATACCTCATAGAATTTATTGGTGTATGAAGTATGGATGTGGTATAATCAGATAAACAAACAAGAATTTTATGAATGAGTTTGAGTAGTAAACACATAGCCTGCAAATCTAGTATATATGCAGATTTGTAGGCTTGTTTTGAAAGTGGCTGATCTGTTTTAATTCAATTTAAAAAGAAATAAACACAATACTACAGCGAGTATTGGATACAGAATCAAAGTAAAGGTGGAATAAAGATGCAGCTTGGCTGGGTGGATTATTCTAGACAAGAGAGAGAAACAATTAAAGAGTTGCTTAAATTATTAGGGGAGTCAACTTCCCTTGATGAATTAGGAGTTGGGATTGTAAGAGACAGTATCTCAGATCTTTTGTATCCGGGAACGTCTGTCTTACATACTCGTGCAAAGTATTACATTTTAATTCCGGAATTGTTTAAAAAAGCAATGAAGAGTGGACTGACTACAGGCTCAGAAGTTAGAAATCTGATTAATTCTGATCAAGATAGAATAGCAAGAGCACTACGTAAAGTAATTGATGAAGAAACTGGAACAAAGGCAGCAGGTATTATTGGCGGAAGATCTGATCGGGCGGTAAAGATGAAGCCGACAAGAATCTATTGGAATGCATTAAGAACTACAGAAATATTATGCAATCCGTCTATGTCATTTGATGATGCCTGCATGGCAGTGGGAAATTATAACAAGAAAAATCAGAATATTACTATTAAGTATGAATCAGAGGATGACGGAGGAGATGCAGACGATGCAGGATTAGGTGGAATTGCATTATTTTCTGCGCCTTGTCATCAGAACATAGATGATTACATAGAAAATCCTACGCTGCATTTGACAAAAGATGAAGCAATGTACTTACGTGATCAGTTTTTGCATGTACCAGCAATGAAAAATACATTGATGGAGTACTGCCTTAAGACAAAAACATCTTATGAAGATAAGAGCTTAGATGAAATTGAATTACAAAACGATATGCCGGAGACTTTAAAATATAATTTGAGACTCGCAATTGAATTTGCAAACTTTATATATGGTGCATACATTGTATACAATCTTATATTTTTTGAAAATGGAGGGAAAAATGCAACAGAGGATAACAAGCAGAAATTAGAGGAGCGCTATAAAACATGGAAGAAAAATAATGTGGGAATTCCACACAAAGATGAGATATTAGAACTTGTATGTAATCATGATGAATATAAGTCAAAATTACAAGAATTTTTAACTAAATTTGAAAATGCAGCAAGGGCAAACTCATCAGATAAATGCTCTGACGAGGAAAAGAAGATTGTTATGGATAGGGAATGGTTTTGTAAGAAAGAAAAATCCAAAATTGGCAAGGATTTTCCATTCCAGGAGATACAATCATCTCCTATGAATTACAGACATGACACAGCGCAGGCTATCATCTCTGATATCTTGAAAGGATTGGTGAGAGACGATGGCAAGGTATAGATTTGATCAAAATAATAACAGAGTGGATTATGGAGAACTTTTAGCTGTGGACGTAGACTATGAATTGGATCAGGCGGTAGGAATGACTTATTCGCTGGATATGGAGGCATTGATGGGAATTCCGCTGTGCCTTGGGATGCGTGGAGAAATGACTTCAGGGCAGAGAAACAATCCGTTATATGTTTTAGAAGCAATTCGAAGAACCGGAAAGAAACTATCTATTTTTTGCAATGCTGGATGTATCAAAGTTCCAAAGACAGAAAGCAGGTTATTTGCGCTTTTGGAAGATAGTATTCATGAAGTCCGAATGCCAAAACATATATACAATTTTCATCCGAAGCTTTGGGTGCTTCAATATCACAATATAAATGATGGAAGAGTTATGATTAAGGTTGTTGCTTTGAGCCGAAATCTTACCTTTGATCAAAGTATGGATATGGCAGTAGAAATGACTGGATTTGTCGGGACTAGAATAAATCCAAAGAATCAACCGATTGCAGATATGCTTCAATTTGTAGCACAGTTTGACAGAAAGGAGAATCATTTTGATCAGCTGGTATCTAATGTAAAAAAAGTAGATAGATTTGAATTATTAGATTGCTTTGAGGATTATACATTCCATCCATTTGGCATTTACGGTAAATCAGAAAATGGTATAAAGAAAGTTACTGTGAGAGAGCATAAGAAAAGTGCGAGAGAACTGTTTCGTAATTGTCAGTCTTTGTTTATAGTATCGCCATTTCTTTCTGAGAATGTTATTGCTGATTTGCTTGATGACTTTAATGAAAGTGATAACGCAGGACCCAAAAGTCGTTGCCTGATAACAAGGGAAACTTCTGTGACAAAGAAAATCTATGATGCATTTAATAGGAATCCTGAGGACGGAATATGGGTGGTTGATCCGGTATTTAGTTCTAATGATGGGTTGGGAGATAATGATACGTATGGTTTCGCAGACCGGGATGTGCATGCAAAGGTTTATTATATAGAAAAGGCTAATGAGCCTCACAAGTTATACCTTGGTTCTTTGAATGCTTCGTATAATGCATTTAACCACAATGTAGAATTCTTATTGGAACTTACTTATAAA
Organism: Lachnospiraceae bacterium; assembly: GCA_022510545.1. Lineage (GTDB taxonomy): Bacteria > Bacillota > Clostridia > Lachnospirales > Lachnospiraceae > UBA3282. The sequence continues at coordinate 48,122 of JAFLTG010000010.1, read as the reverse complement.
AGATATTATACTAGCTATTCGCTTGTGAAGGATGATTTTATTCCAGAAAAAGAAAGTCCATTTATTCGATTGAGAGAATTTAATGAGACAAATGATAAGGAGGAGGAAAAAGCAGCAGACTTTAGGGAAGAAGTGTATAGCGTCCAATCTGCAGAAATAATTCCTGATAATGATAAGTTTATAATCAAGGTATGTTCAGAAAGAGATTTTGAGAATGTGACAATAAGACCGTTTTTTATAAAGACGGACATACAGCCTTTGCGCAGGGAAGTGGAATTTAGGAGCGTTTCCATAAATTGTTTAAGCAATATGTTCATATTGGCAAAGGATGGATATGAATGCTTGATTAGACTTGAAGTTACAGGTATGCCGGAACAGGAAAGAGAAGATGCTATCTTTAATGAGATTATTAGTAATCGGCCAATGTTTATGGCTTACATGAGGTATTTATTGGATGAAGACTTTTATGATAGTATTAGTTTTGAAGATTTAATTCTACAAGGCTCAGAGGCTGGTGATGCGAAAAAAGGTTATGGATTCACTGTAGAACCGGATATTTATGAGCGAATGTTAAGGGCGGCAGCAGACTATCCGGAGTGTTTTGATTCTATGTATGAGGTGGTCAGAAAAATTGATGATGACAAAATCGGAGAGGAATTTAGGCAGTTACTGGAGTTATTTATGAAAGCAGTAGGGAGAAAGGAAAAAGGTCGCAAATGATAGCAAAAGATTTTCAGGAAGCAACAGCCAATAGAATCGTTGATCTTTTCATGGCCGGTCATAATAGGGTACTTCTTGCGGATGAAGTTGGATTGGGGAAAACGATTGTTGCTAAGACTGTAGTAGAAAAAACAGGGAAATGGCGTAAAGAGGAAAATGATCCCGATTATGTTGTAGTTTATATATGCTCAAATGCAGGAATCGCGGATCAGAACTGCAGCAAGCTGGGAATTGCCAAGGAGAATAGAGTTAGTATTTCTGAAGGACGTCTATCTATGCAGCATTTGATGCTTGCGGAATCCAAAAAGAATGGTAACGTTAAATTAATTCCGATGACACCGGCAACCTCATTTCAGATAAGAAGTGGAGCAGGTACTGCACCGGAGAGAGCACTTGCATATCTATTGATGGTTGAGAGTCATATTTGCAATACTTACTCAGCTGAATTGTCTTTGCTTATGCGTACTTATTTTATTTCTAAAGAAACATCTTGGGAAGATTACATAGAATGTCAGAGCAGGCGGATTAATCAATTAGAGCATAAGAAAAAATATCTCAAGAATATGAAAGACCTGCTTGAGCAAAATTTCAAACCTGAACTGATTGCAAAAATTAAATCAGCTTGTAGAAAAATTAGAAAGCAGAGGGATGACGTTGGCGATGATGCAAGACTGGATAAGATTATTTCATGGGAAGATCAAAAAGGTTTAATTAATATAATAAGGTATTGTCTTGCTGAAATAAGTTTGGGAATGTTGGAGCCTGATCTGGTTATCATGGATGAATTTCAAAGATTTAAGGATTTGATTGAAATTGATGATAATGACCATAGTGATGAGGCTATGTTATCCAGGAAGTTTTTACATGATAATACGAATAGCTGCGTGCTTTTATTGTCAGCCACTCCATACAAACCTTATTCGACATTAACTGAACTGACAGAAGGGGAAGAAACACATTTAAAAGGATTTATGAGAGTAATGGATTTCCTTATTAACGGCGAAGAGGAAAACCAGAGATTTCATACGGTATGGGAATCATATTCAGCGCATCTTTCAGAAATTCGGGGAAATGATTTGAGTGTATTAATTACTTCAAAGAAAGAAGCAGAACAGGAACTCTATAATCATATGTGCCGCACTGAAAGAAGAGATTCGGGAATTATTAATACAGTTAAGGCTTGTCCTATGCCATTGCGAAAGCTGAGTCCTGCAAATGTAAACTCATATATTGAATTACAGAACTTAATGCAGGATATGGGGATTGGCAGCTTTCCTATTGAATATGTTAAGTCTGCTCCATTTTTGATGTCGTTTATGAACTATAAAGTAAAGAACAAAATTGATGACTTCTTAAAGGGGAATAAATATTCGATCACTCCTGAAGAGAGGGCAAAGTATATTAAGCGAATATCAACGGCTTTTTTGAAAAGATCCTTAATAAATGGATATCAGCCATTGCCGGATACAAATGCAAGATTGAACACTTTGTTTGATGAAGTATTTGGGAATAGAGATAACAAAAAAGCTTCTCCTGAATTATTACTTTGGATTCCGCCTGCGAACAAATATTATACAGTTGGTCCCCGGTGCATTTTCGAACAATGCGAAGGATATTCAAAGACTTTAGTATTTTCATCGTGGGAAATGGTACCTAGGGTCATAGCAACACTTACATCATATGAGGCAGAGCGTCTTGTAAATCAGAGAAGAGGTAATAAGAGTGCAGAGCAGAAGTCTTATTATGCGGTTCCAGACGAAGATGACTTGGATGATGGAGAAAATCCCAAGAAAAAGAAAAGCGGAAAAACAAGATTCTTAATTAAAGAGCAAAGAGAATTGGTTGCGTATCCATCGGTATGGCTTGCTGGCAAATACGACTATAAAAAATATTATGGTTTTAATCTGGCTACAATAAAGAAGGAAATAAAAAAGGAAATAGTAAAAGAAATCAGCGCACTTTCAAAAAAATTGCCGGTTCCACAAGCTCATCTTGGCGCAAAACAACTATTGGAATTTTTAAAATATATGGATGATCAAATCCTTGAAACTAACGATGAGATTATTCCCAAACAATTACCATCCGGTGCCGATATAGATACGCTGGTTAATATTGCAATTGGTTCACCTGCGGTTTGTCTGTTTAGGGCATTGTCTGAAATAGAATCTGTTACGGATAGGATGGAGACTGCAAGAGAATGTTGCGATAAAAGCTTTGTGAGTATGTTCAACCGTCCTGAAGCAAGAAGTATTATGGATGCTGTATTTAAAGGGACAAAGAGGTTAAGTGGTGACCGTCGCTATGATCACTATAAGCAGGTATTCCATTATTGCGTAGATGGAAATTTTCAGTCCATGCTTGATGAATATAAGTATGCTTTAGGAGTTGGGGCAGAGGAGTTTGTAGAGGCAGTTGAAAATTCTTTCCTGAAAACAACAAATCTGCCATATGTTTCGCAGGAATATTATAAAGTCTGGTTAAAAGATCCATCAAGCCCCGAACCAAAGTTAAGAGTACATTTTGCAGCAGGATATTTTGATGCAAAGACTAGTGACAAATCTATTCAGCGTGTGAATAATGTAAGGAATGCATTTAATTCTCCATTTAGACCTTTTGTGCTTGCGACAACATCTGTAGGACAGGAAGGCCTGGATTTTCACCTATATAGTCGTAAAGTCGTACACTGGAACCTGCCTAATAATCCCATAGATTTAGAGCAGCGCGAAGGAAGGATAAATCGTTACATGTGTCATGCAATCAGACAAAATGTAGCAGCCAATGAAGAGGGATGTGACTGGACAAATAAGTTTGAACAGACCAGATTAAAGTATGGGCAGAATTCATCTGAGATGATTCCATATTGGTGTTTGCCGGATGATTATCCTTATAAGTATCAAATAGAAAGAATTGTCCCAATGTATCCATTTAGTCAGGATATGGCTAAGTATGACAGACTGATCAATGTGCTGGCATTGTATAGATTAACATTAGGACACCCACGTCAGGAGGAGATGATATCAATACTGCAGCAGGAAGTGCTTACGAAAGAGCAGATGGAGGAGCTGTTTTTTGATTTGTCGCCGTATAGCAGAAATATAAAAGGATGCGTCCTGAGAAAATAGATACAGTAATTATAGAGTCGTATGGTCTTTCTACAGAAGAAGCAGCAAAATATTTACAAGCATAAAGATTGAGACTTTCGCAGGTTGTGGGTTGACATAATACGACAATTGGCTATAATTAAAAATTATAGGTCAATTAATAGGTCAATCACGAATTGCGAATATCAGGAACTCAGCTATATAACCTCGGTGAAGTAATTCGCTGGGGTTTTTGTTTTAGGAAATAGAAGAAAGGCAATAAGATGTACACTTTTCAAAGCAGGATACGTTATAGTGAAATTGACAAAGATGGAAATCTTACACTGGAATCGTTACTGGATTATTTTCAGGACAGCTCCATCTTTCATTCGGAAGAACTTGGGCTGGGTGTCGATTATTTAGCAGAAAAAAATATAGCCTGGGTATTGTCTTCATGGCAGATTGTAGTAGAGAGATATCCGCACCTATGTGAGAATGTGGTGATAGGCACCGCGCCTTATGAGTTTAAAGGATTTATCGGATACAGGAATTTCTGGATGGACACGGAAGCAGGGGAGAGGCTGGCTTATGCCAATTCAGTCTGGAGCCTGATGGATTTGAGTAAGATGGCACCGGCAAAACCGCCTGTGGAAATGGTAGAGGGATATGCTTTGTCTGAAAAACTGGAGATGGATTATGCACCTAGGAAGATTGTAGTGCCCTCATGTGGTAAATCACAGGACTTAATCGAGGTCAAAGCGCATCACTTGGATACAAACGGGCATGTCAACAATGGCCAGTATGTAAGAATGGCAATGGAATATGTTCCGGACAACTTTCATATCCGCCAACTTAGAGCAGAGTATAAAAAGCCGGCTGTATTAAATGATAAGATTTTTCCGGTGGTGTCCGCCAATGAGGATGGAACTATTTATACTGTATCATTAAATGGAGAGAATGGCGATCCATACAGCATAATAGAACTGACATCTGTGTCATAAACTTACTTGTCAGTCACAAAAACCGCAAACCGATATAATATACACTATAGGAGCAATAATGATAGAATTAGGCAAAATACAAACTTTAAAAATGGTTAAAAAAGTAGATTTCGGCGTATATCTGGCAGATGAAGATTCTCCGTCAGATAAGGTCCTTTTACCTATTAAACAGGTGCCCAAAGGAGCAGAGCTTAATGATGAAATAGAAGTATTTATTTACCGCGATTCCAAGGACCGTCTTATTGCGACTACCAATATGCCTAAACTTACCCTCGGTGAGGTGGCAAGACTGACAGTTGCACAGACCGGCAAAATCGGCGCATTTTTGGACTGGGGGCTTGAGAAAGATCTTTTACTGCCTTTCAGAGAGCAGACTAAGAAACTCAGAGAGGGCGAAGAATGTCTGGCAGCACTCTATATTGATAAGAGCAACAGGCTTTGTGCCACTATGAAAATATATCCGTATTTACGACAGGATTCCGACTATAATAAGGATGACAGGGTAACGGGTGTCGTATATGAAATAAGTGATAATTTTGGAGCCTTTGTGGCGGTGGATGATATTTATTCCGCTCTTATTCCCAAGAACGAACTGTATGGAAATATTCGTACAGGAGATACTGTTACGGCCAGGGTCACAGAGGTAAAGGAAGATGGAAAACTGAGCTTAAGCATAAGGGAAAAAGCTTATTTGCAGATAGGTCAGGATGCGGAAAAAATATTGCAGATAATAGACAGTTACGATGGTGTGCTTCCGTTTTCCGACAAGGCATCACCGGAGACAATAAAGCGAGAGACTCAGATGAGTAAGAATGAATTTAAAAGAGCTGTCGGGCATCTTTTAAAAGAGAAGAAGATATCTATCGGGGAAAAATCCATTCGAAGAATATAGAAGAAAGGAAATACATCATAGATGAATAGTAAAAAAGTTAATTGGCTTTTTTTAAGTATAATACTTTTTGAATTTTTTATTGTAGGGGCTATCCTTGTTTTGAATCTGGTTTTCAAGGTGAGGTTCTCGCTGAGCATAGTAGAAAACCTGATTCTCAGTGAAATGATACTGTTTTTGCCGGCGATGATATTTGTACTTGCATCCTTACACGGACGAGGAGCTCAAGGCTTAAATGAAATGCTTGGTTTTCACAAGATTAAGATATCCACATTTTTTATGATAATACTTTTTACTATACTGATAATGCCAATGACAACCGTGCTCAATGCCATTTCCATGCTTTTTGTGGATAATGCTGTGACTGCCATAAGCGAAGATGTGCTTAATATGCCGTTTCCGGTTATGTTGTTTATGATAGGTATATTCGGCCCCTTCTGCGAGGAATTTGTTTTTCGCGGTGTGATATACAAAGGTTACAAAAATTCCGGACCGGTACTTTGGTCCATATTCTGGTCTGCTTTATTATTTGGTCTAATGCATTTGAATTTCAATCAGGCGGCGTATGCCATTGCGATTGGAATAATGTTTGCGTTGCTGGTGGAGGCAACCGGAAGTCTCTGGTCCTCTGCGATTGCACATATGTTTTTTAATTCGCAAGAGGTATGCCTTATGTATATTATGAATCATCTGAGGCCTGATACTTATAATAGCAGCGCGGACTATACACTTTCCAATGAAACTCTTATTTCTGTCATAGGACCATATCTTATAATAGCTGTGATAGCAACTTCACTGGCAGTATGTGTATTGGTATGGATTGCCAAGAACGAGCGCAGAGAAAATATGCTTAGGAACATATGGTTTTGGCGCAAAAGCAGAGGCGCACATCTGGTAAGTATTCCTCTTATTATTGCAATAGTGTTGTGCCTTGCCTATATGAGTCTGAATTTGGTTTTGGAAATGCTTGCATAATGTGGTATTATAATATAGTAAAATAAAACGCCATCGGTATAGCCGATGACGTTTTGAATAATAAATTTAACTTGTATGATTAAACATACATATCGAAGTTGGAGCCAACTGCAGGATTGACAGAGCGTTCCATTGCTGCAGCGTCTATCATTTCAACAATCTGGCCTCCTGTTGATGAAACGGCGTCCAATGACTTGCTAAGCATCGCTACGCCCAAAGCTGAATTAGTAGGAATCGATGACATAGATAAAGATAATCTTGCAAGATCCATATTCAACACCATCCTTTCAATCATATTTACAAATCTATTATTATGTATATATAATAACATATAAGTTGTTAACTTACAAGGAAAGAAATATGAAAAAGATTAAATTATTAGGAATGAAACTGCAGGACCGGTATGCAAGGGAATCCCTCATATTGGCAGATCGTTTTCTGAAACAAAGAGCAGTTAATATAATATTGTATCTGACCACATCAGTGCTTTTAGAGGCAGCTGAAAATGAGGAAGAAAAAGCATGGATTGAAGCTGCGGATGCAACATTATGGGGAGATACCCAGATACTTAAAGTTGCGGAAATCACTGCCAGAGGCAGAGCTAATGAGGTGGAGGAAAAAGAATTTCTGAAAAGTTTTCTTCGTCGGATGGCAAGAACCCATAAGTCTATTCTTGTGCTTTCCGACACGGAAGAGCAGGCGCAGAATCTGAAAGAAGAGCTTATCCGGATGCAAAATGGAATTACGGTAGTTGGAACTATGGCCATTCAGGATACGGAAGACAGTAAAGAGGATCTGATCAATGAAATAAATATGATAGCGCCATCAGTCATAATGGTAAGGATGCCCTTTTCAATGCAGCAGAGATGGCTTATGCAGAGCAGGCAGTATATGAATGCCGGACTCTGGATTGGCATGCCTGAAGACTTTAACTGTATACAAAAGAAAGAAATGCCTATGGAAAAAATGGGCAGACGTATTTTAAATGTAATATTTAGCAGAAAAGTTAATAAGTATAAAAAATAGAGATGCGGTCAATGTCTGGCAGCATCTCTTATATTTACTTTTGTATAGTTTGTCCAACACATTTTATACCAAAAATTGACAAAGTAATTAAAATATATACAAAAAAAGTGTGATTTGAGGTAGATTTTTTTGTTAAAATATATTAAAATAGAAAGCGGATGTTACATTTTGCAGAAATAAGTTATTAGCAATCTTGTACAAAATATATAACTATACACATATCTATAGTTATAACTTTTGTATTAACGACTTTATAAAGGTGGGGTTAGCGATGATTTCAAATCAGATTTTACAGAATACTATTGAGGGGTTAAAATCAATTACCCGCGTGGAACTTTGCGTAATGGATATTGATGGTAAGCCGGTAGCAATGACCTCGGACGAAATGGAGAAATGTGAGAAACCGGCAGCTGAATTCGCGAAATCTCCGGCTGATGCACAGGAAATACAGGGGTACCAGTATTTTAAAATTTTTGATGAACAGCAGCTGGAATATATATTAATAGCACAAGGTATCGGAGAGGACATCTACATGATCGGGAAGATGTCTGTTTTCCAGATTCAGAATCTGCTGGTTGCATATAAAGAGAGATTTGACAAGGATAATTTTATTAAAAATCTTCTGTTGGACAATCTGCTGTTGGTAGATATATACAGCCGTGCCAAGAAACTTCATATACAGACTGACGATAAGCGTGTTGCCATGATAGTAGAAACCGAGAATACCAAGGACAGTAATGTGCTGGAACTTATGCGCTCTTATTTCGGCAGTAACAGTCGTGATTTTGTTACGGCGGTGGACGAAAATAATGTAATTATTGTGAAAAATCTATCGGACGGTGATGGAAACAGGGAAATTGAGAAGGCTGCCATGGGAATGACCGCCTATTTGGAAAAAGAACATATGAAAAATGTAAGGATTGCTTACGGTACTATTGTAAGTGAGATTAAAGAAGTGAGCCGTTCATACAAAGAAGCCAAGATGGCATTAGATGTAGGTAAGATATTTTTTGCAGAAAGAAATGTGGTTGCGTATAGTGAATTAGGTATCGGCAGATTGATTTATCAGCTGCCTATTCCACTTTGCAAAATGTTTATAAAAGAAATTTTTGACGGGAAAAATCCGGACGAGTTTGATGAAGAGACTTTAACCACCATTAATAAATTTTTTGAAAACAGCCTGAATGTATCCGAGACTTCCAGACAACTTTTTATACATAGAAATACACTGGTATATCGTCTGGATAAACTTGAAAAAAGTACGGGATTGGACCTGCGCATATTTGAAGACGCAATTACGTTTAAAATTGCGCTTATGGTAGTTAAATATATGAAATATATGGAGAACTTTGAATATTAAGAATATTATCGGGATTAGAAATAATAAGAATGCATAAGAAGACTATTCTTATTGTATCGTGAAAGGAGTCTGGTTTATAAAATGGATATGTCTGTAAATAAAAAAAGCAAAAAAACCGCAACAGACAGTAATGAAATTATTTCCTTAAACAATGTCAGTAAAGCATATTCAACAGGTGCACCGGCATTGAAGGACATAGACCTTCATATAAATAAAGGAGAGTTTGTTTTTATAGTAGGTGACAGCGGATCTGGCAAATCAACACTTATTAAACTTCTGCTTCGTGAGCTTACAATAACAAGCGGTGAGATTCGAGTTATGGGATATGACCTGACAAGGATAAGGCATCGCAAGATTCCCAAGTTCAGACGCAATATCGGCATTGTGTTTCAGGATTTCCGTTTGCTGAAGGATAGGAATGTATATGAGAATGTAGCCTTTGCGCAGAGAATCATACAGAAATCTAATAAAGAGATCAGAAAAAATGTTCCGAGTATACTTGCAACGGTAGGGCTTGCCGGAAAATACAAGGCCAAACCGAAGCAGCTTTCCGGAGGTGAACAGCAGAGAGTGGCGCTGGCAAGGGCATTGGTTAATAAACCAGCTATTCTTCTTGCGGATGAGCCTACAGGTAATCTTGACCCCAAGAATTCATGGGAAATTATGAAGCTGCTTGAGCAGATTAATGAGAATGGGACAACCGTCTTGGTAGTTACACATAATAGAGAAGTTGTGAATTCTATGCAGAAAAGAGTTGTTACACTGAAAAAGGGTGTTATAGTGAGCGATGAGGAAAAAGGAGGATATATAGATGAGGATTAATACATTATTCTATACCATCCGTCAGGGCTTCCGTAATATTTTCAGAAATAAATTGTTTACCCTTGCCTCGATTGCAACTATAAGTTCTTGCCTGTTTCTGTTTGGACTTTTTTATGCTATTATAACCAATTTCCAGAGTGTTGTAAAAAATGCTGAGCAGAACATAGGCGTTTCTGTTTTTTTTGATGAAGAGTTGGAAGACAGCCGGATAGAAGAAATCGGCAGGATGATATCCAAGCGAACTGAGGTGGCAAGCATACATTTTGTAACAGCCGATGAGGCCTGGGAAAGCTTTAAGACGGATTATCTGCGAGAGTATGCCGATGGATTTACGGAAAATCCGCTTGAAGGCTCTGAACACTATGAGATTTATTTAAGTGATGTTTCAATGCAGTCGGCACTGGTAACTTATCTGGAATCAATATCCGGGGTCAGGAAGGTAAATCGTTCCGAGATAACGGCGACCACGCTTACCGGAGTAAATGCTCTTATAGCCTATGTTTCTGTTGGAATTATTATTATATTGCTGGCGGTTTCGATTTTCCTTATAAGTAATACTGTCACAATCGGAATATCTGTCAGAAAAGAAGAAATCAACATTATGAAGTATATAGGCGCAACGGATTTTTTCGTCAGATCTCCATTTGTAATTGAAGGTATGCTGATAGGTCTTATTGGTGCAGCTATTCCGCTTGGACTTATTTATGTTTTGTATAATGTTGTAATGGAATATATATTAGAGAGATTTGCTGTTCTTACAAGACTCTTGAGTTTTCTGACCGTACAGGAGATTTTTAATGTTCTTTTACCGGTTTCGCTGGGAATTGGCGTAGGAATAGGATTTTTAGGAAGTATTGTAACCGTAAGAAAGCACCTCAGGGTATAGGGTGAAAGGCGGCGGACCTGAATGAAATATTTGAAAAAAATATTATGTATATTAATATGTGTCGGTATTGCGTTGTTTTTTCCCTCTAATACCGTAGCCGCGGATACCAGCGACAGCATTCGTGAAAAAGAGGCGGAAATTGCGGAAGCAAAGAAAGAGGTTGCAAAGCTAAAGTCCGGCTTAAGTGATGTGGAAAAAATTAAAAAGCAGCTGGAACAGTCTAAAAATGACCTTGCCGTATATGTGACAAGGTTGGATACCGAGCTTTATAATATTCAGGAAAGAGTTAGTGAGTATAACGAACTTATCGATAAAAAAGCACTTGAAATTGAAATAACCACCGAGGAATTGAATGATGCCATATTAACACAGGAAAATCAGTATGAAGCAATGAAGAAACGTATCAAGTTTATGTATGAAGAGGGTGATATGTTTTATCTTGAATTGCTTTTTTCCTCGAAAAGTTTTTCGGATATGATGAATAAGGCTGATTATATCGAAGCAATATCTTCCTATGACAGAAATCAGCTAGATGAATATGTGAGGACCGCTGAGTTGATTGCTCTTTGTAAAGAAGAACTGGAGGCGCAGAAGGAAGTTCTTGAAGAGGCAAGAGTTGCGGTAAGGCAGGAAGAAAGTAATATTAATACTTTGATTAATGAAAAAGAATCACAACTTGTTTCACTCTCAAATGATATTTCCACTAAGGAAGCAGCAATTAAAGAATATGAAGATATGATTGCTCAGCAGAATGCGGAGATAGCAGCTTTGGAGAAAGCGGTTGCGGAAGAAAAGGCAAGACTTGCAGCTGAAAATGTTACAGCCAGAACTTATGATGGCGGAATGTTTAAATGGCCCTGTCCCTCTTATACAAGAATATCAGATGAGTATGGATATCGTATGCACCCTATTCTTGAAGTAGAGCAGTTCCATAATGGACTGGATATGGCAGCGCCCTATGGCTCAATGATTCTTGCTGCCTATGATGGGGATGTTGTGGCAGCGGATTACAGCTCATCAATGGGAAACTATATTATGATAGACCATGGTGATGGGTTGTATACAATATACATGCATGCTTCGGCTTTGTACGTATCCAAAGGTCAGACTGTTACTAAGGGTCAGTCAATTGCCGCGGTAGGCAGTACAGGGCGTTCAACCGGTAATCACCTGCATTTTGGTGTGCGTCTAAAAGGTAACTATGTGAGTCCATGGAATTATTTAGGTTGAAACATATATCAGATGGAGATGAATGATTTTGGATAATTATGGATATAGTAATAGTAATAATGTAATAAATCAGGGAGCCGAAAATAATTTGAATCCTAATGGGTCAAAACAGGAGCAGAATCAAACAAAGGGGATGTTTCTTGTTGGTCTGCTTACCGGAATAATAATCAGTTCGCTTATAGCCAGCGCTATTTTTGTAGGCATTAAGACTGCCGATATTATCCGGGGAGGAAAAGCCAGAGAAACAAGTTCGGAAAAAGTATCAGCACAGAGTGTAGTAAATGATGATTCAATTACCAAGCTTGAATCAATAGAAAAAGTTATTAACCAATATTACTATAGGGAGGACGATATCAGTGCCGATGCTATGATAGAAGGAATGTATTCCGGAATGGTAGCATCTTTGGGAGATCCGTATTCCGTGTATTATACGGAAGAAGAATGGGAAGAAATGATGCGTGATACGGAAGGCATATATTATGGTATCGGAGCTTATATAAGTCTGGATGGACGGACCGGCTGCGGCAAGATAAGCGGAGTCATTAACAATACACCTGCGCAGGAAGCCGGATTAAGAGAGAATGATATAATTTATCTTGTAGATGGAGAGCCTGTACAGGGTTTGGAATTATCTGAAATTGTTTCCCTAATCAAAGGTGAAGAGGGTACAACGGTACATCTTACAATTTACAGAGAAGGTAAGGAAGACTATCTTGAAGTAGATGTTGTAAGAAGGCAGATAGAATCTCCGACGGTTGATTATGAGATGCTGGATAACGGGATCGCTTATTTACAGATAACCGAGTTTGATGAAGTGACTTATGACCAGTTTGCCGAAGCTATGGCTGTAATAAAAGGTCAGGATGCCAAGGGCCTGATTCTGGATCTGCGCAGCAATCCGGGTGGAAGCCTGTCTGTAGTAGTGGATATTGCCAGGCAGATTCTTCCGGAGGGACTTATAGTATATACGGAGGATCGTTCCGGAAAACGAACGGAATACAGTTGTGACGGTGATAATGAATTGCAGATACCGTTAGTCGTTTTGGTGAACGGTAATTCAGCCAGTGCCTCAGAGATACTTGCCGGTGCAATTAAAGATTATGGAAAAGGGACACTGATAGGAACGACTACATTCGGTAAAGGTATCGTGCAGAGAATACTGCCGCTTACCGATGGCACTGCATTGAAGCTTACGGTCAGTGCTTACTATACACCGAAGGGTAACAACATACACAGTATTGGAATTGATCCGGATATTGAATGTGTGTTTGATGCGGATGCATATTATGACGATGGTGTTGACAACCAATTGGAGCGGGCAAAAGAGGAAGTTGCTAAAATGATGGGTCAATAATAATATGATAAAAAGAAACGAAGCGCAGGCTGTATGGTCTGCGTTTTTTACTCGTAATATCTTTTGCTTTATGGACATTGTAAGAATAAATAAATTATTATTGGAGCATACTATATTGACGCTGGTATATATCGCGATATATACTATATATAAGAATAATGGTATATTTTCTTGAAAACGGAGGTAGATAATTATGACAACAGCAAAGGTATTTGAAAATGGAAGAAGTCAGGCAGTAAGACTTCCAAAGGAATGCCGCTTTTCAGATGATGAAGTATTTGTCAATAAAATAGGTGAAATTGTAATGCTCATACCAAAGTCTTCCAAATGGAATGGATTTTTAAGCGGACTCAATATGTTTTCTGCTGATTTTATGTCAGGTGGTCGTGAAGATCAGCCGGAGCAGGAGAGAGACAGCCTATGAAATATATGTTTGATACGAATATCTGCATCTATATTATAAAGCACCAGCCGGAGAATGTGATTCAAAAATTTATGGAACATGATCCGGATGATATTTGTATTTCTGCAATTACTTATGCGGAATTAGCTCATGGAGTTGAAAATAGTCAAGCGAAAGAAAAGAACAGAATTGCTCTTATGGTTTTTTTGTCTGAAATTCAGATTGTACCGTTTGATGATTCGGCAGCTCAGGTTTATGGGCTGATCAAGGCAGATTTGCAGAAAAAGGGAACACCCATTGGTCCGTTGGATGCATTGATAGCTGCCCATGCGAAATCTATGAATCTGACGTTAGTTACCAATAATACGAAAGAGTTTGCCAGAGTAGATGGTTTGGAACTGGAGGATTGGGTATGACTGCATTATAATTTTATTAGAATGATTATAAACCCACCTGTGATCAACCACAAGCCATAGAAACCTTGATTCGTCGAAAGACGGTAGTAAATATAATGTAGTGTTAGTCGGAATGAATCTGTGAAAAAATGGTGGCGTAGATCATCTGCTTTTTGATATAATAAAATAGGTAGTTTGAATTGGTGAAGAATATAGCTTAGCTTGAAGATGTAAAAGATATCGTAATGGAGTATCAGATTATTTAGAGATGTAATAAAAAGGAGGTTTTGCTATGGGGATAGCAGAAGTGACAGCAAAACTGGAAACATTGTCACAAGAGGATTACGATATGGTAGTTATGCTGATCAATCGATTGGCGGAAAAACCATCGGGCATCCTAAAGGCCGCAAGGGATAAGTATGTACAAATGAATCCTTTATCTATGGAAGAAATTGATGAAGAGATTCAAGCATACAGAAAAGGTAAAGTGCAATGAGATTAGTAATAGATACAAATATTTTAGTTTCTGCATTGCTATCTCCTGATGGAACGGCTTTCAGGTTTTTATCTGATGTGCTGGACAATAAACATGAGGTGATTATCAATAAGGAAATTTTTAAGGAATACGAAGATGTACTGCACCGTGAACGATTTGGCTTTGATGAAGAAGTGATATCATATATACTGGATTGGTTTCGGGATAACGCTATTTGGATTGAAGTGACAAAATCCCAAATTCCTATGCCGGATGAAAAAGATAGGATATTCTATGATGCAGCGAAGTGCACCAAGTCAAAGTTAGTTACCGGCAATAATCGCCATTATCCTGTGGATGAAATTGTCACATCTCTGTGGGAGTTTGAATAAAATCTATTATGCGGTGGCAAATCAAAAAACAACGGATTTTGCAGTCTATTTTTTTGTAAGTTTATTTAAGAGACTTTTATCTATTCTTCCAGATACAATAGCATTTTCAAACCATAATTTCAAAGATTCAATGGCTAATGACATATCTTCAAGGCTATTCCTTATTCTTAAAAAGTCTGACATTTCATCCTCTGTAACTTCTCCATCGGCAGCAATATCAATCATTAAATCTTTTTCTTTAGAAAGTGTATTTAATGTTGAAAGCATTTCAAGTGTAACCATAGAAAGATCTTTTGCAGCAACCTCCGGAACATATTCTCTTCCAATGGAGCATTCGTGTGAGCAATAGTAATTGCATAAAGAAGGATTTTTATAGCAGTCTGCCATTGCTATGATTTCCTCCGGATGAGGGTATGACTTTTCATTTTCAATTTTCTCAATTCTATCTGAAGATATAAATTCAAGCTGCTCGGCAGCGGCTTCTCTTGTAAGATTTGCATTTTCTCGACTAATCTGATAAATATTCTTGTTTTCTTTTGTAGATTTTCGTCCCATAAAATTCTCCTTATCAGCATTTTGCTATTATCTATTATACAGGCAAGCCATAGATAAATAAAGTAAATTCTATTGTGACAAAAAAGGCGAAATAGGGGTATCTATGTCGCATCTATGAATGTTTTTTGAAGGATAGTTTCAAGATATACTTGAGTCATACACACAAAAAGCAAATGGTTGGAGGTGGCAGTATGAGTGTTCAGGAAAGATTAAGAATGTGCCAGCTTATTGATCAAATGGAAAGCAAGGAAGAATTATGTAAAAGACTGGGATTAGAAAACAAATCAACATTTCATGGGTATCCAATTGATGAATATTTGGGCAATAAAAGAGTTAATGAGAAATCAAATTATTGAGCGAAATACCCAGCTTACAAAATGGGAATATAACATGCAATAAACCGAGGAGGACATACAATATGAGTAAATATGTAATAGTTGATCTTGAAATGTGTATAGTACCAAAACCAATTAGGGATCAAATATATCATTGGTCAGCTGAGACCATTCAGATAGGCGCTGTATTGGTTGATGAGAATTTAGAAATTATCGATGAGTTTAATACATATGTGCATCCGGAGTATGGTGAGATTGATGCGTTTATAAGGAATTTGACGGGGATTTCATCTTTTGATATTAAAGACGCATCTAAAATGAAGGAGGCCCTAGAGAAATTTGTAGATTGGGTTCCGGAAAATGCGGTTTGTGTTTCGTGGAGTGATAGCGATAAAATGCAAATTTGTCATGAAATAGAAGCTAAGCATATCGATATTCCCAGACTTAATATACTTCTTGAGACTTGGCAGGACTGTCAAAAGACTTTTTCAAAAAAGGTGAATAGAAGGAAAACATATAAATTATCAGAAGCATTAATTGCAACAGACATTATGTTTGATGAAAAATTTCATGATGGATTAGTTGATGCAAAAAACACTGCAATGTTATTTATCAAAATGGAAAAAGAACCGGACCTGGTTTTAAACGAATACTATCGTAAGCTCCGAGGAGAAAAAGTGGAATCAGAAATGCTGACACTTGGAGATATGTGTCCTGCGTTGAGTATTGTGTTTGGATAATGAATAATCAGGCTTGTTTTTGTAAGGAGGGAAATTATGCTGGGAATTATTATTTGCTTAGGAATATTAACGATTATATTTTGGCTTTGCTTCAAAGTTACCGGTGCAATGTTTTCGATATTGTTTTGGTTGTTCATAAAGCTGCCATTTGCAATTCTCATGGCGTTTTTGGGTATTACATTTTGCATCACAATATTGTTGATACCGATAGGAAAAGGCTGCTTTAATCTTGCGTGGGAGTTGCTGACGTAAAATAAGGATTGGAGAAAGTATTTTGTAGAATGGTTCGCCGGAAAATGTTTTAATAAAATTAATTGTATAATGAGACATTCCGTCTTTCTTACTAAAGATTGTTATGGTAATATATATGAATACAACAAATAAGACATTTATCTTAGGATTCGACTGATGATTTTGGTTGGATTAACGATTTGTAGATTGATTTATTGGATGATTTATTGAAGATTGAAGTAAGAAGCAAGGATACGATTATAGTCGTGGAGTGACGTTTATTGTACTACTAATTATTATAATAGATTATGATAGACAAACACAAATTTTGTGAGGGATACGTATGAATAATAATACACAACAAGGGTTAAATAGAATAAAAATCGTTATGATTTGCGCACTGTTAGGAGCTTTTATTATTTGTGGAAAATCCGCATTAGCTGCAGGGATGACTATTGTAAATGCAGTGGGTTATTATGAGAAGTCGGACTCATTTAGCAATAATTCAAAAGATTCTGTAACGAAATTTGCATATGGTAAAGCGGGTTTAGGCTCTCTTTATTTGAATGGTAATGCAAATATAACTTCTGATATGAATAGCGTTAAAGCCTACACGTGTAATGGAGATGTTTCAATTGGTTACACATACAATGGTGGATTTCAAACATCTGTTAAGGAAGATTGGAATATTTATAATGCTGACGAAAAGACTATCGGAGATATATCTTTATCTAAGAAAATTGCAAAAGGTGTGGTACTAATTCAGAAATCTTTGGATGCTGTGAATTGGGTAAATGCAGTTGATCCTAAATATGATTTTTTTGCGAAGAATAAGTCAGGAAGCGATTCTCTATATACTATTACGCAGGAAGATATTTTGAATGGTACATATTTTAGAGTATACGTCGCGTATAGTATGAAAAGAAAGACAGGAGACAAGAAAACATGGATTGGCAAAAAAGATGACAATGAGGTTAAGCGATGTGTAGAGGAGTACAAATTTTTTGTTTGTTATGATGCTGACCCAATCAAAATATATGATATGTCAGACAGAAGTCGTGAACTATCCAATAATGATAGTGTAGCAGATGGTTTTGTTATTGATAAGGTAGGAGCCAATGTTGGTATTACTGTTAAGAGAGATAATGTTTTGGTTTCAAGCACTGTAAATAGTTTGACCTCATATACAACTCCGGGTGTTTATACAATCACTTCAAAATCTCCTGTCGGTACTTCGTTTGAAACTGTAGTCACTATTAGTAACGGACTGGCTACTTCTGAATTATCTCCAACAATGTATTCAGGAAAAGATTCACAGGATTATTCAACAAGTAATGTTGATACGACTGTGCCTAATATATCAACACTAATAATTGGACAAAAAGCGGGGAATAATATTTATAAGTCTACAAAAAATGGATTTACTGCATATGGAATTACAGGAGACTCAGTTGCATTCTACATCAGGGTGAAGGATAGTGATACATATGCTGATAATGGATGGCAGGTAGAGGAAGATACATACGGGAAAAAGGAAAAGCAATTAATAGAGGGTGCACAAACTGGACCGATTGACTCAGGTACTCTTGTTATTCAGACATCTAAGGATGGAAAAACATGGGAAAATATTGATTCTGGGAAATATTCAAAAGGTTTATATACAACAGACTTTACTAATAACTATGCTGGACTGGGGGATATATATATTTATTCTCCAGATGGAAATGATGTTCTTTCCGGAATGTATATTAGGATTTTATATGCATACAAAACAAAAGAAGTTAATGGTAAAACCCCCAAAAGATGCGTTGAGGAATATAAATTCTATTTATGCAGTAATGAGTTAGATGCAGTTACTTTCCCGAATTTATCTATAACGGAAGAAAAGGAAGAAATATGCGGAGAAGACGATGAGATTCTTACAGAGATGTATAAAAAATCTCAGACTCTGACTTCTGGTTCAGTTACTGTGTCTGGATTTGCTATTGATAATTCATTGAATCCTACAGTTACATATACTGTAAAAAAGGATGGGGTAAGTGTAGGTGTTCCTAGTGATCATAAATTCACTGAGACAGGGAAATATGAGATTGAGTTGAAGAGTGCAGTGGGGGTAACAAAAAATGTAACCCTATATGTTGATCGTATGTCTTCAAGAGACGCACTTAAATACTATTTTGGTGATGGATTTATTCAAGGTAAAAGAATTTATTCAGGGGGAGACTATCCGGTTTTTGAAGGCGGGTTAACTAATTATAATATTGCAGCTGTAGATGTAAATTATCTACCAATATATGGATATATTCAAAATGTGACAAATGGTGAAAAAATAGATATTTCCGCAACACGCAATTCTAAGGTGGCTGCAATTAATGATCCGGGAGAATATGTTGCTGTATTCTGTAATAATCCCACATATGATAATGATGTTATATCTGGAGATAATCGTGTCATTACATTTAGGTTTAGAATTATCGAAAAAGGAAATGCTCCTGGACCAGTGATAAATAAACAGAACTTAATTAATGCTAATAAGGAGAATATCTCTGGAGCATATCCTATATATTATGGGTTGACTTATCCAAGTGCAGCAAAAGGAAATATTACAAAAGCCTATGCAACAAGAAAAGCCGCTGTTCAGGCTGCCTATAATTATGAAAAGGGAATGGTGGAAATACAGGCTGATGGTACTTATAGATATACAGGTTCCTTTTTAGTAACAAGAAAAGAAAAATATGATTCAACCTGGGATTTGACAGATGCAGAAAACTATTTTGCAGAACAGGCTGTTCAAGAGCTCTATTTTGATCTTTCCGATGAATATACATATTTAACTCTGAATGAAGCAACAATTTCGAAATATAGTAATCTGCGAAAACTTGAGCTTGAAAGAAGTGTTACTATATATGCTGACGATGAACAGGAGAATGCATTAACGTCTATAGAAGCACTACCTATCATAAATGCATTACCATATTCGTATTTGACAGATAGTAATACTAAGAAACCTATTTCCGGTACATCTGATTTTAAGTTCGTTAGGGATAAATATGGATGCGATTCCGATTCTGTTATTATCACGGACTGCGATGGTAAGGAATATTCAATCCAGTATAACAAAGGTGTAAGTTTGCAATTAGCTTCCCAGGGATGTCCTACTGGAAAAATCACAATAACAGAATCAACTGTATATGGCGACAGTGCTTCATATGACGCAGTTTTCTACGCAGATGATGATATTACAGCAAAGCTTATAATTTCATACTATTCAAAAGGAAATAGGGAGACTGTAACTTATACACAAGATAGCAATGATGATATTAAGACGGTGGATTTATTCTCACTGGAAGATATTAAGGATGAATTGGATCCATATGATGTTGTTATTGTAGAAGGTCCGGCTGGTTTATATGCATATGCAGAAGATCAGCTTGATAAAGCCGTTTGGGCAGACGAAGGTGAATATACCATTACAGTTGTGAACAGAATCGGAAACAAGTATTCAGTTAAGATAAATGTTGATGAGTCAGATTATGCAACTATTTCATTTAGTGGTGAAGGAACAGAGAATTTGGATACAATTATTGCTTCATATGAGGACAATAAGACTGAATTGCCTGTTATCGAAAAAGATGGATATACACTTATTGGTTATGAAGATTATCAAGGAAATTTATATGAGAATGTTATTGAAAAAATAGATTTTAGAGGGTCTGTAGTTCTAAGTCCTGTGTGGAGAGCTAACCAATATAAATTGACATTGCTAAATGATGATGGAACAGAAGTGTCCGAGATGGAAATAAGTTATGGTGCTGAGTATGAACTTCCAAAGCTTGACGATCGTGATGATACTGCTTTTGTAGGATGGGTAAAGGGAGAAGAGATATATAAAGACAAGATAATAATAACTGAAGACCAAGATATTGTTTTGGTGGCTTTATATCGAGATAAAAGTGAACATGCTGCAGAAAATGATGAAACATCAGTACATAATAAAAAATCAGGAGAAATTATTATATTTGTATTGATTGTTTTAGCCTTAACAGCAGGAGGAGTATTTTGCTTTGTTAAGAAAAAGTTAAATATAGATAAGGAAGTTTTAAACAATAATTCTGAGGAGGACAGAGATGAAGAAGAGCATAATGAATAGATTTGTTTCAATTTTACTTTCTGTATGCATGGTTGCATCTTTGTTATCCGGCTGTGGAAAACAAGAGATTCCGTCAAAAAATAATATTGAAATAGGTACAAATGCTATTGTAGAAGAGACTGTAGAATCGATTCTTCAACATACTGACACAGTGGCTAGTACAGATGATATTTTGGAAGATGCGTCATCAATTTTATTATCTGATAATTGGGAAGATTATCTTGGAGATATGGAAACCTTTGTTTATGGTTTGGTAGCAAATCAGATTGGGTATTTTTACGATGTGTTTCCAGGTTATATAAGGCTTTCAGATGGTACGGAAGTGTCTGGTATCGCATATTCAGATTATTCGGAATGCTATGCAAATGAAGATGAGGCACAAGGATGCTTTTTTGCTGGATTTATTCCGTATATTGGTGAAACAGAGATTCAGGATAGTGAATTTGATGCAGGGCTTGAGATATACAATATTGAGTATCAGGATGAGATAGCATCATTTGTACTTGCCTATCGAAGTGATTCGTTTATAGATCATTGTGTCGTTTATGGCAAATATGTGAAGTATGGAGTAGATGAAAAAGGCTCTCTTTTCTATAAGGAAGCAATATACGATAAGGAATCTGTTGATGAAGAAATAGGTTCATTATATTCGTATGATGACCAGAGATATTTATATGATTTAGATCAAGGAAATTATACTGGTATAGCAGGAGCATCGCTTTCTACCGAAATTGACTACGACGAGCTTCAAGCGGAAATAAACAGAATTCTGGAAGAACAAGATTTCAATTTTGCTACGATAGATATTGAAACATGTGCTTATTATGCACAAGAGGCAGTGGAATCATATTTCTTATCTATACAAGAGGAAACCTTCCTTGGATATGATGTTGATTACTTGGTTGAAATCACTTCAAAGCTGGATCCTATGGAATGTTATAGGATTACTAATGATAGAATGATGGTCTTTACGCTTGAAACGGGAAATGAAGCTACATCACTTTGCAAGTGGATTGTAGGAAGCGTATGCGTGGTTGTCACTATTGTAGGTGTGGTAAGCGCTTCTGTGCTTGTAGAATGTCCACCTTTGTCAGTTGCTGCAGGTGCTATGTCAGGAACTGCAATCGAAATATTTATGCAGGTTGTTCTGGAAAGTAATAGTCTTGATTCAATTAATTGGACAAAGGTAGTTTTATCTGCTTCAACTGGAGCAGTTAGTGGTTATCTAGGGCCTTATGTATATGCTCAGTATGGACAGAAATTTGCGCAGTATTTCTTGATTGATTCGGTGATAGATGGCGTGCTGGGTGCATCTGAAAGGGCATTGATTGCTTGGGTTGACGGAGGCGATGCGGCAGATGTTGCAAAATCTTTTGGATGGGGATTTGTACTTGGAGCTGGTTTAAGTGCTGCATTTAAGGGTGTGGGAGTTACTTGCGAGAAATTAGCTTCAAAGATTGCTCCGACATTAAAGAAGACGGCAGAGAAAGTTGCACCAAAGCTTTGTGCTAAAGTGAGTAAAATGTCTGCCAGTGCAGCAAATGCTCTTAATGGATTAAAGAAAAGGGCAGATGATTCAGTGTTCCACAGTGAATATATTGCGAGAAAAATAGGCCAAAATCAGATGAATAAGCTTTTAGAAGAAGGATCTGAAGAATTAGTCGATAAAGCCTTTAATGCATTAAAGAAGGCAGACATTCTGGATGTTGATGAAAATGTGATAACGAAGCAGACATTGCGTGAGTTGTTTGAAGGGGCAAGCGATGGGGATGTTATTGCACATTTCAGTTTAGATGGAGAAATTATTCAAATTATTAAGAAAAACGGCGCAGTTGGTGTATTATTTGATTCTTCAAAATATCAAACAGTTACTCTTCCAAAGGGGTTATTAGGTGATAGAGATATTAATTTTGAAGAGGCAGCTAAGTTGTTAAAACAATCATGGATAGACGATTCATCGTTGGTTCCTGAATCAATAGCAAAGGCAATTCAAAATACGGGAAAAGAGTTAGAAGATATTGAATCAACAGCATTGGTAGATATTATTCAGAAAAGTGATTTTGTATTACATGAAAATCTCGATCTCCAAACAATTACGCTTGTTGCAAGAAAGGTTCATGATAAGGCTTTAGGTGGAATTGCTCACATGGGTGGTTATGCATTAGCTAAATTTATGAAAGAGAATATGGGTATCAAGTTTTTTGATCGTTTTATTACAGCTGCATCATCTGTTGCTGCAGAAGTTGGTTCGTAGGAGGTTGATATGGTCAGTATGTCATTAAAAAAATGCAGTAAAAAACTTGCAAAATTATATGATGTCAGAAAAAAGATAAATAAGAAATATGAGGCACATGTTGAAAAAGCAAAGTGCGAAGAATGTAGTTATTATAATAGTGAGACGGTAAAGAAATTGGTAGATAGATTTGAGAATTGTAATCAATGCAAAAAAAGAACAGCTATTATTGAAGTGAGTAATGAATTGGATGCGATTCTTGCGGAGATAGATGTTTTTATCGAAGAGGAATATGCGGTTGAAGTTTATTCGCATTATGCAAAAAAAGAACCGGATTTAATTCGCATTAGAACTGGAGAGACTGAAACCTGGAAACAAGCCTTTGGAGATAACTTTGATAAAATATCAAAAGGTATGAGACATTCTCTTGTAGGATTAGTAGAGGAAAATTTGCGATACAAATTCAAGTAGAGATATGATGGCGAGGTGCGATACATGGATAAAAATATTAATCAAAAAATAGATAAATATGACGTCGCTCTTTCTATTTCAAGTGGAGCGCTTACGGCAGCCATGGATGTTTTGTGGGTTGGCGATATATCACTCGCTGATGCACATGAGTGGGGCAGTGATAAGATTGATAATTTTGTTATGAAAGTTGCTAAGTCCAAAGGATATAAAGGAAATGATATTGCAGGCGTCATCAAGAAGCTTGAAGATGATTTTCCTATGGATGGCGATTTGCTTACAAAAGAATTCGGAAGCGGATCCCAGCATCATTTGAGAGATTTCTCTCATCATCCCACGCCGATTGGTCTGATGTTTTCTTTATTGATGCAATTCACTGGAAAGGGATATGGAACAAAAACAAATGGTGAGTTTGTTTCTTATGATTTGCCGGGTTGGCAGCCGAAAAGCTTTATAGATTCTGTTTATTTAGGCACTGTTACATGGCTATTCCATATGATCAGTGATATTGCAGGATCAAGTGGAACTAGGAGAATGGGAAGGGAAGGAACTGGATTGCCGGGGCCGTTAATGTCATTCTTAAAGGAGATTTCTTCTATTCCGGGCATTCGAAATATTGCAGGAAAAACGGATCCTAAAACATCTTCAAATAAAGAGTCAAATTATCAGTTTTCAGTAATTTGCTCAAAGATGTTTAATGGCACTTTGCTTGGTAAACATGATGAAAGTGGCAAGCTAATACTTCATCAAGAACTTAGATTTGATTTAAGAACAGAGTTGGGAATTGTGAATGAATCAATCAAAAATAAACTATACATACCGGTTGTA
Source organism: Lachnospiraceae bacterium (assembly GCA_022510545.1). Classification (GTDB taxonomy): domain Bacteria; phylum Bacillota; class Clostridia; order Lachnospirales; family Lachnospiraceae; genus UBA3282. Next base: position 23,574 of record JAFLTG010000010.1, on the reverse strand, counting down.
TTAAATGAGCTTATAGTTGCTTCTTTCTATTCCGTAAGAAGATTTATGATGCAAATTGAAGAAGGTGAAATTAATTCTTTGGATGATTTGCAACATATTGATATTTCAAAATGTCTCCCATGGAAGAATGAAGCAATTAGGCATATGAGAATGATTGCTACGTCCACATTTACTTCGATTGATTTGGCTGTTGCAGGAATTGGGGCTGCCCTGAAGAATAAGAATAATCCGAGCGGGTTTGCTTTGGATTTTATGCAGAGTATTAATTATTGGGGGCTTGGGAGTTTCGCATTGGCATCTAATTCTGAATTTATGTTGGCGATACAGAAAATGCAGACAGGATTCCTTGCGGCAGCAGAGGAGCAAAAGAAATCCATTATTGAAAAACTGCCAAATGGACAGGCTGATTGGGATGTTGGTAAATATGGAGTTGAGACTGCAATTTCTGTGGCAAAGATAGGTACACCAATCGGATTTATTGCTGCAACAATTGGCGTTTACGATGAGATTAATAAGGCGCTTAAGGATTTGAAAATGGCAACAGAAGAGAGAGTTCGAATTGAGCAGGAATGTGCTGCAAGGATAGAGGTTATCCGAGAAAATCGCAAAGCGATGGAGGATATGGTCACTAACTATCTCTTTGATAAGATGTCCGTATTTACACAAGCTTTTAGCACAATGGACCAGGCCGTAACTGAAAATGATATAGACGCATTTATTCTAGGAAATAATATGATTCAAACAGAATTGTCCGGTAAAAGCATGTTTGGCTCTATGGAAGAATTTGATGAGCTTATGATGACGGAAGATACACTGGAATTTTAGGAGGGGCTGACTATGATCAAAGTGATTGCAAAAGAAGGTGCACTAAAAGCCTTTTACTATTTAATGTCAGTAGATGGGGTTACAACATTTGAGCAAGAACGTTTCCGAGAAATAGGAATCGAATTACTAGGAGAAGCCTTTTCGGAAGCAGAGAAAACGATTATAGCCGAATGTGAAAATGTGATTAATTCTATTGATGTAGATGATGAAAGATACGATTTAATTCAGGAAGGAATTGATCAGGCCCTAAATGAAGTGGTTAAAGTGATTGAGGAGGGAGTCGTACCCAGACTACTTGTTTGGAATATGCTTACTTTAGCGCATAGTGACTCTGATTATTCTGAGAATGAAAACAGATTGATAAATCATGTGGCTAGAATTCTTCAAATTGATAAGAGTGTACTGGCAGAGATGAAGCAGCTTATAAGTGTTGCGCATTCTATACAGGAGGAAAAGGAAATTCTTGAGAATTCGACAAGACCATATGCAGAAGTAAGGCATCTGATTGATGAGGTTGAAAAAAGACATCAAACAATAGTTGAAGCAGCAAAATATCTTATTGCTGATGATATGATAATTGATGTTACTGGAGAGGAAGAGAAGAAAGAAAATGTTGTTCTGGCTACGGGTAAAAAAATTGGAGATTCTGTGATAGCTAGAAGTAAAAAGGTCGGAGAATCTATGGCTCCGGTGGCAAAAGAACTGGGAGCAAAAGCAATGACTGGAGCTGCCGGAATTAAAGAAGGAGCTAGAAAACTTTTTTCCAAATGAAGGATGCAGTTGCATATGGAATGGTTGTATTACTTATTTGAACGAATTAGGAGGTACGAGATATGCCTTTACCATTGGTATTTATAGGAATAGCTGCAGTTACCGGAGCTACTGGTGTAGGAGCAACTGTTAAAGCAGGTGTGAATCAATCACATGCAAAGAATATAAATGATGATGCAAATCAAAGAATAGAGAATGCAGCGAATCGTTTGGATTATCTTAGAAAGCAATGTGGAGATTCTTTACAACACCTTGGAGAAGAAAAAGTGTTTGTTCTTAATAACGGAATAAACGAATTTATAACAAACTTCCAGAAGATTAAGAATGTAGATTTTGCTGAGTCAGAGGGAATTATGGAATTGAAGAGGCTTAATCTTGATAAGAAGGAATTTGATGAGCTTGCAGAGATGACCAAGTTTTCTTTTTCATTAGTACAAGGCGGAATAACAGGAGCTGCAGGTGGGGCCCTCGCAGCATTTGGAGCTTATAGTGCAGCAACAACTTTTGCAACAGCATCTACGGGCACAGCAATTGCTTCCTTAAGTGGAGCTGCTGCATCAAATGCTACATTGGCATTTTTTGGAGGTGGTTCGTTGGCGGCCGGAGGCTTGGGTATGGCTGGAGGTACAGCCGTTCTTGGTGGACTTGTAGCAGGGCCAGCGCTTCTTGTTATGGGAATTATTACAAGTGCAAAAGCTGGAAAGTCTCTTCAGGATGCATATGCAAATGAAGCAAAAGCAAATGAAATCTGCGAAGAACTTCAGACTGCTTCAGAACAGTGTATTGCAATTAGGCGTAGAAGTTATATGTTCTATTCTCTGCTGGCTAAATTAGATGCATATTTATATCCGCTTAATGAAGAAATGAAGCGTATTATCTTAGCGGAAGGGACAGATTACTCGCAGTATTGTATGGAGAGTAAGAAGTCTATTGCAGCTTTGGTTTCAACCGTTGCATCTATCAAATCAGTATTGGACACAACTATTCTTTCTGAATCGGGAGAATTAACTAATGATTCGAGTGAATTATTGTCGAAAATGATAGAGTGAGAAAGGAAATATGAAGAGGTGTATAGCATGGGAAAAGAAGATGTGAATATATTAGATTACATTGTCATCTGTATCAGTGAATTTGCAAGTCGGTATGAGATGCATGTGAGAGATGCATATATTTATTTAAGCCGCAATAAGGGGATTGAATTCTTAAAAGAGTTTTATGATGTGGAGCATACGCTTTCATTTGATGATGTATTGGATGACCTGACTGCGGTATGTAGAAAAAACGGAGGTACTGTTTGTTAAACTTTTTCATGGGTCTAATATAGAAATAATCGTGACAGAAAGTTTTCAAATATTAGTAGTAATGTGCAAGGAATAGTCAGTAGTGAGAATGGCAAAAGTTTTGATATTACAATGAAATAGGACTTAGTACAAAGAGGAGTATCCTGCAGTTTGCAGGTTATTCCTCTTAAATGTTAGATGAATAAGTAACAATCAAATAGAACAAATGTTCTATTCATACTGTACAAACTTCAACCAGTATGCTATAATCAATATTGCTTTAAAGATGTTTAAATATCATTACATCCATTTAGTTCTGACTTCGGAGGTGATTTTGAACTTATGGAGTTCAAACTACACAGTGAATATAAACCCACCGGCGACCAGCCCCAAGCCATAGAAACCCTTGTCAAAGGATTCAAAGAAGGCAACCAATTCCAAACCCTGCTTGGCGTCACCGGCTCCGGTAAAACTTTTACAATGGCGAATATAATAGCCGCACTGAATAAACCGACACTTGTAATAGCTCACAACAAAACCCTAGCTGCCCAGCTATACGGAGAGTTCAAAGAGTTTTTCCCCGAAAACGCAGTAGAATATTTTGTGTCCTATTACGATTACTATCAACCCGAAGCCTATGTTCCCTCCACCGACACCTATATAGCCAAGGACTCGTCGATCAACGATGAGATCGATAAGCTGCGTCTTTCTGCAACAGCATCTCTGACAGAACGCAATGATGTAGTTGTAGTTGCAAGCGTTTCCTGTATCTACGGACTGGGTAGTCCGGATGACTATGAGGAAATGATAGTATCCCTGCGTCCGGGAATGATGAAGGATAGGGATGATGTTATCAGAGGATTGATTGATATACAGTATACCAGAAACGATATGGATTTGGACCGTGGCTGCTTTCGTGTAAGAGGGGATGTGCTCGAGATATATCCGGCAGAGGGCGGAGATTATCTGATAAGGGTTGAATTTTTTGGTGACGAGATTGATCGTATTGCGCAGACCGATCCCTTGACCGGTCAGGTGCATGCAACACTGGAGCATATTGCTATTTTTCCGGCATCACATTATGTTGTTCCGCAGGAGAAAATTAATCTGGCTTGTAAAAATATTGAAATAGAAATGGAAGAACGGGTAAAATATTTCAAGGGTGAGGACAAGCTATTAGAGGCACAAAGGATTGCAGAGAGAACAAATTTTGATGTTGAGATGCTTCGTGAGACCGGATTTTGTTCAGGAATAGAAAATTATTCGAGGCATCTTAACAATATGCCTGAAGGCGCAACACCTTTTACTCTGATGGATTATTTTAAGGGAGAATATCTGATAATAATAGATGAATCCCATATGACGATGCCGCAGATACGCGGTATGTATGCGGGAGACCGTTCACGTAAGACGACGTTGGTAGAGTATGGTTTTCGTCTGCCTTCGGCATTGGATAACAGACCGCTCAATTTTGAGGAATTCGAGCAACATATTGACCAGATGCTTTTCGTGTCGGCGACACCGTCGGATTATGAAGCTGAACATGAACTGCTTCGCACGGAGCAGATCATCCGCCCTACCGGATTGTTGGATCCGGAAGTGGACGTGCGTCCGGTAGAGGGTCAGATTGATGACCTGATATCGGAGATTAACAAAGAAGTAGAGAAAAAAAATAAAGTACTGGTTACAACTTTGACCAAACGTATGGCGGAAGATTTGACACAGTATATGAATGATGTGGGAATTCGTGTTAAATATCTGCACTCAGATATAGATACGTTGGAACGTGCGGAGATTATCAGAGATATGCGTCTGGATGTTTTTGATGTGCTTGTAGGTATTAATCTTTTGCGAGAAGGTCTGGACATTCCTGAAATTTCGTTGGTAGCGATTTTGGATGCGGATAAGGAAGGATTCCTTCGCTCAGAGACTTCACTTATACAGACGATAGGTCGTGCGGCAAGAAATTCTGACGGTCATGTCATAATGTATGCGGATAATATGACAGAGTCTATGAACAATGCCATAACTGAAACTAACAGAAGACGGGAACTGCAGCAGAAGTATAATGAGGAACATGGCATTACTCCCCAGACTATTCGTAAAGCGGTACGTGATTTGATAAGTATATCCAAAGTAATAGCCAAAGAAGAACTTCGCTTTGAGAAAGATCCTGAATCTATGGATCGTAAAGAATTGGAGAAGCTTATTAAGGATGTAGAAAAGAAGATGAAGAAAGCGGCAGCGGATTTGAACTTTGAAGCGGCAGCAGAGCTGCGTGACAAGATGGTGGATTTGAAAAAAGTACTGCGAGACATGGATTAGTATTATGCTGACTGAGAAAGATTGGAGGCTTAACATAAGATGACAGAACAGGTAAAGATGCGCCCCAGAGAATATATCAAGATCAGAGGCGCTAATGAACATAATCTTAAAAATCTTAATGTAGATATACCAAGAAATGAATTTGTAGTTTTGACAGGTCTTTCCGGTTCCGGAAAATCCTCGCTTGCGTTTGATACGATTTATGCGGAGGGTCAGAGAAGATACATGGAATCGCTCTCATCTTATGCGAGACAGTTCCTGGGACAGATGGAGAAACCCAATGTAGAAAAGATTGAGGGACTTTCTCCCGCGATTTCCATTGACCAGAAATCCACGAACCGTAACCCGCGCTCTACCGTAGGAACTGTTACTGAAATCTATGATTACTTCCGTCTGCTTTATGCCAGAATCGGAGTGCCCCACTGTCCTGAATGTGGTAAGGAAATTAAGAGACAGACTGTGGACCAGATGGTAGACCAGATTCTTGCGATGCCGGAGGGAACGAAGATTCAGCTGCTTGCACCGGTAGTCAGAGGACGTAAGGGCGAGCATGCCAAGGTATTTGACAGGGCCAAGAAGAGCGGCTATGTCAGGATTCGTGTCGATGGTAATCTTTATGAATTGGCGGAAGAAATTAAATTAGAGAAAAATATAAAGCATGATATAGAAATTGTTGTAGACAGACTTGTCGTAAAACCGGATATAGAAAGACGTTTGACCGATTCGATAGAAAATGTTCTGAAACTTGCCGACGGGACGATGATACTGGATGTAATAGATGGTGAACCGCTTACTTTCAGTGAAAACTTTTCCTGTCCGGATTGCGGCATCAGTATCGGGGAGATAGAGCCTAGAAGCTTTTCGTTTAACAATCCGTTTGGCGCCTGCCCGGAATGTTTTGGTCTGGGATATAAGATGGAATTTGATGAGGATTTGATGATTCCTGATAAGAGCGTGAGTATAGCCGATGGTGCTATTGTTGTTTTGGGATGGCAGTCCAGCGGAAAAGATGGAAGTTTTACTAATGCGGTTTTACAGGCGCTTGCCAGGGAGTATGGCTTTACTCTGGACACACCGTTTGAAGAGCTGCCTGAAAACGTACAGGATATGCTTATTCATGGTACAAACGGCAGAGAGGTTAAGGTATATTATAAAGGTCAGCGTGGAGAAGGTGTATATCCTGTTGCTTTTGAAGGTCTGATTAGTAATATAGAAAGAAGATACAGGGAAGGGTCTGAAAGTTCTAAGGCAGAATATGAAACCTATATGCGTATCACTCCTTGCAGAGAGTGTAAAGGAATGCGCCTTAAGAAAGAGTCTTTGGCGGTGACGGTATGCGATAAAAATATTTACGAAGTAACGTCTATGTCTATTAAGGTGCTGCATGAGTTTATAGGAAATATGAACCTGACTAAACAGCAGGAGCTGATAGGCAAACAGATTTTGAAGGAAATAAGAGCAAGGGTAGGCTTTCTGATTGAAGTGGGATTGGACTATCTTGCACTTTCAAGGGCAACGGCATCCTTATCGGGCGGAGAGGCACAACGAATACGTCTTGCTACGCAGATCGGATCGGGTCTGGTGGGAGTCTGCTATATTCTGGATGAACCCAGCATAGGTCTGCATCAGAGGGATAACAATAAGCTGATATCCGCGCTTAAGAATCTTAAGGACATGGGGAACACGTTGGTTGTAGTAGAGCATGACGAGGATACCATGTTTGCGGCAGACCATATCGTGGATATTGGGCCGGGAGCCGGTTCTCATGGCGGAGAGGTAGTTGCCGAGGGAACGGCAGAGGAAATCATGAAGGTAAAAGAGTCCATAACCGGTCAGTACTTAAGCGGTAAGCTGCAGATTCCGGTGCCGGATAAAAGAAGAAAACCGAATGGTTACCTGACTGTTAAGGGGGCGGAAGAAAATAATCTGAAGAAAGTTAATGTTAAAATTCCTTTAGGTGTGTTCACCTGTGTCACAGGCGTTTCCGGATCGGGGAAAAGTTCGCTGATTAACGAAATACTGTACAAGAGATTGGCAAGGGATTTAAACAGAGCAAGAACAATACCCGGAAAACATCAGAATATTCTTGGAATTGAACAACTTGATAAAGTTATCGATATTGACCAGTCGCCTATAGGGAGAACTCCGCGCTCTAATCCCGCTACTTACACGGGAGTTTTCGACCAGATAAGGGATTTGTTCGCGGCTACCGTGGATGCTAAGGCGCGAGGTTATAACAAAGGCAGATTCAGCTTCAATGTAAAAGGCGGAAGGTGTGAAGCCTGCAGTGGTGATGGTATAATTAAAATAGAGATGCATTTCCTGCCGGATGTATATGTACCCTGCGAAGTGTGCGGCGGTAAGCGATACAACAGGGAAACATTGGAAGTTAAGTACAAGGGTAAAAATATATACGATGTACTTGATATGACGGTAGAGGATGCAGTGACATTTTTTGAGAATGTTCCGTCTATCCGCAGAAAGATTGAAACCTTGTATGATGTAGGACTTTCTTATGTGAAGCTGGGGCAGCCATCTACTACACTCTCAGGTGGTGAGGCGCAACGCATTAAGCTTGCAACCGAACTTAGCAGGCACAGTACCGGTAAAACTATCTATATTCTGGACGAGCCGACTACCGGCTTGCATTTTGCTGATGTTCATAAGCTTGTCAATATCCTGCACAAGTTGGCTGACGGAGGGAATACGGTTGTGGTGATTGAACACAATCTGGATGTAATCAAAACGGCGGATTATATTATAGACTTAGGTCCTGAGGGTGGTGACGGCGGCGGAACCGTTATTGCAGAGGGAACACCGGAGCAGGTGGCGCAGAACCCTGATTCCTATACCGGCATTTATGTGAAAAAGATGCTGGAAAGGGGTTAAGAAATGTAAAACTTGTGCCGATAATCATAATAGGCATGGAAGCCGAAACCAGAACGGACGGAACCGTTCTGGTTTTTGTACCTTTTTATAAAAAATTTATTAAATCTATTTGAAATTCTCTTTCTTTAGGTTATAATGTATGCAGCGAACTTTGCATTTTTATACAATTACTATGTTTAAGTGTTTAGTTTGATGTCAATTGGAAATTATTTAATATAGATACCGGGAGAAAGGGGATCACTAAAATGCAGTATACGGATATCGGGATTGATTTGGGGACAGCCAGTATTTTGGTTTATATCAGAGGCAAAGGCGTCGTATTGAAAGAACCCTCTGTCGTAGCTTTTGACAGAGATACAAATAAAATTAAAGCTATTGGTGAAGATGCAAGATTGATGCTTGGTAGAACACCGGGCAATATAGTAGCGGTAAGACCGCTGCGTCAGGGAGTTATTTCCGACTATCAGGTCACTGAGAAGATGATGAAGTATTTCATTCAGAAAGCGCTTGGAAAGAAATCTTTCAGAAAACCACGTATTGCAGTGTGCGTACCAAGTGGTGTTACCGAAGTCGAGAAGAAGGCTGTTGAGGATGCTACTTATCAGGCGGGAGCCAGAGAAGTATCTATTATAGAAGAACCGATTGCGGCTGCGATTGGTGCAGGAATCGATATTTCCAAACCATGTGGAAATATGATAGTTGATATCGGAGGCGGTACTTCCGATATTGCAGTTATCTCATTGGGAGGTACTGTTGTCAGTGCTTCAATCAAGATAGCAGGCGATGATTTTGATGAAGCGATTGTGCGTTATATGCGTAAGAAACATAATCTGCTTATAGGTGAAAGAACGGCAGAGGACTTAAAAATAAGAATTGGTTCTGCATTTAAGAGACCGGAAGTGGATTATATGGATGTCAGAGGCCGTAACCTTGTTACAGGTCTTCCGAGAACCGTAAAAGTATCATCGGAAGAGACCGAAGAAGCTTTGCATGAGACAACCGTACAGATTGTTGAGACGATCCACAGTGTATTGGAGAAAACACCTCCGGAACTTGCAGCGGATATTGCAGACAGAGGTATTGTTTTGACAGGAGGCGGAAGCTTGTTGCGCGGTCTGGAAGATTTGATTGCAGCCAAGACCGGAATCAACACAATGACAGCGGAGGATCCTATGACCGCAGTCGCAATAGGAACCGGTAAATATGTTGAGTTCCTTGCAGGATATCGCGAAGAATAATATTAACATTAAGGAGAGATAAAGACAAAATGCTTAAGGGTTTATACACTGCCTATACAGGCATGATCAATGAACAGCACAGAATGGACACTATGACCAATAATCTGGCGAATGCAACTACCAACGGATTTAAGAAGGAAGGCGCAACGAGCCAGTCTTTTGACAGGGTCCTTGCATATAAGATAAAGGATACTTCAGAAGCAGGACATCTTCCTAAGAGATTGGGAGGAATCAGTCTTGGTGTAAAGACCGGTGAGAATTATGTGGATTATTCGGGAGGTCCTTTTAAGGAGACCGGACATACACTTGATTTGGCGTTGGGCGAAAGAGGATTTTTCACAATATCCTTTACCAATAAAGCCGGTGAAACGTCGACTAAATATACAAGAGACGGTAATTTTACAATGACCAGGCAAGGGTATCTTGTAACACAGGAGGGGGATTATGTGCTGAATGACAGAGGCAGGCAGATTCGTCTCGACCCTAACCAGGAAGTGACCATAGAGCGTTCCGGTGATATTTATCAGGGTGGTGTATATGTTGATACAATCGGCATAACCGATTTTGAGAATTATGATTATCTGGAGCGTTACGGCGAAAATTATTTCCAACCGATAGAGGGTGCACGGACATATAATGTTTCCGGTGATGTAGGTGTCTATTCAGGATATCTGGAAATGTCAAATATATCCGTAGTGACCGAGATGGTCAATATGATTACAATACAGAGACAGTATGAAGCTAATCAGAAAGTTATCACTACATATGACTCTACATTGGAAGACGCAGTAAACCAGACTGGTAGAGTCTAGGGTGAAAAATAAATTTTTCACCCGCAAGTTTGAGTTTACACTCAAACTCGCAGGTTGAGAAAAAAGCAAGTTATAAAAACAGGAGGAATAAGAAATGGTTAGAAGTTTATGGTCTGCGGCAACAGGTATGAATGCTCAGCAGACAAATGTAGATACGATTGCAAATAATCTGGCAAATGTCAATTCAGTGGGATATAAGGCACAGAATGCTCAGTTTAAATCTTTGCTTTATCAAACTCTGCAGACAAAAACAACTACTGCTAACGGAGATCCCAAACCTACCACCTCTCAGGTTGGACTTGGTGTACGTACATCTTCAATCAACAGTATTTTTACTCAGGGAAGTCTGTTGGCATCGGAAATTGATACGTCATTCGCAATTTCCGGAGACGGTTTCTTTGCAGTAAGAGGAAATGATGGAAATACATATTATACCAGAAACGGCGATTTCACATGGGCAATCGGTGCAAACGGTGGAATGACTCTGACCAATCATGATGGTCTTCCGGTTCTTACCGAGACAGGCAGGCCTATAGCCGTAGATCGTTCATATATTGCAAATAGACTTTCGATTTCACAGGATGGGGAGGTGTGTTATCCGGACGAGTTGAATAATCCTCAGCCTATCGGAATTACAATCGGTCTGTATCAGTTTAATAATCCCGGCGGTCTCGTCAGAGTAGGTGATACACTTTTTGCGGCCTCAGATGCCAGCGGTGCAGCGCTCAATGAAGCGACTAATCCTAACGTTCAGAGAAGTAAAGTTATTCAGGGATATCTGGAAGGCTCCAATGTTTCGGTTGCGGATGAAATGGTAAATCTGATTGTGGCACAGCGTGCTTATGAGATGAATTCTAAGGCAATCACAACATCCGATTCAATGATGGATACGGCAAACAATCTGAAACGTTAATAAGACGAACTTGCGTTTTTAGAGAAAGGATAATGGTATGGATATTACAGGACTTTCCGGTTTGACGGATTATATGGTGGAATCCAATAAAGATACTACCGAAGAACTGAAAAATAGAATAAATCAGGCAGCTGAGTCAGATGATGAGGAATTATTAGCGGTCTGTAAAGAGTTTGAAGCATATCTGTGGGAGCAGGTTCTCAAAGGAATGGAGAAGACGACCAAGCTCTTTGGGGATGATGATGACGAAGAAGGCTATGCAAGTAATATGGTAGATGTCTTTAAAGATACTGCTATTCAGGAGATTGCCAAACAGGTGACATCAGATACTGAAGGACCTAATTCTCTTGCGCAGATATTGTATGAACAGATGAAGAGGAATATTAATCCTGTTACTCCGGAGCAGATTGAACGGTCATCAGTAACAGATTAACAGTTATATTTATATATTGATTATAAATATGAATTATGAAAATATTTTAACGGGCTGCTTATTTGGGCAGCCTGTTTGTGCATGGTATTGTTATGGATAAAATTCGAGGCTATGTTGAACATATTGTTTATCGTAATAGCGACAATGGATATACGGTGCTCAGTCTTATTGCTTCAGATGAGGAGATAACCTGTGTGGGTAATTTCAGAACCATAGATCAGGGAGAAACTATAGAAGCAACCGGAAACTATGTTGCACATCCGGTTTATGGTGAGCAATTCAAAATAGATGAATACAGCATAGTTGAGCCTGATGATGTGGTGAGCATAGAGCGTTATCTTGGTTCCGGAGCAATTAAGGGAATCGGAGAGGCACTAGCAAAAAGGATAGTCAAACTCTTTGGCAGCGACACTTTTCGTATTATTGAGGAGGAACCGGAACGCCTTGCGGAAGTCAAAGGAATAAGTGAGCGCAAAGCTAAAGAAATTGCGATTCAGGTATATGAGAAAAGAGATGCAAGGGAGGCAATGTCTTTTCTTCAAAAGTATGGAATTTCCAATACGCTTGCGATACGTATTTATGAAGCCTATGGCATGAATTTGTATGGAGTAATGAAGGAGAATCCTTATAAACTTGCAGAAGATATTGACGGCATCGGTTTCAAAATTGCGGATGGCATAGCCGCAAGAATAGGTATCCATACAGATTCCGATTACCGTATCAGGAGTGGTTTGCTTTATACACTGATGCAGGCAGGAACTGACGGTAACTGTTATCTTCCAGAAAATATTCTTTTACAAAAAGCAGGTGAGCTGCTTGAACTGGAACCTTCTCTTATGGAACCTCAGCTTCAGAATCTTGCAATGGATAAGAAAGTGGTAATTAAGCTGCCTGCAGAAGGTGAGACTGAAAAAAAGGTCTATGGAATGCCATATTACTATGCGGAGCTGAACTGTGCAAGAATGCTGCATGATCTGAACATTTCGGTTAAAAATGATGAATACCGTTATTCTGATGATTCCAAAATTCTACAAAAAATCGAAAAAATTGAGAAAGAACTTGATATAGAATTGGATGATCTCCAAAAAAAGGCAGTGCTGGAAAGCGTAAAAAATGGTATTATGATATTAACCGGAGGACCCGGTACAGGTAAGACGACTACGATAAATATGATAATACGATACTTTTTGTCGGAGGAGATGGATATTTTTCTGGCAGCCCCGACGGGACGTGCAGCCAAAAGAATGACAGAGACAACAGGCTATGAGGCAAGGACGATACATAGGCTGCTGGAGCTTAACGGAGCAGTATCGGAAAATGCAAGGTCCGCCCGTTTTGAAAAGAACGAAGAGAACCCGTTGGAAGCGGATGTTGTTATTATAGACGAAATGTCAATGGTGGATATCTTCCTTTTCCAGTCTTTATTAAAAGCCGTCGCCGTGGGAACCCGTCTTATAATGGTAGGTGATGTGAATCAGCTGCCATCGGTAGGTGCAGGACAGATTTTACATGATTTGTTGGAAAGTGAAAGATTTCCGGTTGTGAGCCTTGAGAAAATTTTCAGACAGGCCAAGGAAAGCGATATTGTCATAAATGCCCATCGGATAAAAGACGGAGAAGAGATTGTACTGGACAATAAGAGCCGTGACTTTTTCTTCCTGGAAAGAAATGACACTAATGTCATATATAAGCATATGATTCAGTTGATTCTGGATAAGCTGCCGCCTTATGTGGGGGCACAGCCTTATGATATTCAGGTGCTTACTCCGATGCGCAAGGGTAAACTGGGTGTGGAAACGCTTAATTCTATTTTGCAGAAATATTTAAATCCACCGTCGGACAGTAAGCATGAATATATAAACGGGGATACCCTGTTTCGGGAAAAAGATAAGGTAATGCAGATTAAGAACAACTATCAGCTGGAATGGGAAGTCATAAGCAGCTATGGTATTCCGATAGATAAGGGGCTGGGTATTTTTAACGGTGATATCGGAATTATTATGGAGATAAACGAATATACTCGCAGTGTGGTAGTTGAATATGATGAACACCGCAGGGTGACTTATCAGTTTGCACAGTTGGATGAAATTGAACTGGCATATGCGATTACCATACATAAATCCCAGGGAAGCGAGTATCCTGCGGTCATTATGCCGCTGCTGTCGGGACCGCGGATGCTTTTTAACAGAAATCTGCTTTATACCGGAGTTACAAGAGCCAAAAACTGTGTGACTATTCTTGGGAGCAGCGCAACTCTTTGTGAAATGATTAACAATAATTATCAGAACAGGCGATATACCGGCCTGACTGAACGGATAAAGGAATTAATTAAAGAATGAAAGAAAGTCTGTTTAGAGTTTTCTATGGGATGATTCTGGATCTTGTATATCCGAGAAGATGTCCTGTCTGTGACAAGGCTGTCAAGCCTTTCGGTAACCTCATCTGTGAGGATTGTAAAAAGAAAATAAAATATATTAAGGCACCGTTTTGTCAGAAGTGCGGAAAAGAATTAAAGGATAAACGGGCGGTTTTCTGTCACGATTGCAGCTGCAAGGAACACAGCTATGACAGCGGAATGGCGCTTTTTGCCTATCCAAGTGTGGCTGATTCAATATATCGGTTTAAATATTGTGGCAGGCAGGAATATGCGGCATATTATGGAGAGAGGATTGCGCTCGTACTTGGGAAAAAAATACTTGCTCTTAAACCGGATGCCATAATACCCGTCCCCATCCATGCCTCCAAGGAAAGAGTGCGTGGATATAACCAGGCGGAACTTATTGCACTTGAGCTTGGCAGGATTCTGGATATACCGGTAGAGACCGGACTTATTAAAAGAATCCGTAAGACGACGCCTATGAAAGAATTATCTGCACAAGAAAGACAAAATAATTTGAAAAAGGCTTTTAAAATCTGCCGTAATGATGTAAAATTAAATACAGTTATAATAGTCGATGATATTTATACGACTGGAAGCACTATTGATGCTATGGCGCAGGAACTGCATAAAGTGGGTATAGGGCAGGTTCATTTTATAGCGCTTTCAATAGGTAATGGAATGTGATTGGAGGAAATTATATGAATGCACGTAATTGCAGAAAGTGTGGAAGGCTTTTTAACTATGTACAGGGACCGCCGATATGTATGCAATGCAGAGAAGCATTGGAAGAGAAGTTCCAGGAGGTAAAGGCATATATCCGGGAAAATCCTCATTGTACTATTCCGGAGGTTGCTGAAGCCTGTGATGTATCCCAGAATCAAATTCATGCATGGCTGCGTGACGACCGTCTGGAGCTTGCAGAAGGCTCAGCAATAACCTTGGAATGTGAGAATTGCGGAGCCGCGATTCGTTCCGGTCGTTTTTGCGACAAGTGCAAGAACTCAATGGCGGATAAATTGAGCGAAAGTATTAGGAAACCGGAAGCGCCGAAACCGGCACCAAAGAAGGATACCAAAGAAAATCCAAAGATGCGCTTTTTGAACTAATTTAAATTTAGGAGATTTTCATGCTAAATGAAGAACGCGTGATTTTGATGACCAAACTTGCATCTTATGAGGCAGGCGAAGGTAAAAAAAATGTGGCGATTGGAAGTTATTTTCGCAGTGATTATATAGGATGGCAGGTGCTTAAATCCATTATAAGTGCAACTATTGCATTTGTAGTGGTTTTTGCCATGCTCGTTTTTTATGATTTTGAAGCATTCATGACAGATATTTATAAGATGGATTTACTGGATTTTTGTAAGACTGTCTTAATCTGGTACGTGACCATAGTAGGAATCTATGCTGTACTGTCCTATATCATATATACTTACCGATATAGCAAGGCCCGCAAGAGTCTGAGATTATATTACAGGAATCTGAAGAAATTATCCAATATGTACGATGATAAACTATAGAAAGTTAATTGACATACTTTCTGTTTTCAGAAATTAAACCTACGAAATACACTTTGAAAGGATGAATGATGACAACCTTACTTGTTGCAAAACAGTATTTAAAACTGTTTTACAGTAAATATGAGATTTATATTACTCCTTTAATGAAATTCTCACTGGCATTTATCTCATTGCTGCTTATTAATGCAAATTTAGGTTATATGTCCGCGATTGACAAACTGCCGGTTGTCTTAATTGCAGCTTTGATGTGTTCATTTATGCCGATGAATTTTATTGTGATAATTTCGGCACTTTTTACAATACTGCATATGTATGCTTTTAGTCTTGAGTGTGCAGCTGTTGTAGGAGGGGCATTCCTGCTCATGTTTTTACTGTACTTTAGATTTTCACCTAAGGATACTGTGGTAGTGGTGTTGACTCCGATTTGTTTCCTGTTGAAGATACCGTATGTAATTCCTATTTCCATGGGACTTGTCGGGACCCCGTCATCGGTTGTGTCTGTTGCTTGCGGTGTAATATCTTACTATATAATCCACTATGTTGGCATAAATGCAACAGTGCTGAGTGGTGCGGCAGATGAGGAAACCGTAACGAAATTCAAGATATTTATAGATGGTATTCTGGGGAATAAGGAAATGGTTGTTACCATAGTAGCATTTGCTGTTACTCTTATCCTGGTTTATATGATACGAAGGCTGAGTGTTGATTATTCTTGGACAATTGCAATGATAACAGGTGCTATTGTAAATATTATGGTTATATTGCTTGGGGATTTGATGTTTGATACGAATGTAGCCCTTGGCACTGTAATTTCGGGAACGATAATTTCGTTTATACTTACACTTATATTACAGTTTTTTGTGTTTAATGTAGATTATATGAGAGCGGAAAAGGTACAATTTGAAGATGATGAATATTATTATTATGTAAAAGCGGTGCCCAAGGTGACTGTTACCAGACCGGAAAAACAGGTAAAACAGATATCCGGGCAGAATAAAATAAGGAAAAGCTAAGTGTTATTATGCATCAAATCAATATCTTAATTGAAAACTACTTATCTAAACTTTTTATACCGACAATCCATTGGTCAGATGTTGCTGAAATTCTGATCATAGCTTTTTTGTTGTATTATATCCTTTTATGGATTAAAAATACCAGAGCCTGGGCTTTGTTAAAAGGTGTTTTGGTTATAGCGGCATTTGTACTGATTGCGGTTATATTCAATATGAATACAATTCTGTGGATTGTAACAAATCTCTTCAGCATAGCGGCGGTAGCCATAGTGGTCATATTGCAGCCGGAACTCAGGAAGGCTTTAGAGGAGCTTGGGCGGAAAAATTTCTTTTCATCTATTCTTACATTTGATTCTTCCAAACCTGACAACGGGCGTTTTTCAGACCGAACAATAAATGAAATTGTAAAAGCTTCTGTGGAAATGGGAAAAGTAAAAACAGGCGCTTTAATTGTTATACAGAATGAACAGCCGCTTGGTGAATATGAGCGTACCGGAATTGAAGTGGACGGTATAGTTTCCAGTCAGCTTCTAATAAATATTTTTGAACATAACACACCGCTTCATGACGGAGCCGTAATAGTAAAAGATAACCGTGTTACGGCAGCAACTTGTTACCTGCCTCTTTCGGATAATATGGAACTCAGCAAGGAACTGGGAACAAGGCACCGTGCCGGAGTGGGTATTTCCGAGGTGACAGATTCCATGACTGTCATTGTATCCGAGGAAACCGGTAAAATAAGTGTTGCCTATGGCGGTAAACTCGAAAGAGGACTTGATGCGGAGCATTTACGTGAGACCCTGCGTATTGTTCAGGATAAACCGTCAGAAGAGAAAAAGCGCAAGTTATGGAAAGGCAGGTTCAAAAATGAAGAATAAATTAACCCAAAATTGGGGACTGAAACTTGGTTCTTTCCTGTTTGCGGCTATCATATGGCTTGTCGTTACTAATATAAACGATCCCATCAGAACATACACCGAATTAAATGTTAAAGTCAATATTCAAAATGCAGACCTTATAACGAATAGCGGGCAGGTTTATGAAGTCTTGGATGATAGCGATATAATAGGTGTAGTTACGATATCAGCTAAACGCTCAATAATTGAATCTTTTAATAACAGTAATGTAGTGGCTGTTGCTGATATGAATGAGCTGACCAGCTTAAACACGATTCCGATTCATCTTTCAACCAATAAATATAACGATAAACTGGAAAGTATCAGGGGAAGTATTGACAGCGTAAGATTAAATATTGAAGACAGGACATCCAAGACGCTGCAGATAAGGACTGATACAACCGGTACGGTAAGAGAGGGTTACATTCTGGGAGAAAGTACACTGGATCAGAATCTTATAGAGATATCCGGACCGGAATCCATTATTTCAAAGGTAAAGCGTGCGGCTGTAACAGTAAATGTTTCCGGTTTTACCAATAGTATAGGAACGGACTCGGAAATCCGTTTGTATGATGAAGATGATAATATTATTTCGTCTAACAGCATTAGCAAAAGTATCAGTAAAGTACGTGTGACTATTGAGATACTTGAAACAAAAACAGTTCCGATCAACTGGAATGTAGGAGGAACTCCCGCAAGGGGATATCAGGCTACAGGTGAGATTACAGCAACCAGAAATAACATTCTGATAGCCGGAAGGTCAAAGAGCATATCGAATATAAGTTCGATAGATGTTCCGGAGACTGATCTCGATATTACCGGAGCAACGGAGAATGTAGAAAAACTTATTGATATAAAAAATTATCTGCCTGATGGAATAATTCTTGCTGAAGAGAATTTTCAGGGAATGATACAGGTGGATATAGCCGTTGAACAGAATTCCGAGCGCATAGTTACTATGTATATGAATCGGATACAGATTCTTAATATGCCTGAAGGCCTTGAGGGAAAAATCGAAGCTGATGAAAATACTTATCAGATTACATTGGTAGGTCTGGCAGCTGTTTTGGAAGAACTGAATGCTAATTCAATCCAGGCAAGTGTTGATGTGGCTGAATATATGGAAGATAATGATATAGAAGATCTAAGGCCCGGACGGCATACGATTGAACTGAAATACAATCTTGATGATAATATAGAAGTAAAGGAAAATATCAAAGTAAGACTTAACGTGATGGAGG
>JAFLTG010000010.1:0-4939 GCA_022510545.1 Lachnospiraceae bacterium | reverse complement strand
ATGGGTAGATTGTTTGGTACGGATGGTGTCAGGGGTGTTGCAAATGAAGAACTGACTCCACAGCTTGCAATGCAGCTAGGGCAGGCAGGCGCATATGTACTCTCAAGAGAGAATAAACATAAACCTACTATTATGGTGGGCTGTGATACAAGGATTTCAGGAGATATGCTGGCTAACGCATTGATGGCCGGGGCCTGCTCTGTAGGTGCTAATGCAGTATATGTGGGGATTGTTCCAACACCTGCTGTTGCATATCTGACGAGAAAATACAAAGTTGATGCAGGAGTTGTGATTTCTGCTTCCCACAATACGGTGGAGTTTAACGGAATAAAATTTTTTGATGGCAGCGGTTATAAGCTTCCGGATTCGCTCGAAGATGAGATAGAAGCGCTTATACGGAACGGACTTCCGGGAATTAAATTTCCGATTGGTGCAGGTATCGGTAAGATCAAATACCGTACCGATGCAAGAGAAGAATATATCAACCATGCAATTCAGGCCGTTAAAGTGGATCTTGGAGGCATGAAAATCGTTGTGGACTGTGCAGAGGGAGCTGCTTTTTATACCTCTGTTGAAGCACTTAAGGAACTTGGTGCTGATGTGGTTGCAATCCATAATAATCCGGATGGAACCAATATCAATGCAAACTGTGGTTCTACACACATGGGTGAGCTGCAGGCTAAGGTCGTATATGAAAAGGCCAATCTGGGTCTTGCGTTTGACGGTGATGCAGACCGTCTGCTTGCGGTAGATGAAAACGGACAGATTGTAGACGGTGACCAGATTATGGCGATTGTGGGTCTGCACATGAAAAATAAAGGTATCCTCAATAACGATACAATAGTTGCTACGGTTATGAGTAACCTTGGATTTTTTATAATGGGAGAAAAAAATGGTATAAATATGGAGCAGACCAAAGTCGGAGACAGGTATGTTCTGGAACGGATGCGGGAAATCAATGCAAGTCTTGGAGGCGAGCAGTCGGGTCACGTTATTTTTCTGGATGAAAATACCACGGGTGACGGACTCCTGAGTGCATTGCATCTTTTACAGGTTGTAGTGGAGACTGGAAAACCGCTTTCTGAGCTTGCCGGTGTTATGGAAGTTATGCCTCAGGCGCTTATAAATGCCAAAGTGCCTAACCATAAAAAAGAGAACTATATGGACTATCCTGAAATCGCGGAAGCGATTGAAGCGCTTAATAAGAAGTTTGCCGGAGCAGGACGCGTACTTATCAGACCTTCGGGAACCGAACCTCTGGTACGTGTCATGATTGAGGGAAAAGACCAGGCAATGATAGAAAATGAGGCAAAGAAATTAGCGGAATTAATACAGAATATTATGCTGTAATATTATTGCAGAAAGAATGTCAGACGGCGAAAACTTTATGTTGAGAAATTCCCCAAAAAATGGTATAGTTAAGAGTAGGCTATGATTGAATGTAATTGGGGTTGCATTATATATTATATGCTAAAATACATTAAAGTTCAGAAGGTAATTGGAGGAATGAGGGTATGGTAAGCCAAAAGGTAGTTATAAAGAACCCGACAGGGCTGCATCTAAGACCGGCAGGCATCCTATGTAAGGAAGCTATGAAATTCAAATCATTAATTACATTTTCATTTAAAGATAATACAGCGAATGCAAAAAGTGTATTGAGTGTGCTGGGAGCATGTGTTAAATGCGGCGACGAGATTGAGTTTGTATGTGATGGTGAAGATGAACAGGAAGCACTGAAGGCACTTATTAATGCGATTGAAAGTGGTCTTGGCGAATAACGCTATCCAATGAGCCCGTTGTATTAACGGGCTTTTTTTTAGTAAATATTTATATAGTAAAATGGAGGATGAAAAATGTTAAACTATCAAAGATATCGTAAAAATCCGGTAGTGGATTATCCTGAAAGAGAATGGCCGAATAAGGAGATTGTAAAAGCCCCTGTATGGTGCAGCGTAGATTTGCGTGACGGTAATCAGGCATTGATCGACCCTATGGTGGTGCATGAGAAAATAGAGTTTTTTAATTATTTGATCAAATTAGGCTTCAAGGAAATTGAAATCGGTTTTCCGGCGGCAAGTCAGATTGAATTTGATTTTCTGCGTCAGCTTATAGACCGTAAGATGATACCGGATGATGTTGTTGTGCAGGTACTCACGCAATGCCGTGAAGAATTGATCGACAGGACGTTTGAGTCGATTCGGGGTTGTAAACAGGCGATTGTTCATATATACAATTCTACATCTACTCTTCAGAGAGATGTTGTTTTTGGCATGGATAAAGACCATATTACCAATATTGCCGTAGAAGGTACCAGAATGGTAAAAGAGCGTGCTAAGAATTTCCCGGGTAAAATTATTCTGGAATACTCTCCGGAGAGCTTTACGGGAACTGAGTTGGACTATGCACTGGAAATCTGTACGGCGGTACAGGAAGAATGGGGAGCAACTAAAGAAGACCCTATCATTATAAATCTTCCATCCACGGTGGAGATGAATACGCCTAATGTTTATGCGGATCAGATTGAATGGATGAATAAGCATTTTAAAAACAGAGAAAGCATAATCTTAAGCGTGCATCCTCACAATGACAGAGGAACCGGTGTTGCCAGTGCGGAGCTGGCTCTGCTTGCAGGAGCACAGCGTGTAGAAGGTACATTGTTTGGAAACGGTGAGAGAACCGGAAATGTTGATATTCTTAATATTGCCTACAATATGTTTTCACAGGGTATTGATCCGAATCTTGCGATTGAACATGTAAACGAAAGTATCGAAATATATGAAAGATGCTGTAAGATTCCGATTCATCCAAGACATCCTTATGCAGGTAAGTTGGTATTTACCGCTTTTTCGGGCTCACATCAGGATGCTATCAACAAGGGTGTCAAGGCATTGAAAGAGCGTGGAACCGAAGTCTGGCAGGTACCTTATCTTCCTATAGATCCATCTGATATAGGAAGGGAATATGAACCTATTGTCAGAATTAATTCACAGTCCGGTAAAGGCGGCGTTGCCTTTATTATGGATACTTATTTTGGATTTAAACTGCCTAAGGGAATGCATAAGGAATTTTCCAATGTAATACAGAAAGTTTCAGAGAAGCAGGGTGAGGTTTCCCCTGATGAAATCATGGAGAATTTCCGCAATGAATATCTGAACCAGAAAGAACCCATTCATTTCCGCAAACTGCGTGTGGATGATTTAAGCGATGAGATTAAATCCGAATTTGACACGAAGGTATATGTAACTTACACGAATAACGGTGCCACGAAACAGTTTGAAGCAGTCGGCAACGGACCTATTGATGCGGTGAAAAGAGGACTGCAAGAAGAGTTATCAATTGATATTAAGATTCTTGATTATGAAGAGCATGCTTTACAGAGTGGTTCTAATTCACAGGCGGCTGCCTATATCCATTTGCTTGATATGGATTCAGGATCTGTCACATATGGTGTTGGTGTAAGCTCTAATATTACAAGAGCGTCTGTGAGGGCGATTTTCTCTGCAATTAATAGGTTAAAATTAGGATAGACCGAAATTTTCAATTTCGGCCGCGAGTTTGCGCTTGTGCGCAAACATCGCAGGTTGAGTAAGAATGGAGGATTAGCATGGAAAATAATATTGTAAAATTATCTGAAATTATACGAAATAGCGATAATATAGTATTTTTTGGAGGCGCGGGAGTTTCCACTGAAAGCGGTATTCCGGATTTCCGTAGTGTGGACGGTTTGTATAATCAGAAATATGACTATCCGCCGGAGACTATTTTAAGCCACACTTTTTACAGAAGTAAAACGGGAGAGTTTTATAAATTTTACCGTGATAAGATGCTTTGTCTGGATGCAAAACCCAATGCCGCACATCTTAAGCTCGCCCAGTGGGAAAAAGAGGGTAAGTTAAAGGCTGTAATTACACAGAATATTGATGGTCTACATCAGGCGGCCGGAAGTAAGGAAGTGTTGGAACTTCATGGCTCCGTACTTCGTAATTATTGTGAGCAGTGTGGACAGCTGTATGATGCTGAATATATGCTAAATTCCGAAGGGGTTCCAAAGTGCTCATGCGGAGGTGGGATTAAGCCGGATGTGGTTCTTTATGAGGAAGGACTGGACCAGGAGATTTTACAAAAATCAGTTCATTATATAAGTGAAGCGGATGTGCTTATTGTAGGAGGCACCTCTCTTGCTGTTTATCCGGCAGCAGGACTTATAGATTACTATCGTGGGAATAAACTTATATTGATTAATAAAACTCCCACATCAAGAGACCGCATAGCAGATTTGGTCGTGCAGGGAAGCATAGGGGAGATTTTCTCCCAGTTGCCTTAAGAGGGATGTGATATGGATATTCAGGTAGGCGATGTGCTTAAATTAAAGAAACAGCATCCCTGCGGCTCAAAGGAGTGGGAAGTATTGCGGGCAGGTGCAGATTTTAGGTTAAAATGCCAGGGCTGCGGACATCAGATAATGATTGCCCGCAGGCAGGTCGAAAAAAATATAAAAGAAATTTTACCAAAAGCTTGAAATTCTTATATTTTTGTGATAATATATTAGTCCGTAGTGTTATATTTTAACAAACAGTCAATATTCCTTGCTCCCGCAAGGGGGCCAGAGACCAAAAGGAGGTAACAGGCATGAACAAATATGAATTAGCCGTTGTTGTTAGTGCGAAAATCGAAGATGACGAAAGAGCCGCAACATTAGAGAAGTGCAAGGCTCTTGTCGAAAGATTCGGTGGACAAGTTACAAATGTTGATGACTGGGGTAAGAAAAAATTAGCTTACGAAGTTCAGAAAATGAAGGAAGCTTTTTATTATTTTATCCAGTTCGACGCAGAGAGCACTGTCCCGGCTGAAATTGAGAGCCGTATTCGTATTATGGACAATGTGATCAGATACTTGTGCATTAGACAAGACGAGGAATAGTAGAAAGAGGTACTTAATG
>JAFLTG010000001.1 GCA_022510545.1 Lachnospiraceae bacterium | reverse complement strand
CCGCGGCCTCGACCTTGGCAAGGTCGCGCTCCACCAACTGAGCCACTCGCGCATATCACTCATCCGATTTTCACTCGGACAAGTAATAGCATACTACACTTATTTTACTTTGTCAACGACAAAAAAATATTTTTTAAATATTCTGAAAATTAGCAAAGTTTTCTTTACAAATCAACCCTATTCCAGTTTATCGGCATACTTGATACGATATATTCTCCTAAGCGACTCATCTATTCTTTCCTCTGAAATCCTTCCTTCACGTACCGCTGTCAATACTCCATTATACGCTGCGCCAAAATTCTCCGGCATCAAAAGCATATCTGCTCCGGCTGTTATGGCATTAACAGCAGCCTCCTCAGAAGTATAATAATTAGTAATGGCACCCATATTCAGTGCATCAGTAACAACAATGCCCTCATATCCCAAATCGGTGCGAAGCACATCGGTAATCATAGTTCTCGATAAAGAGCTTGGCAGACCATCCATATCAATCTCGGATGCAGTAACATGGCTTACCATAATTAGATCAACCCCGGCTTCAATACCTCTTTGGAAAGGAATAAACTCCGAACTTTTCATTTCATCCAGGGTTCTGGTAATCTCTACTCTTCCATTATGTGTATCTCCATTTGCAGAGCCTATACCCGGAAAATGTTTAAGACAGGCACTGACGGAAGTTCCCTCCAGACCTGCCACCAAATTGGCAGCCATATCAGCACAAAGTTCCGGGTCACTGCCAAAGGTTCGGGTTCCAAGCGGCGATGTACCAACACCCGCTGTAACATCTGCAACAGGAGCAAAATCCAGATTAAAACCAAGTCTGCTTAAGTAATTACCTATGGTAACACCTGCTTCATATGCCGTGGATTCATCACCTATTTCCCCTATTGTCTGCATATCATCCACCTGCGTCACTTCAATGGCACTGTTAGCCACACGGCTTACTGAACCACCCTCTTCATCTACCGCAAGAAAGATTGGATATTTGCTCATTGATACGGTATTGGAAAGCATCTGCGACAACTGGTCATCGTCTATGATATTATTATCAAAGTATACCAGTCCACCCACCGCATAATTATTCAAAGCTTCCTGTGTACTGTCTCCAGCCTGCACTGCAGTTCTTACTCCGGTAAGAGCCTCCGGTGTAATAATAAACAATCCCGCCACTTTATCTTCTAGCGGCATTACCGCAATACAATTATTTACAATTTCCTCCAACTGCTCATCCAAAGTATTTTCTTCTATTTCAGGCGGCGCCTCAACAATTATATCATCGGGTTTCTCATCAACTACAAAATCCTGTTCAGGAGTCTGTTCAACAAGCTGCTCCTCATTCTTACTATTACTGCTCTTCTTAATCATACCGGAAATCTTTCGTCCAATAGAAATACCCGATGCCAGCAGAATCACAAGAAAAAGCGCTACAACCCCATATGCGATTATCTGATTACGAATACGTCTTTTACGCCTGTAAGCCCGTCTTGCTTCTTTGTCGATGACATAATCTGAGTTATCTGTTTCTCCGGTATAAGCTGTTCCTTGTGCGCCACCGATCATTCCGGCACCTGAATTTGATTCGCCGGCTTCCGGCACATTATCACTATGTGTCATATTATCGGATTTTTCTTCAGTCTCTAAAATCTCATACTCTGAAAAAGAATGTTTATTCCGATTAAATAAATTTTTCATAATAAATACCCGCTGCCCTTCCAGAACCTATATAATCTTATGCACACTTTTAATTATATATTATATGATAACCTATTTTTAGACAATTTACCACACAATTTTCATTTCATCTCTTCACAACGAGGAAGCGGGCATCAATCTTATTGATTAACACCCGCTTCTAAACTATATTATCCACTGGTCCATACCTCCATTTTTCTTCCTTCGTACCCTTTCCATTTCTCTCTGGTATTGTATTTACATACTGTAACGTGCCTTTTCTTTTATCTTAGGTCCTGCGCTACTTTTTCCTCTGTACTCGACTACGATTGATTTTCTGGATATGATTCCTGATAAAAATCATTTCTCTTTGGTTCCTTATTCATTTGTACTTTTAATGGATTCTAGTTTACGTTTTTGGTGGTCCATACCTCTCTTTCTGTAGGATATCTATATGAATTTTGTTTCTTTGTGATTTTATTATAACATACCAATTTAATTTGTCAACACTTTTCTTCAATTTTTTTTAAATTTTTTCATTTTTTTATTTTTATTTCTATTTTTTCACACTTTTCGCATTTTATGGATATTTTTACAGTTAAATTTATTATATATAAACTGATATAATTATATAAAACACGAATGGAGGTTAATTATGTCACACAAAAAAGAAGCATATGCCTTAATGGCAGGAACAATTATTAAGAATCTTGAAAAAAGAAATATGGAAGGGTTTTATTTTGAAACTGCTGCCGAGTGCGTTAAATCGATCATCTCATCTATACCTGACGGAAGCGTAATAAGCTGGGGAGGCAGTGAGACTATCAAAGAAATCGGTCTTATGGATGCAATACATAACAACCGTTATGAATTAATTGACAGGACTGCTGCCAAAAATCCTGATGAAGCAAGGCAGATCTATGCCAGAACGGTCCTTGCAGACTATTATCTGATGAGCAGTAATGCAATTACAATAGATGGTGAACTGATAAATATCGACGGAAACGGCAATCGTGTTGCCTGTCTGATAAACGGACCTGCCCACGTTATAATCGTAGCAGGAATGAATAAAATCGTTACCGATGTGGAAAGCGGAGTGGCAAGAGTCAGAAATATGGCTTCTCCTCCGAATGCGATACGTTTAAACAAGAAAATCCCCTGTGCCTCAACCGGACACTGTAACGACTGCCTTGCACCCGAATGCTTCTGCAATCAGATTGTAATAACAAGAAGAAGCGGTCACGAAGGACGTATCAAGGTATATCTTGTAGGAGAAGAACTTGGATATTAAGCAAAATAAAGCATAAAAAGAAATAAGAGTTGGCGGATATCCTCCAACTCTTATACTTATAATAAATTTTAATTATTTCTATAACTGACTAAGTACAAAAATATCATAAATCGCTTTAATAGCAGTTTCAAAATCCGCATTTGCAACACCGATAATAATGTTCAACTCGCTTGAACCCTGGTCTATCATCTTAACATTGATATTGGAATGTGCAAGTGCGGAAAAGATTCTTCCCGCGGTTCCTCGGGTGGATTTCATACCACGTCCCACAACTGCGATAAGCGCAAGGTCAGCCTCTATGTCAATTGCATCAGGATCTGCAAGCCTGTGGATTCCGGAAACCACTTTCTGTTCTTTGTGCATAAACTCATCCTGATGTACGAAAACAGTCATAGTATCAATGCCGGACGGTACATGTTCAAAAGAAATCCCGTTTTCTTCAAACGCCTGTAACACCTTACGGCCAAATCCTATTTCCGAGTTCATAAAATCTTTTTCAATATTGACTGCACAGAAACCTTTTTTACCTGCAATTCCTGTAATTACATATTTAGGCTTCTGGCAGGTGCTCTCTACTATCCATGTTCCATCATCGTCCGGTGCATTGGTATTTCTTATATTAATTGGAATACCTTCACTTCTTACCGGGAAAATGGCATCCTCATGAAGAACCGTCGCTCCCATATATGCAAGCTCTCTAAGTTCCCTGTATGTTATTGTATCAATACTCTGCGGTTTATAGATGATTCTCGGATCGGCAATCATAAAACCTGAAACATCTGTCCAGTTCTCATATACGTCAGCTTTGATCGCCCTTGCCACAATAGAGCCTGTAATATCCGAGCCCCCTCTGGAAAATGTCTTGACGGTTCCGTCAGCATATGCGCCGTAAAATCCCGGAACCACCGCCGCATCCAGGGATGAAAGGCGTTCTCTCATAAGCTCATTGGTCTTTGCGGCATCATATTCTCCGTTTTCTCCAAACAGTATAACATCTGCGGCATCAATAAACTCAAACCCCAGATAATTTGCCATTATTATGCCGTTTAGATACTCTCCTCTTGAAGCCGCATAGTCTTTACCGGATTTATTCTTAAAATTCTCGGCAATTATTTTGAATTCATCGTCCAGTGAAATAGTTAACGACAAACCGTCAATTATTTCCTGATATCTTTCCTTTATCGCACTCAGCATTTTCTTGAAGTCTTTGCCTTCTTCTGCCAGAGCATAGCATTCATAAAGCATATCTGTGACTTTAGTATCATCATTATTCCGTTTTCCCGGCGCCGAAGGAACTACAAACTTACGCTCTTTATCGGAGCGGATTATATCCCCGACTTTCTTAAACTGTTCTGCACTGGCAAGTGAACTGCCTCCAAATTTTACTACTTTTCTCATAATTTGCTCCTCTATGTGCCAATATCTGCACTATGATAATATTACTTTTCAAATAAATGGTCAATAAGTGTATGACCTTTTTCCACATAATTACCACTTGCGGCAGCATCCTTTTCATTATAATCCCAGGTCTTATTAAGTTCCGCCGTGCTGTCATAAAGCATATACGGAACGCTGTCCGCAGTATGTGTACGAACCCTAATCGGAGTGGGATGGTCCGGAAGCACCAGCATACGATACTCTGTTCCTTTTTCATTAAGAGCCTTAACCAAAGGAGCGATAACTCTTTCATCCAGATACTCAATAGCCTGTACCTTACGCTCCACACTGCCCTGATGTCCCATCTCATCCGGAGCCTCCAGATGAATATATGCGAAATCATAACCGTCTTTAAGCAAAGCGTCAACCGCAGCCTGAGTCTTGCCTTCATAATTGGTATGAAGGCCGCCGTTTGCGCCTTCCACATCGGCGACTCCCATTCCTGCGCCCACGGCTATACCTTTTAGCAGATCCACTGCAGATATCATCATGCCTTTTTTACCTGTTTTTTCTTCAAAAGAAGAAAGCATCGGTTTGGTGCCGGCTCCCCAGAACCAGCAACAGTTGGCGGGATTAAGTCCCTTTTTCTTACGTTCTATGTTTATGGGGTGATTGACAAGAATATCATAACTTTTTTTCATTATCTCCCTAAGTTTTGCATCTTCCGGAAGATGTTGACCAATCACCTGAGTCAGCACATCATGCGGTGGAGTAAGCTCTACGACCTCACCTTTATCCCATATCAGGCAGTGCCTGTAACTTGTTCCCGTATAAAATTTATATGTTTCATTTTCCAATTCTTTCCTGACTGCCTGCAGCAAAACGTCGCATTCTTCTGTGCTTATCTCACCGGAACTGTGATCGATTATCGTTTTTTCCTCAAAAGGCACATCATCTTCGGAAATTGTAACTATATTGCAGCGAATCGCAATATCGGTATCTTTCATCGGCACACCGATACTCAATGCTTCTAACGGAGAACGTCCCGAATAGTATATTGCCGGGTCATATCCGAGTACCGAAAGATTGGCCGTATCGGAACCCGGTTTCATTCCATCCGGAATCGTATGCACCATTCCGATTTCAGACTTCTTGCTAAGCTCATCCATTGTTGGGGTTTTTGCATACTCAAGCGGGGTTTTTCCACCCAAACTCTCAATCGGTTCGTCTGCCATGCCGTCACCCAAAACTATTATATACTTCATTCTAATAACCATGCCTTTCTCGTAACCTGTAATATTGGGGCTTTCTATCCTTCCATGCGGATTCTGTTTTTACATCCACCGATTGAGGCAATTTTTTCGTCAAATTCTCTCTCGGTCATAACAGGTGTAATAAAGGCAAACTCACCTGCTGCCTGTGACTCTACTTCCTCAATACCTGCAAATGCTGCCACAGCCTTATCTTTGTCAGAGTTTGACACGCGAACGAAAAACCGTCTTTTGGTGTCTGCAATATCCATAACGTCCATATCCTGCTCATCCCAGAAGCAGGTGATTGTCTTACCGGGATGTCTTGCGCAATCTATAACATCCGATACAACTGCGCTTGCTGTAGGCAGCTTTCCTGCTCCGCGTCCGTAATACATAGAATCACCAAGCATATTGCCATGCACATAAACCGCATTAAATACGCCGCTGACACTATATAAGGGATGTCCTTTCGGAATCATAAAAGGCGCTACCATGGCATAAAAACCATCTTCGGTATCCTTGCACATTGCAAGCAGTTTTACAGCCATCTTAAGCTTTCTTGCATATGCAAAATCAACTGTTTCAATCTTGGTTATTCCCTCGGTATAAACGTTTTCAAATTTAACATTTTTACCTTTTACCAGGGAAGAAAGAATCGCAATCTTACGGCCTGCATCATAGCCCTCTACATCAGCCTCCGGATTTCTCTCGGCATAGCCTTTGTCCTGAGCTTCTTTTAACACATCGTCAAAATTTGCGTCATCTTCGTCCATTTTGGTAAGGATATAATTGGTTGTACCGTTTAATATACCGGTAATGGCATCAATTTTTTCCGGGGTAAGGGATGAATTGAGCGGACGTATTATCGGAATACCGCCTCCCACACTTGCCTCAA
The DNA here is from genome assembly GCA_022510545.1 of Lachnospiraceae bacterium. Classification (GTDB taxonomy): domain Bacteria; phylum Bacillota; class Clostridia; order Lachnospirales; family Lachnospiraceae; genus UBA3282. Next base: position 73,491 of record JAFLTG010000001.1, on the reverse strand, counting down.
ACAAATAATTACAGTTGTTATTTTTGGCCGTCTGTATCAACTCAGGTCCATGATTCGCTACAAGCTCTTTATTGGATGTACATACGCTTTTACCTTTAAGAAGTGCATTTTTTGAAAAAGTAAATGCCGGTTCGTTGCCGCCCATAGTCTCGCATATAATCGATACCTCGGGATCATCCAGAATTATATTAATATCATGGACTACCTTATTTTCATAAGGATCACCGGGGAATTCTCTCAAATCCAGAATATATTTTACGTTTATTTCAGCTCCTGCCCTTTTACTGATACTCTCCTTATTGGTTTCGATTACTTCTACGACACCGCTTCCTACCGTACCGTATCCTAAAACAGCTATATGAATCATTTTCTGTTTTCCTCTCTTTCCATAGATTATCAAAGTCTATTATGGATGTGATATTCTTATTTATACGTATATATTTACAGCTTTATCGTTTCTCCGGGAGCAACGCTGCATTTCCTACCGTCAGCCTCCAGATATATCTCCTTACAGGTGGGATTGTATACACGTCCGCCATCCATACTAAAAATTAAGCTTTTATATGCTTCCACATATTCATATATTTCTATGTTGGTTGCATACCAGATGTCCTTACGTCCGCCGACATATGAGGCAAAACGCTCAATAACTTCCCAGTTATCATCCTTTTCAAACTCATAACTATGCCCCCACAGATAAAATAGCAAAGGATACCCGCGGTCTCTTCTTCTTTCTTCCACAAACTCCGTCGCCAGTTCCCTGAGCGCAGGATTAATATGGTGGCAGGTTGGATTCAGCCTGAGCCAGTCCTGTGGAATGTCAAAATTCTCTGTACTTAAAGTAGTTCTCGCATAGGCAATCCCTGCCATCCGCATTATGTCAACCACCTTATCACTGTATGTACCGTATGGATAAGCAGCTCCCCTTATTATAACACCGAACTGCATTTCAAGATTTTCCCTGTCCTTTACAATTTCAGCCATACAGAGGTTGTCCGGAATTCTTTCAAGAAAAGGATGTGTTAATCCATGTATCGCAACTTCCATACCGCTGTCTTTATACAGCTGCGTTGCCTCCTTCTCTGACAGCCTGCGCTGAACCTCGCCCGGTTCATATGTTGCTCCTTCCTCTCTGTAACGACCGCTATTCAGATTAAAGGTACCCTTTAATCCGTTTTTCTTCATTATATTGATCAAACGTGCATCCTGATCTACACCGTCATCATAACTTAACGTAAGAGCTTTTTTCATTCCCTGCGGGAATCTCATTCTTATTTCCATTATATAGTCCTCATCCTGTCTTATCACAATTTTTGCAGGCCTTAAAACTACTTATATATTAATTACTTAAATTATATAAGTTTACATAAGTGGATATTTGTCCGTAAGTTCCTTGACGATACCACGTGCCTTGGAAATACCGTCCTCGCCCTCTTTTATCACAATTGATATTGCCTCTGCAATCCTGTCCATATCCGCTGTATTCAATCCTCTTGAGGTTATGGCAGGAGTACCGAGACGGATACCGCTTGTTACAAACGGGGATTTCGGATCGTTAGGTATTGTATTCTTATTAGCCGTAATATGTGCTTCGTCAAGCAGTTTTTCTACGGCTTTACCCGTCAAGTCATAGTTTGTTAAATCTACTAACATCAGATGGTTATCAGTACCGCCGGATACAATCTTGATATCTCTTGAAAGCAGTCCCTTGCAAAGAGCCTGTGCATTATCAATAACTCCCTGCTGGTATTCCTTAAATGCAGGTGAAAGTGCCTCCTTAAAGCAGACTGCCTTGGCCGCTATAACATGCATAAGAGGTCCGCCCTGAATACCTGGAAAAATAGCCTTGTTAAAGTTATATTTATCGGCAACCTCATTACTGGACATTATCATACCGCCACGGGGACCGCGTAAAGTCTTATGTGTTGTGGTAGTTGTCACATGTGCATACGGAATCGGACTTGGATGCAGCCCGGCAGCAACCAGACCTGCAATATGTGCAATATCCACCATAAGTACTGCCCCAACCTCATCTGCAATTTCTCTGAATCTCTTGAAATCCAGAGTTCTTGCATAAGCCGAAGCACCCGCTACTATCATCTTAGGTTTGCATTCCAATGCAATCTCGCGAACCTTATCATAATCCAGGAAGCCTTCATCATTGACTCCGTAAGGTACACACTTGAAATATTTACCCGACATATTCACCGGTGAGCCATGGGAAAGATGTCCGCCATGGTCCAGATTCATCCCCATAAAAGTATCTCCCGGCTCCATTACTGCAAAGAATACGGCCATATTAGCCTGCGCACCGGAATGGGGCTGTACATTAACATATTCACAACCAAACAACTCCTTAGCACGTTCCCTTGCCAGATTCTCTACTACATCAACACATTCACAGCCTCCGTAATATCTTTTTGCCGGATATCCTTCCGCATATTTATTGGTAAGCGGGCTTCCCATCGCAGCCATAACTGCCTTGCTCACCCAGTTCTCGGAAGCAATCAGCTCAATATGCGAGTTCTGGCGCTGCTGTTCATCAACTATAGCCTGTGCAATTTCCGGGTCAATCACCTTTACTTCATCTAATGAATACATTTCTGCTCCTGCCTTTCTTCTTCAATTATAATAAAAAACCAGTGTAAGTATATCATAAGGAAGGATTGTGGTGCAATAATTTTCATAATTTCTTTTTCAGGAATGTACAATATTAAAAACAATCTCTATTTTGCTTGACTTTTATATATGTTCTGATAATATATGATTCGTAGAGCGATAATTAACATTTGTCAAATAATAGAAAGCACGCTTTTCGAACTTTCTATTGCCATGAATAAAAGGCAGGTCTAAATATTATGAAGAAATACTTCTATAAATATAAACATGCAATTCCGTTAATTATTTTTGCGGCTATATATATGACATGGTTTAGTCATATTGAGAAAACAATAGACCAATATAGAATTATCCATGTCGCACTGGATGATTATATTCCGTTTTGCGAAGTATTTATAATCCCATATTTATTATGGTTTCTTTATATGGCAGTTGTTGTATCCTATTTCTTCTTTAAAGATAAGGATGATTATTATAAAAGCTGTGCCTTCCTATTTACGGGAATGACTGTTTTTCTGCTGGTTTCAACACTATGGCCAAACGGACAGGACTTAAGACCGTTTATTATGCCAAGAGATAATGTTTTTACCAGAATGATTGCAGTTTTATACAAAACCGATACACCTACCAATCTCTGGCCAAGCATACATGTTTATAATTCTATAGGCTGCTACCTGGCAATATCACAAAGCGCACACTTTGAAAAGAAAAAAGGAATCCGTATTGCTTCGGCAATCCTTAGTACATCAATTATTTTATCAACTATGTTCATTAAACAGCATTCTGTTTTTGATGTTACAACAGCCTTTATTATGGCATCTGTAATGTATGTGATTGTATATCGTAAGGATTTAATATTGAATCTTAAACAAAGCTATCAAAGCAAGAAGAAAAGAAAAACGGGGCCAGAGACTCTCTGAGCCCCGTTTAACTTATTAATTGAACTTAAAGAAGCGCCGGCAGATTTTATAACTCTCTACGGATATCTTCCTGCCTCCTTTGCCGGGAAGGTTCATAGAATTGCCCATGATGCCATACCTTAGTCTCATAAACAACAAGATATCTTTTTGTTTTATATAATCCCAAAGTTCTCTCTTTTTCTCAAGATTCTCATCCGTGCCTGATCGAATAAGTAAAACCGAAGAAATCACGGTGATTATCTCCAAATAATTTGTCATATAGATACGCATCTTACGGTATCTGCAGATTTCAGACTTTTTCTCAATCAGATAATCCAGCATAAGTTTATTAACCATTATCTGTTGGTCAACTCTGGATATCATAACCTGCTCGTTAACAGACTGTCCCTCCCTGCCGATGTAATACCTGTAGAAATTAACATCGAGATAATACATAGTCTTTACATATGGAAGCGGCTCAAATACAAACAGATTGTCCACGTAGAACGTATGTTCGGGCAGTTTCAATCCGCATTCCCTAAGAAGTTTAGTTCTGTATATAACCGAATGCATTAATATATACTGACCCTTGTGGAAATGCTTAACTTCTTCCCAAGTGAATATTTTATCCTTAGGCAGGGCATGATGATATTTCATCACCTTATTCTTTCTTGCGCCCTCTTTCTCATATACGAAATTACTTATAAGCATATCCAATGCCGTATTTCCACCAATTAACTCTTTCAATGTCTCTAATATTTTTTTATACGCGCTTTCCTTGACCCAATCGTCGCTGTCTACTACCTTGAAATATAGTCCGGTTGCATGTTCAATACCTACATTGACCGCAGCTCCATGGCCCCCGTTTTCCTGATGGATTACTTTGACAATATCAGGATACATCTGAGCATATTTATCTGCAATTTCTCCGGTTTTATCCGTAGAACCGTCATCTATTATTAAAATTTCCACATCATCACCGCCTACAAGCAATGAATCAACACACTTGTTTATATAGGCTTCTGAATTATAGCTTGGAATAGCTATTGATAATAATTTCATTGTCTTTCAACCTTTCTTTGGCGTAAGCATAAGAAAGAATCGTGAGGACGAATTTCAACTGCTGTCCGGTTCCCTGTTCTTATATGGTACTCTTGCTGCGGGTACTACATCGGAAGCATTGCTGGTATGAATAAGTTGATCATCAAAGAAGATATGTGCTCCGAAAGCCTTTAGCACATCTCTCTTCTGTACTCCCCCAAGGAAAAATGCCTCATCAATTCTGACATTCCATGCCCTGAGTGTACGTATTACACGCTCATGTGCCGGAGCACTCCTTGAAGTTACAAGTGCAGTCCTTATCGGTGCCTCTTCCGTACTAAAGTCTTTCTGAAGTTCGGATAAAGTTTTAAGGAATTTGGCAAAGGGTCCTGCCTTTAACGGATTGTCGGCATTCTTCTTTTCATTTTCTTCAAATGCCTCCAGGCCCTGTTCCTTGAATATCTGTTCTGATTCATCCGAAAAAAGAACGGCATCCCCATCAAAGGCTATCCTTATCTGTTTAATCTCATGATCGCAGTCATATGTATGTATGCCATCACTACATATTATACCGGCTGCAATATTGGAATCTATCGCGCTCTGCACATCGTCTTCATATGCAGACAAAAACAAATCCGTACGGAAAGCTTCAAGATATGGTGCCAAAGATGCACCGCTTGCAAGCACCGCCCTGGTTATATTCAATCCATAATGTTTTATGGCATTGAATACTCGAAGAGAGGTATCAGGACTGTTTCTTGACATAATTATCACTTCCACACAGCCCTCTTTTCCGGGCAGATCATTCAGATTAAGCAGTGCTCTGATCAACGGGAAACCCGGACCGGGCTTTAATATTTCATCCTCATGCTCTACCTGATAACGGCAGTAAGCCTCTACTCCAGCCGTTTCAAAAATATGATTCTCAATTGATAAATCAAACAGTGCCCTCGAAGAAACTCCTACAACAAGTCTGTTCTCCAAATCATATGACATAATATCCCTCCTGACATAAAATCTCCATATGGCAGTTTACAGCTATACCCTTGTTTTAAACCGGGTACCATTAATCCAAACTCTAACCTTATATTGATTCTCTGTCAGTAAATTCTACCTCAACCTGTTGCACTCATATTTTTCCAAGGTAATAAGACAGTTTTTAAGCTCTTCATACCTGTCTTCCACATCGCCTTCTTTAATTTCAATATCCACGGAAACCGCCATTGTATTAATCATATCATTATCAATGCGGCTATGGAGCATACTTAGGATTTCAAGTCGTTTCTCATAAGAATCCGCGTCCAGAAATTGTAGTACCAGAGGATCAATATTCAGTTCTTCCTGTAATTCATATTCTTTGGCGGGTACATCTGCATCAGACTCCGGCTCGGATATCCGGTCAATCTCATTATCCTTCTCTTTTGTTTCACCGGATTCCACCATATTATCAATCAGCTCAAAACGGTACTTTTGAGTTGCATCAGGATACCTGTCCCTGCTAAGCTCTTCCATAAATGAAGAGAGCTCTCTTGCATAAATCTGAAAGTCCCCGTACATAGCCTGATAAATGACCAGTATTTCATCTGTCTCACTATGCTTCGCAAGGCATCTGATCTGATACATATTACCCTTGAAGTGTCTGTACATTTCCTGTGGCTGCGGATTATGTCTCATTTTCTGCTCCATTTCTGTTATATATTGATAGTTCAATAGAATCGTCCAAGATTCTTCTTGTACTATTATAATCCCAAACCACCAAAATGTCATTCCTTTAAATTCTTAAAAATTATGGAAGTTTATATTAAATTATGTTGTTAAAAATTCATAACTGAATGTACAACTCTCGTCATTAAATTCCGTAACAGTAAGCTCTTTTTGCAATTTTTCAATCTCATTATTATTCAATGAATTTATCTTCCTATGGTGTATCATCACGGTATAACTTCTTAATCCTTCGCCATCAGATACCCATCTTATCGTAATACCGCTTTGCGGATAACCTTTCTCATTAAGCGTATTCTTTATATCAGATAAATATTGTTTCTCCATATCGGCATAATACTGTTTCTGTCTGGAGACTCTGCCTTGGCTCATTACTGTTTCTGTTGTACAGAACAATATAATAAGGACAAGCAGCATAGTCATAATTACAAATAAGCAATTTTTTCTCTTCATATTTCCTCCGTTCCAATCAGAACAAATGTTCTAATTATATAATAAAACATATGTTCGATTTGTGCAAGACATTTTATTAACTACTGATAGATTTTTTATAAAAGGTATTTCCTTTATATGAGTATACTATCATAGTTAGTGTCCAATAAACGGTACTTAATATGATTCTTTTGGGGCTTTAATTGTAAAATTTAACGCCAGAAATTACTTTTTGAGGGGGGAATTTTTAAAGAATGCTATATATTTCTTTTGAAAAAGAATTGAAATGGCATATTTGCATCAAACTCAGGAGCTGTACTTAATAAGCAACAGCTCCACACTGAGTACATCGTTCATCTTTCCGGTCTTTACGGCTTCTTCGGTTTCTATGCAGTCACTGACTGCCAGACGTAAATCTTCTATTGAAAACTTAGCTGCCTGATTCACGTATTTTCCGGCAATGAATCCCGGAAGACCCACATTTTCTCCTATGACTTTGGATGAATAACCTTTGCCATTCAATTTCTTGACCTGCAGCAAAAGATTGAACTGTCTTGCCAGTAAAAAAAGAATTCGCATAGGCGGCTCTTTTAAAGTAAGTAGATCATAGTAAAGTTCCATTGCTTCTTTCTGCCTCTTCTCGGCAATGGCATTCATCATATCAAAAATCTGATTATTTATCTGCCTGACACAGACAGCCTCAATATCTTCTCCGTTTATTACATCTTTGTCAATACAATAGCAGATAAGCTTTTCCAGCTCTTTGCTGATATTTTCCATATCAGTACCTGTTTTCTCCAGGAAAAGCTGCAAATCATTCTCTGTAATTTTCTTATTTTCTTTCTTCAGAATCCCGAGTATCCAGCGCTTAAGCACAGACTCATCCTGTGCCTTGAATTCCACTGCACGACCTTTTGCGCTCACTGCTTTATAGAGCTTACTGCGCTTATCAATCTCATTTTCCACCAGTACAAAGAATGTGGTTTCGGAAGCTTCCTTCAAATAATCTGCAAGCTGTTCCCCGCCATGCTTAAATAGGCCGCTGTTTTCAATAATTATGACACGCCTGTCAGAAAAAAACGGAAGAGTTTCCGCCAAATCTATTACTTCACCAATATTTATGTCTTTACCTTCAAAATAGTGATAATTCATTGAGTCACCACTGTCTATAAGGGCAGCTTTAAGACGGTCTCGGTATTGTTTAATGAGATAGGCTTCTTCGCCGTATAGCAGGTATAGGGGCTTGAGGCTGCCGGATTTAATTTCTTCGTTGAGTTTCTGCATTTTGTGCCTCCGGGGTATGAATGGGGTTGGTGTAAATTGAAATTTGTGGCTGGGGGCGGATTGTCGTCAGGCCAAAGTTACAAATCTAATTTAGCACGGATCCGCACTCCAATTATTTTCATCCCATATCATATCACAATAAACATATTTTTGCCATACAAAAGCACCCAGACTGTTAAGTCCGAGTGCCGTAATCTACATGAATCATGATTATTACAAATATCTATGCCCCATTATGTGATACCGAAATAAACGGGGGCTTGCTCAGAAGCTGTTGCCTCAGATATTCATATCGCAGCCGTTTTTCCTCTTTAGCAAAGTGCGTCTCTCTGGATTGTTCAGGACAGTTGCTGTAATCCAGCATTTCATCTCCGAACTGCTCACTGGTCAGATCAAACACACGACCATCTACCACATTGAAACAGTGGTAATTTCCGCCGGGTCTTAAGATACCGCAAACCTTGCCGCCAAAGAAGTCCTGCATAAGGAACGCTGTGATCGAACACTGTCCATGTGTAGGATTATGGATACTCCACCCATCCCTCATCCGTGGTGCGCAGGTGTCAGCACACCAGATGCCGGACAGGATATCGTAATAATCCCTCGGTGTCAAGCCATTGGCATCTTTCATATCGGCGGTTTCCCAGCCATAAAATTTGTATTCCTTCATTTACCTTCCCTTTCCGCCTTCTTGCGTTCCTCATCAAGCATATCCACAATCTTAAAGTACACATCAATCTCAGCCTGTGCTTCTTCCTCAGATAGATCAAAATGCGACATGAGCAGATGCAGGACTGTCTCAATCGTACAGTCCTGTGAAAATTTGTCCCGTATCAAATCCATTGGCTCCATAGGCTGTTCCTCCTTGCCTGATAATTATACCACGGAACAATGTCTTGTGAAACGGTCTCTATATACTTTGTGTAACTAGCTGCCTATTTCAAATTGGCAGTATCATCCTCTACGCACTCCAAATAGAAGTGTTATTCATTTAGATGTATACTCAGTTTCTTTCCAAGAGATTCTGCTACCTTAATAAGAAAATCCAAGCTGGGATTATAATTCCCGCTTTCAAATCTGGAAATATTGCTTTTTTGAGTACCAATTCTTTTAGCCAGTTCTGCCTGAGTAATATTTTGTTCTTTTCTGGCTTTTATAATCTGCTCAATTGCCTCATATCTTGGTCTTAATCTCTCATATTCAACTCTGAATTCTTCATCTTCAAGCATTTTAGCTTCAATTTCTTCAAATGGAACGCTTAATCTACTCATAATTCGGACCTCCGTATATAATCTTCCATATATTTTCTTGCACACTCTATTTCCTTAAATGCCTTTGCTCTTAATTTAGGCCCCAAAGAATAAAGAAAAATTTGCCCCTCCTTTAAGTTATCATATATGATAATTTCTGTCAATAAAAGTGTTCTAAAAACTCCTCTACTCTCACCTTTCCATTACTGACTTTCACGGTAATCGCACCCCCCTCATCCGTACGGTAAATCCGGCAGCCGGCGTTATTAAGACGCTCAAGTGTTTCTGCATGCGGATGTCCGTAGCTGTTATCTCTGCCGGCTGAGATGATGGCAATGCGAGGAGATACTATATCCAAGAATGATTGGGCGGTGGAATTTCTGGAGCCATGATGTGCTACTTTTAGCAGGGTTATGTCTTTATTTGTGACAGTCATGTCATTTTTTGTCAGAGTGTCTGCATCAGGGGCAATTATTTTCTCATTTTCTGCCAAATACTCCGTAACACTCTTTTCTCCATCTCCTTCCAAATCTCCGGTAAACAGCGCACTGAAGGCTTCATATTCCAGATACAGAACCGTAGATGCAGCATTGGTATCTTCCCTATCCTCTCCGGCATCCGGGTGTAGGCAGGTCAGCTTTAGTTTTCCGTTTTGTATACTTTCTCCTTTATGGATATAAAGTACATTTATCCCTTCCGCCTTCGCCTGTCCAACCAATTCATAATAGGCATCACTCCTGCTTTTCTCACCTATATCAGGCATAATAAGATTCTCAATTACTATGCCGCCCTGAGCCATATCCTCTATCAATGCAGCAATGCCATTGTAGTGGTCGCTGTCCATGTGGGTCACAAAGATAGCGGTCATTCTGTCAGCTCCTTCCGCTTTTAAAAAGGGCAGTATCTGATAGGTCCCGACATCACTTTTGCTGGAGCTTCCGCCGTCTATAAAATAACGATTGTTATTTTCATCGGTGATATAAATTCCGTCTCCCTGTCCTACATCGAGGACCGTAATCACAAGACCGCTATGAAAACGCATAGTTATGCATAATAGTGCGGCCAGAAGCCACTGCCAGAATTGCAGCTTAGTCCATTTGCTGCTTCCAAGTACCAAAACAACTATTATTACTATAAAAATAAATATCTGCCAGCTTTCAGGCTTTCCAAGTATGCTTCTGCTGCCCGGAAATTTGAGAGTAGAGTTGCAGCAAAACTCATAAAATCTGAAAATCAGCCGGGCCGGAAATGCGGTATATTTTCCAAGAGGAAGATAAATTATGGCGGCAGCAATACTTATCAGTCCATCATATACAATCAGGGTAGTTCCGGGAATAATAATGAGATTTAGCAATACAGAGTATAGTGGATATTCATAATAGAAACAAAGATATACCGGAAGCGTAACAATAGAAATCGAGAGACTGGTTGACATAACTTTTTCTATTTTACTCTCACCCAATAGTTTTTCTTCCACTGTCGGAAAAAACAAACCGATTGCCAGAATTGCTCCAAAAGAAAACAGGAATCCACTGTGGTATAGATAAAACGGCTGTCTGAAAAGAATTGAAATACCCACAATAGCCATCGCTGTAAGCATATCATAGGTACGTCCGAATATTCCTGCCGCTATATGGAAAGCAAACATCACAATCGCTCTTATCGCTGAAATACTCATTCCGGTCATTATGCCATAACTGTGCATGAAGCAGATGGAAATAATGACATTTATAATAATGGGACACCTGAGCTTTTGCAATAATTTATATAACCCCATACCGATAATTGAAATATGCAGACCGCTGATACTAAGGATATGTATGACTCCATTAAGCTGGTATAAAAGCTTGGTATCCTCATCCAGTCCGGTCTTTTCTCCAAGCAGCATAGCTTTGATGATATGAGCATCCTCTTTAAAACAAACATCAATAAGCGCGGATAGATACTGCCGCAGTTTCCACAATTTCTCGCGAAAACCGTCATATTTACTGCTTTCCTCCAATACAACCCCATTCTGCAGCCGTATCTGCATACCCAGGATTCCATAATAATTTCGTGCATCGAATTCTCCGGGGTTGGCAGCCTTTGCAAACTCTTTAAATTTTCCGCTGATACGTATATAGCTTCCAAGTTTAGGCTCCTGCGCCTGAGAGTCTTTCATATAACACAGTACGCCTTTTATCTGTGACAGATCAGACTCCGGCCATACATCTGATAATTGTAATTTTTTATTTTTAACATCTAATGTTTGAGGATTTATAACTTGAACTTTCTTAAGATAAATAACTAGAATTTCTTTTCCATAAGAAATGCGATATTCTTTCTTATCGACCTGCCCTATAATAACTGCCTCGCTTCCGTCAATTTCATCAAATGATAACTCCGGAAGCGGAAACAGATACATGTAAATCAATAATATAAGTACAAAGGCAAGGCCGAAAACACATACCGGTCTTCTCAATAATACTTTCCTTTCTGCTGATATACAGCTTTTTATGCAAATGATATCCCCGTAATCGGAAACAGATGCATTGCCTTATTCTGATTTCAAATCTTCAGTTTCAATAAGGTCCAGATTTCTCTCAAATATAGTAGTAAGGCTCAGGCTTTCCTTGTATAAAAGTGCGGTTTCACCGTTAATCGAAATCTGTACTTTATTAATATTAGGCAGCTCTACAAGTGAATTGGTTATTGAATAAATTGTAACATCCGAGGTCACATTATAGGGCTGGGTTAAAAACGCTTCGTCCAGGTTTACATAACATATTCTGTCATTTACGGTAACACTGATCACCTTGGTTTCAGGATTGACTGTCGGATAAGCTCCATCCGAATGAGGCCCCTCAATCAATTTCTCCACTACCAGTTTTTCCACTGAAATATTACTGTTATATTCTACGTTTCTCTGGTTTTCTTCCACCAGCCTGTCGCCGTTTTCATTTGCAAAATACAGGTGGAGATTGACTTTTTCATAAGTGTTGATTTCGTCTCCGGCATTGTCAATGAACATATCCGCAGACATAGTGCCTACTGCTGCCCCGCCATTGTCCATGAGGGGTTCACCCTGTACGGTAAAAGAAATATATCTTACATTTTCGACCTGAGACAGGGTTCTGACTATTGCCGCACGTACCAGCACTTCCTTGATACTGCCCATTTCTTTGTAATCTCTGTCAAAGTTAAGGGTCAGTTGTTCGCCGTCCCAGGTATAACCAAGCAACTGAAAGTTCTCTGCAAGCGGCGCCTTGTATTCCATTCTGGATGGAATTGTGCCAAGCTGCGCTATAAGCTCATCCAGTACTTCTTCACTGTCTTCAGTAACGGTTTGATACTCATTTGAAACAACGCGGGTTTCTTCATTGTTTACATAATACACCTCATAAGTTCTGCCGGCGGTTTCATATTCGCCGTTGCCACAGGAGGTAAGGTTGCACAGGAGTGCAATGCAGAGTATAGGAAGTACTATTCTGAATATCTTGGATAATTTCATCTGTGATAACTTAGGCTGCATATATGGTTCCTTTCGTTTTAATCAAGTTTGTGATGACGAATAGCGCTTGCAGAATCTAAGACACCGCAATATAAGTCAACGGAATTTTCACCGTAAAGGTTGTTCCCTCACCTTCTTCACTGACTACCTTAATAGAGCCTCTATGCATCAATATGGCGCTTCTGGTAATTGCCAGCCCCAGTCCGGTACCGTCAATCTCTCTTGAATGGGATTTATCCACACGATAAAAACGCTCGTAAATATGTTCTATTGATTCCTCCGGAATTCCGATTCCCGAATCTGCAACTTCAACCGTAAAGAACTGATGGTCAGCATCTAAAGTCACTTTAACCCAGCCAAACTCTTTATTATACTTTATTGCATTTTCCACCAGATTTGAAATAACAAGTGTTATTTTTACTTCGTCGATTTCCGCTGAAACAGGTCTGACACTCTCATATACAAGTTCTATATTTTTCTTTAGGGCAATAGGGCGGAGTCTTTTCATAATAAGCTCTACCAGCACATTAATATCTACTTGTGCAATATTCAAATCCGAAGATGTTCTGTCCATTTTGATCAGAGCAAGCAGGTCATTGATGATCTTATCTTCCCTGTCTATTTCATCGGCAATATCTTCCATAAACTCACGATAAAGCTCTATTGGAACATCCTCCTGTCCACGAAGTGAATCCGCCAGCACCTTCATTGAAGTAATCGGGGTTTTGAGCTCATGGGACACGTTTGATACAAATTCCTGTCTGGAATCGTCAAGAACTTTCATACGGCTGAGCACCTGATTAAAAGCATCCCCAATATGCTCTGTCTCGAGACAGTCGGATACAGAGATAGGGTCATTAGTGTAGCCTTCTTTAACCTGATTAAGCGCCTCTGTAATTTTTTCAAAGGGTCTTATTATCACATATGAGGCAAGCATAGATATAATAAATACTATTAAAATAACCAAAACCTCAACAACAATGGCTTTTCTGTTAAGAATCTCCATCGTTGTTGCAATATAGTCCGTAGACACGCTGGTTAACATAACCCCGCTGGCCAAATTAGGCTCCATAGGCTGCATTTCCGATGTATCAACTTCCAGACTTTCCATAATGGGAATTGTCATTTCGATGAAATTATTGGTAGAATCATAATTACTGGTATTTACGCCTTTTAGGCAGCGAATGACCTCCTCTGATATAATCGTTTTTCCCTCGCTTATACCATAGGTATCCTTGACTACCTTGAGGTTATTATTGATAATCAGAACCCTGCCATCATAAAGATTTGAAAGCATATTCAGCTCCGCATCAATTACCTCCGAAGATGTGTCCTGCAAATAGCGGTAGGCAATCAGGTGGTTTGCCAGAATTTTCAGCTGTGTCTGCACATCAGACGTACGCAGATCCACCGCCCGCTGTTCGTAGTTTTTAAGAATTGCATATCGTGCTATCGTACTTGGAATGAAGCCGATAATAAAGACAATCAAAAAAATACGTATTTTAATACTACGCAGAAACTTTAATTTCTCTAAATTTATTTTAAGCAAAGTAATAACCTACTCCCCATTTTGTATGTACATATATAGGCTCGCTGGGTGTCTCTTCGATTTTTTCCCTAAGCCGTCTTATATGTACGTCAACAGTACGCACATCCCCCGGATAATCGCTGCCCCAGATGATGTTCAAAAGATTTTCTCTACTGTATACCTTGTTCGGATTCTTCATAAGCAGTTCCAATACCTCGAACTCCTTGGCTGTCAGATTGACCTCTCGGTTCTTGATATATGCTCTCCTTCCGTCTAAATCCAGCCTCATATCACGAATCTCAATCACTCTGGAAGTGTTTGTTTCCTCTTTCTTGCCTCCGGTTCGGCGCATGATAGCCTTGATCCTTGCCTTTACCTCAAGAATGTTAAAAGGTTTGGTGATATAGTCATCTGCTCCATATTCAAGGCCGAGGATTTTGTCCATATCCTCCCCTTTTGCGGTTAACATAACTATAGGAGTGCTTGAAAATTCCCTTATCTGCTGGCACACTTCAAAACCACTCATCTTAGGCAGCATAACATCCAGCAAAATCATATCATACTGGTTATTTTTTGCCAGTTCTAATGCCTCTTCCCCGTCATAGGCGCAGTCAACTTCCATTCCGTCCTGTTCCAGACTAAAGCGTATTCCTTTAACTATTAATTTTTCATCATCGACAACCAAAACTCTCTTTCCCATTGAACTCCCTCATTCTTACTCAACCTAGTCTAATTCACGGTAATCTTGTCCTTTATTTTTTCGTAGGTGCCTTCTTTGATTCCGCTCACCTTCATAATATCTTCAATAGAAGAAAAGCTCCCGTTCTCCTGTCTGTATTTCACAATGGCCGCTGCCTTGCCGGCTCCGATACCGCTTATCGCGCCAAGTTCGCTCTCAGATGCAGTATTTATGTTGACCAACCCGGCTCCGTTTCCCGCACTGCCTGATTGTCCGACTCCGGAACCTTCGATACCGGAAGTATAGGCTGATGACGTACCACCGCCTGTTGCCGTTCCCGATACCCATAGGTTCTGATATGTTCCGTCCGCCTTAGCCGTCTCTATCTCTTCTATAGTCGGTATGACAAGACGTTCTCCGTCATTTAATCGTCCGGCCTGGTTTACATAATCTTCACAGGCATCTTCCCTGAATCCACCGGCAGCCTCAATCCCCTCAAAAACGCGGCTGTCTGCTTCAAGTTCATAAACACCCGGAGCTGCTACTGCTCCGCATATATGTACGTAAATCTTTTCTGTCTGCCCGGTATCAGAGTCAATATTTGATGCCGAAACAGAGCTTATACTTTCAGCTAATATGTAAGATTCCGTTCCGGGAAGTTCCTCCGTCTCGGAAAATTTTTCTGTTTGGGAAATTTCTTCTATTTCCGAAATTTGAAGAGTTCCTGAATCACTCAGCTCCAGTACTATATCTTCCTTACCGGTACATGCACTCAGCACAAATAATTGGAAACAAAAGAGTATTCCCGGCACACAAAACTTTTTTATCAATTTATGCATATTCTTATCCCCGCCTTTTCGTTTATTTTTATAGCTATAAAACATAAAAAGACTTAGGATATCCCCGTTTATAAACATGCACCGTATTTTAATTGTAAAATAAATTTTTCCCTATGTCCACTTAAAAATAATAATTCCTACAATTGCAATACCCATACCGATAAACTTTCTTATTTCTATCGGCTGCTTCTCCACATTAAAGAGTCCCATAAGCTCGATCAGGTATGCAACAATGAGCTGCGCAATCACAATTAACATTGATGCTTTTGCCGGTCCGAGCTGTTCCATTGCTTTGATTACCGTATAGGTTATAAAGGCTCCTATAGTACCACCAAGCAACATATACTTAGGCTGAACCTTCATAAGAGCACCAAAAGAAGAGCGGTCGCTTATAAACCATGCGCACAGGCAGACTAAAAGTGCCGTAAACTGCACGAAAACATTTGCAACCCATATGCTTGATGATTTTGTAACCTCAGTATTAAATACACCCTGAATTGCCATAAATGCGCCGGATAACAGCGCTATGAAAAACCCTATCATAAAAATAACTCCTTATTATAAATAACTCTTTTTTATTAAAAAAGTACAAGATAAATTTCATATGATGAGTTCCATGTTAAAACTCATACACTGAATCTTATCTTGTACTATCTTCTCCTTTTTATCCGAAAATATGCATTAAAAAATGTATATTTCCCTACATTTTGGAATTTTTAAACCTTCTATTCCGTATCCTCCTCAGCGTCCTCTTCAACTTCCTCCGGAACGTCTATATATTCCTCAGTATAATCTTCCCCGCTTATCTGAGTCATAATTTTTTCGGATAAGGATTTTAGCTCTGCATTGGCATCGTCACCGTCCCATATCTTTGCAAATGCAATCTCCATCTCCACCCAGTAATTGCTGGTCTCTATCATCTTGGGATTAGGAATGGATTTCTGATATTCCGCCACAAAAGCTTCAGCATTTTGATTGGTAAATTTGACTCCTGAGAGTGCCGGCAGTTTTCCGGTTCTGTCATAGAGATTATCTACATTATAACATGCTAAAAACGTCGCAAAATCGTTTGCCTCGTTTTTTCTTTCCGAATATCCGTTTACTACAACGCACTGCGTAACCGACAATGACCTGGATACAAGTTCCTCATTGACATCCGGTATCAGCGAAGTTCCGTATTCATACTTAAACTCACCGTTTTCCTTTGCTTCCTCGATTTTAGCAAGCGCATCCGTGGTAACTACCGTATAAAGTATCTTACCTTCTATAAAATCCTTAAGAATATCCGCATAACTGATTTCCACAGTGTCAATTGAAAAAAACTGATTCAGATTCTGGTAAACCTTCATACAGCGGATAGCGTCTTCATTATAAATATCAATCGACTTATCGTTGTCTCCGGCTGCGCCACCTACATTAATATAATTTCCTACAAAGAAATAATTATAAAAAATATCGGATACATCCCATTTGAATATCGCTTCTACCTGCTCGGGTGCATCATATTCGTCCGCAAAGTTAAGAATATCGTCTATTGTCTTTGGAAGCACTTCTTCCACGCGTGCGGCCACTGCAGCCTCATCAATTATATTCTCTGCATTGGAAGTCTCTTGCGCCTGTCCGGAGTCATTTTCCTCCGACGGATTCGTACGTTCCGCCTCTTCCTGAGCCGCATCCCCCTGAGCCGCATCCATTTCAGCTTCCAACTGAGTACGGGCCCAGTCTTCCATATAGGTCTTATTATAAAGAAAAGAGCTTGTCTCAAAATAAAAAGGATAGGCTATCTGTTTGTTATGATAGGTAACTGCATTAACTGCCGACTTCGGGAAAAAAACATCCATCCCGAGGACTCCCTCCGGCAATCTGACTTCCGATGCCAGACCTGCCAGATATGCTTTTTCCAAAGAATCGTTTCCTACAATATACAAATCCGGAATCTCCTCTGTGTGGAGTGATGCCTGATTTATCGTCTCAAGGTACTCGGAACCTGAGGTATACACAGGAATGACACGCGTGTCATCTTGATATTCATTATATGAAACCACCACACTGTTTAAATAATCCGTCAATGCATCATCCGTATACCATAAATATAGAGTATCCCTGTGTCCGAAAATGGTATCATTGTATGCCCCGCTCTCATTTTCTGTTCTGTCAAGCCATCCCATGCCGGCAGCCCCGTAAATGCCGCCAACAACACAGATTATCAGTATAACGGTAATTATTCTTCCTCTCAACGTCACTTCTATTTCTCCAATCTGGCCGATAAGCACTCTTCCAAAATACCAATCATCTCGTCAACATGCTGTTTCTTAATAATAAGCGGCGGAAGAAAACGTATAATATTACTGCCTGCATTGATAAGTACAAGCCCCTTTTCCATTGCCATATTAATGATATCTGCCACAGGTTCATTAAATACCAGTCCCTGCATCAGACCCAGGCCGCGTCTTGTTTCTATTAATGCGGCATACTTTCCGGCAAGCTCATCCAGCCTTTTTTCCAGATAAACGCTGATTTCCTTTACATTATCAAGAACTTTCTCTTTTTCAAACAACTCAATAACCTTACAGATTGCCGCACCTGCAAGCGGATTGCCGCCGTAAGTTGTTCCATGATCTCCGGCTTTAAGAGAAGCCTGTCCAATACGCTCTGTCATCATAAATGCTCCAACCGGCACACCGCATCCAAGTGCCTTAGCTGTAGTCATAATATCAGGCTTTATGCCAAATTTCTGCCAGGCATACATATAACCGCTTCGTCCCATACCGCACTGAATCTCATCCAGAATCAAAAGTATATCACGTTCTTCACACAGCTGCTTAACCTTTTTCAGAAATCCCTCATCAACCGGATGTATGCCGCCCTCACCCTGAACGGTTTCCAATAAAATAGCACATGTTTTTTTATTCACATTGGCAAGAACGCTGTCAAAATCATTGAAATCGGCAAAGCGTATATTCCCTATCATAGGTTCAAACGCTTCTCTGTAGTGTGGATTGCCGGTCACCGACAATGCTCCCATGGTCCTTCCATGAAATGAACTGTTCATTGCTATAATTTCATGGTCGGTATTCCCGTCCTTAAGATAAGCGTATTTCCTTGCGGTTTTAATCGCACCTTCAATCGCTTCGGCTCCGCTGTTTGTAAAAAATACCCTGTCCATTCCGGAAATCTGCTTTAACTTCTTAGCCGCCTCAATTGCCGGTACATTGTAATAGTAATTGGATGTGTGTATAAGTTTATCAATCTGAGCCTTCAGCGCATCATTATACTCCTTATTCTGATATCCAAGCGCAAACACCGCAATCCCGGATACGAAGTCCAGATATTTTTTGCCCTCTATATCATACAAATACACACCCTCACCCTTATCGAAAACCACCTGATAACGGTTATAGGTATGCAAAAGCGCCTCTTCAGCCTCGTTTATATAGTTCTGCATTTTCATATTAATCTCCCATTCTTTCTCAATCGGAACATTCATCATAGTCAGAGCATCTTCTCATTATCTTCGATAATCGCCGTACCTACACCATGATTGGTGAAAATCTCAAGAAGCAGACAATGAGGTATCCTTCCGTCCAGGATATGCACCCTGTTTACACCCTCTCTTATCGCATCCACACAGTTCATAAGTTTAGGCAGCATACCGCCTCCTATATAACCACTGTTCACAAGCTCCTCAGCCTGTGTTGCGGTAAGTCGTGAAATAAAGCTCGATTTATCGTTAATATCTCTATATAATCCCTCTATATCGGTAAGGAATGCCAGTTTTTCGGCAGATACCGCCTTGGCAATGGCACAGGCAGCGTCATCTGCATTGATATTATAGGAATCAAAATTATCACCTAAACCGATTGGTGCCACAATAGGAAGAAAATCTTTCTCCAACAGATCATAAAGCAGCTTGGGTTTCACTTTTCTGATATCACCGACAAAGCCGATATCTTTACCGTCAACATACTTTTTATCGCATCTAAGAAGCCCTCCGTCCTTACCACTTATGCCTACGGCCTTAACTCCCAGCTCCTGCACCATGCTTACAAGACTTTTATTTACCTTATTCAATACCATTTCCGCAATTTCCATAGTCTCTGCATCGGTCACACGCAGACCGTTTACAAACTCGCTTTCTTTACCGACCTTCCCCAGCCAGCTGCTGATTTCCTTACCGCCGCCATGTACTATAATAGGCTTAAACCCTACCAGCTTAAGCAAAGTAACATCCTTTATGACATTTTTCTGCAGTTCTTCATTGCTCATGGCACTGCCGCCGTATTTTACCACTATAATCTTACGGTTAAACTTCTGTATATAAGGAAGTGCCTCGACCAAAATCTCTGCCTTTTCCAGAATGCGGCTCATTTCTTTCTGTTCCATTTTATTTATTACCTTTCCTGACTAATTGTATATTGTATCAATAACCAAAACTTAGAAATGCTGCCTAAGTTCGTACATATTGAATAACTTAGCTTCTATAATCCGCATTGATCTTTACGTAATCATACGTAAGATCACAGCCCCATGCGCAGGCCTGTGCGGTTCCCATCTTCATATCTACAAGTGCTCTGACTTCTTCTGAGGCAAGAATCTGTGAAGCCTCCTCTTCATCATAATCAGTCATTACGCCATCTTTATATATAAGGATGCTTTTATCCTTATTTTCCAGACGCAGCTCGATTTTTTCCGGGTCAAAGTCAACACCGGAATACCCAAGGGCACAAAGTATCCTTCCACAGTTGGCATCATGTCCAAAAATAGCCGCTTTGGTAAGACTTGAACATATTACCGACTTACTAAGGCGTCTCGCATCTTCCTTGGTTGCAGCATTTATTACCTTAGTTTCAAACAGCGCGGTTGCGCCTTCTCCGTCTCCCGCCATTTTCTTTGCCAGCGTTGTATTGATATAATTGAGTGCTTCAACAAATTTATCATAATCCTCATTCTTAGAAGTTATTTCAGGATTTTCAGCCATACCGTTGGCCAGCACAACAAGTGTGTCATTCGTAGAAGTATCACCGTCAATTGAAACCATATTAAAAGTATCGACTACATTCTCACTAAGCGCTTCCTGCATAAGTTCCTTGGAAATGGCAATATCTGATGTAAGGAAACACAACATCGTACACATGTTAGGGTGTATCATTCCCGAGCCCTTGCACATTCCGCCAAGCGTGACGGTCTTACCACCTATTTCAAAAGTGACTGCTGCCTGCTTGAAAACCGTATCCGTTGTCATAATTGCTTCTGCCGCAATCTGACCTGCTTCTATTGTATCTGCCTTAGCTTCCACTAACTTCTTCACGCCTGCATTCAGCTTATCCTGCGGAAGCTGCATACCGATAACGCCGGTTGAAGCCACCAGCACCGAATCCGCCGGAATCTGCAAATGCTCCGCCGCCGCCTGCGCTGTCTTGCTGCAGCACTCATAGCCCTGTTTACCTGTACAGGCGTTGGCTATGCCCGCATTTATCACAACCGCCTGCGCATAAGGAGAATGGGCCACAACCTCTTTGTCCCACAGAACCGGTGCCGCCTTAACTACATTGCTTGTAAAAACACCTGCTGCCCTGCAGGGTTTTCTACTATATATAAGAGCCATATCCTTCCTGCCCTGATATTTAATTCCTGCCTCCACTCCGGCTGCCTCAAATCCCTTAGCCGCAGTGATGCCGCCGTCTATTACTTTCATATATATACTCCTTTATAAAACACTTTATCAATACCCCGAAAGAATCGCTACATTCTTCATTCCCTGTTGAATGCTGTGATATTATCCTCATTAAGTGTAAAATCATAATAATTCAAATCCTCACGTTTTGTCCAGCCTATTTGTTTCCAAAATGCGTTTCCAACGTCATTTTTGGTAAAAGCTATAAGAGATACTTTATTTATATGCTCTTCTTTAAGTGCGTTCATACAAAAAACAACCATAGATTTACCGATACCGCGCATCCTGTACTCTTCCGCAACACAAACATGATAAAGACAGCCTCTTCGTCCGTCATGTCCGCATAAAATAGCACCCACTATTTTATTATCCTCAATAGCAACAACGCTGGTTGTGGGATTTCTCTTAATAAATGCCTCCACACCGGCCCTGGAATCATCAACGCTGCGGATTCCGAAACCCTTGATTGAAAGCCAAAGGGCGCGGACTTCATCATAGTCATCTATTGTCATAGTTCGAATCATGTTATGTTAACCTCCGTATAGGTGTGTCCTGTGTAAGGCAGAAATTTTTCCAGTATATCACTTGTTTTCAATTTCAGACTGGACGTATTGATGCAAGGATGACAGCCTATGTATTCATCTTTTAAGATGTCGCTGTCTATTAAAAGCTGTACTTTATGTTCTTTATCGTTCATCAGGCCCATAATGCTTACAGAACCCGGTGTAATATTCAATAACTGTTCCATATACTCCGCCTCAGCAAATGAGAGTCTTGCACTTCCTATCTGCTTTGATATATCCTTTGTTACAAACTTCTTCTCTCCCGGCATCATCAACAAATAGAATGCTGTTCTCTGAGAATTGCATAAAAAAAGATTCTTACATATATGTATACCAAGCAGCTTGTCCACATCGTGGCAGGCCTCAACAGTTGCAGTCACCTCATGGTCAAGTCTCTCATAAGGAATATCCAGTTGTTCCAGTAAATCATACACCGCCATCTCTTTCTCCAGCCTTCCTTCCGGAGAGGGTCTGGTTGTCACCGGTGTTAAATATTTCATGATGCTTCTCCAAATATCTTTTTAATTAGTCCCGGATGGACTTCCCCCTAACAACATCCTATATTTTATCACACTATTCCCGTATAGTACACCCCATACTTTTATGAAAAATCATTGTCTTTACAAAAACGTCATGATAGAATTGTAATAAAATAATTTGCTAAAATTGGATAATTTTCCTTATATTGTAAAAGCTAAAATCGTTAGGATAAACAAGGGAGAAATATAATGAATTTACCAAAATTTAAGATAAACTTAAGCGAACGCAAAAAATATTTTCTTGTGTACACATGCTGTTTTTCTATCACTGCCTATATTATCTATTTCTGGTTCATACATGCCCACCGGACATTCATATGGAGGGAAGACGGATGGCAGCAGCACTATAAAGCCTTAATCTACTATTCCAAATATTTACGCTCAATCATCAAAAATCTCCTTGTCCGGCATGAACTCATAATACCGAACTGGGATTTCACCATCGGCCAGGGCGGCGATATTCTTACCAATCTGCATTACTATACAATCGGAGACCCGCTTTCCGTATTTTCAATATTTTTCACAGAAGAAAACATGTATTATTTTTATAATTTCGGTGTTATATTTCGTATGTTTGTTGCCGGTATTACATTCTCACTTCTTTGTTTTGAAACAGGCAAAAAGAACTTTTATGCGGTTCTTGCCGGTTCTATGGCATATGTTTTTTGCGGTTGGGGACTTTTTGGCAAAACACATCCGTTTTTTTTAAGTCCTATGATATTTCTGCCGCTTTTGATAATGGGAATTGAGAAAATAATTAACAAAAAACGACCATATCTGTTTATAATTGCGGTTGCGCTCTCTGCAATAAATAATTTTTACTTTTTTTATATGCTGGTACTTACGGTAGTCATTTATGTCATTATAAGAACGGTGATTTTGTATCATAAGAATATTAAGGAAGCAGCTTTACTTATTGTACGCATAGGAGCAGCTTCCGTTTTGGGAGTCATATTGGCAGCCGTTATAGTTTTTCCGCTTTTGCAGGCATTTTTAGACAATAGCCGTGTATCTGAAAGTTATAACATCAATTTATTATATCCACTTTCATATTACAGCAATCTTTTGCAGATTTTTATTTCATCGGGCAAAAGATATTATTTGTGTATAGCGCTTGCCGCTCCTGCCCTGCTAGCCATATTTTTGATGTTTTACAGAAAAAAGCAATATCAATTGACTAAAAGTCTTTTTATAGTCTGTGTCATCATTATGTCATTCCCGGTATTAGGTCAGGTTTTTAACGGTTTTACGTATGCAGCAAACAGATGGGTCTGGGCACTTTCAATGCTTTGTGCATATATATTGACAATGCTTTGGCCATCTCTGATGAATCTGAATGTTAAAGAGAGTTTTTTCCTTTTTAAATGCATGACAGTATACTTTATCATATGTATGCTATTTGAAAACTCCCAGTCCGCGCAATCATTTAGCTCAATTATAATCGGTTTTATTTCGCTGCTTATCCTGATTCCGCTTTACGATAAAGGAAGCGTAATAAGTGATAAAAGAAAACAACAGCTCACTTTGCTAATTGTAATAGCAAGCGTAGTTGTAAATGACAGATGGGGCTATTCATTTTTTGATAATGGCGATGCCACACCTTTTATGGAGGTAAAACAGCTCGTATTAAGGCAAAATGAAACTGCCGCAGTAGCGGAAGCCGCTGCTATACAGGGCGTAGATGAATATTATCGCTTTTCGGGGCGTTCTCTTACCAAGAATGCCAACATAATCGCCGGAATATCCTCTACCGAATACTATTGGTCATTGTCCAATCCCAGGATTGCAGAATACAGAAGCAGTGTTGATGTTTTGGAAAATCGTTCTTTTGACCCTTCCAATTACGATGACAGAGCAGGACTTACGACCCTTGCATCGGTATTATATTTTGTTATTCCGCAGAGCGATCAGGCTCCGGCTCCATATGGTTTCACCAATGTCGATATCGCCGAAAACCAGGCTTCATACAAAGTCTACCGGAATGAATATGCACTTCCTCTTGCGTATACCTATAGTGGTTACATGACGCAGGATGCCTGGGATGAACTCTCTCCTGCCGAAAAAGAAGAAGCTATGCTGCAGGCTGCCGTTTTATCAGAGGATACTGCATTTACAAAAAAAACAGAACCTGAGTTTAGCAGTTATGAACTTCCTTATACAGTTACACTAAACAGCGATAATATAACCCTCCGGGACAATGCCTTTGTTACCACCGAGGAAAATGTGACCGCTACCTTTTCATTTGATGCCGTACCCAACAGCGAAATATATATATGTTATGAAGGGCTGGATTTTAAAGAAAGTTCAATATATGATTTATATTACGGTGACCCCGAATTGGATCCCTTGGATTTATATAATGAGTCCAGATGGGATATAAATGAATACAATGCTCAAATGAGAGTTAAAAAAGATAAAATATACTGGTCTGATTTTGAACATGCAAAAAGCACATTAAATATGACAACTTCAAACAATGAATCTAAAACTTTGCATTACTCTACAAGTAATTTTGATTTTTATGGAGGCAGGCATGATTTTGCCGCAGTTTTCGTGTCCGGTGAAGAACCTCTCACTTCCATAAATGTTTCCTTCTATCTGCGTGGAGTATACTCCTTTGATTCAATAAAAATCATCTGCCAGCCAATGGATAATTATGTTAACCAAATTTCCGGCTTGAAGGAAAGCACTCTGCAGAATATGGAAATCGGCACGGACAGCGTTACCGGTAATATTACCTTGGACAAACCTGCTCTTTTATGTTTCTCCATTCCACATTCCATCGGTTGGAGTGCCTATGTGGATGGTCAGAAAACCAAACTTTATCAGGCAAATACAATGTATATGGCCTTAGACTTAGATGCCGGAACACATGACATACAACTCGTATACAGCACGCCGTATCTTAAGGCAGGAATATATACATCATTGTGTGGAATACTGATATTTATTGTTTTTATTATCGTCAACGAAAGAAAACTTCGCAAAACCGCTAAAAAATAAAATATAAATAAGGCAGAAAAATAATTGAGTTATCTGAAATATTGTTGTATATTTAATTAAGATTAATATTAAAAGAAATATCATAACGGAGGAGTTATTATGAAAGAAAAAGTAGTTCTTGCTTATTCCGGAGGTCTTGATACAACAGCTATCATACCCTGGTTAAAAGAAAATTTTGATTATGATGTAATCTGTGTCTGCGGAAACTGCGGGCAGGCTGAGGAACTGGACGGTCTTGAGGAAAGAGCGCTTTCAAGCGGCGCTTCCAAATTGTACATAGAAGATCTGACAGATGAATTTTGTAACGATTTCATAATACCCTGTGTACAGGCGCATGCAGTTTATGAAAATAAATATCTGCTCGGTACTTCTATGGCACGACCTGTAATCGCCAAGAAACTCGTTGAAATCGCACGCAAGGAAGGCGCAACGGCAATCTGCCATGGCGCAACCGGTAAAGGAAACGACCAGATACGTTTTGAACTTGGAATCAAAGCTCTTGCTCCTGATTTAAAGATTATTGCAGCCTGGAGAAATGAAAAGTGGAATATGAGTTCCCGTGAAGATGAAATTGAATACTGCCGTAGTCATGGCATCAACCTGCCATTCTCGGCAGACAGCAGTTACAGCCGTGACCGTAATCTATGGCACATCAGCCATGAGGGTCTTGAACTGGAGGACCCTTCCAATGAGCCAAACTATGAGCATCTTTTAGTACTTGGTGTTACTCCAGAGAAAGCTCCTGAAGAGGGTGAATATGTTACAATGACCTTTGAAAAAGGCATTCCCACCTCTGTTAACGGCAAGAAGATGAAAGTAGCCGATATTATTTCCGTTTTAAACGAACTTGGCGGTAAGCACGGTATCGGTATTGTTGATATAGTAGAAAACCGGGTAGTTGGTATGAAATCCCGCGGTGTATATGAAACTCCCGGCGGAACCATACTTTATGAAGCACATCAGCAGCTTGAAGAATTGATTCTTGACCGTGACACCTATGCACTCAAGGCAGATTTAGGCAATAAGTTTGCCCAGGTTGTGTATGAAGGCAAATGGTTCACTCCGCTGCGTGAAGCTCTTCAGGCTTTCATAGAGTCTACACAGCAATATGTGACCGGAGAAGTAAAATTCAAGCTTTATAAAGGCAACATCATTAAAGCAGGCACTACTTCACCATATTCTCTCTATAATGAGAGTATTGCCTCATTTACAACAGGTGATATGTATGACCACCATGACGCTGAAGGCTTTATCAACCTCTTCGGTCTTGCAAGTAAGGTAAGGGCAATGAAGATGAACGAGGTTGAAGGTAAATAAAATATGGATGTTATCTCATATATTGTTACATATTTGATAATAATTAATCTGGTTGGCTTTGCCTTAATGGGCATTGACAAATATAAAGCAAAAAAAAGAGCATGGAGGATTCCTGAATCCACGCTCTTTGTTGTTGCGTTAATCGGCGGAAGTCTTGGCACTACGATAGCAATGCATCTCTTCCGCCATAAAACGCGACATTGGTACTTCCTCTATGGGATGCCAGCAATTTTACTCATACAACTTGCTGTGATTATAATACTTATTTATTCTCCAATTCAATTCAAAATACTTTAATCCGCACATTTTTGCACTTATTTTAGACAATGCTATTTATAAAACCTATTATATCGTAACAACTATGCCACCGTCATTGGCATACATACTGCTTACCCCTCTGGTATCCATTATCACTACGTCTTTGACCTTGGTCCTTGCCAAAAGTTCATTTTTCATATATTCGGCTCTGTCAGGGCAGTTACACTGAGATATCATAAGGATCCTGTTCTCTATGTCCGGCACTTCCGTATTCATAATATCAGCCAGCTTGCTTATTGCTTTCTTCATTCCTATAGCCTGACTCTTCTGCTCTATGACACCATGGTTTCCACACATAATAGGTTTAATGTTCAGAGTGGATACAACCATAGCTTTTACCCCGCTCATCCTGCCGTTCTTGCGCAGAGTCTCAAGATTATCCAGAATGAAGTAAGTCTTCATCTCATCACGAAAGGCTTCCACTCCCTTAATCGTATCTTCAAAAGAAAGTCCTTTCTCCTGTAATTCAACTATCTTATACAGATACTGTGTCTCACCGCTGGCGGCACTTTCGGAATCCAGAACATAAATATTCTTTTCTCCATACTGCTCATGATACAGATTTTTACCCAGCACTGCGCTGTTATAACTTCCGCTGAGATGTGACGATAGGGTAATAACAAAAACATTCTCTGCTTCTGTTTTATATGCTTCCACATACTTTTCAGGGGAGGGACAGGCAGATTTGGGACACTTAGGGCAGGATGCAACCTGCGCCAGAAATTCCGCCTGGTCAAAATTGTCATCATCCATAATACAGTAATCTCCTACCTCTAAGGATAGAGGAACTATTTCAAAACGCTCATCATTACTGTATATTTCCGGTACTTCACAACAACTGTCTACTACTATTTTGTATTTCATAAGATCCTCACAACTATTCCATGTAGTTTTAATTACTACTTATAATAACACGGTTATGTTTTATTGTAAATAGTATTTTCCACTTTTATGAAAAATCAGTTGATTATTAATAACTTACAATAGTTTTATATTGAATTAATATTATTTAATTGATAGTATTATTTTAATAAAATTTAATTTACAGAATTTATTTGATAGTTATATTTTAATAGAATTTAATTTATAGAGGAGCAAAATAATGATAGCATTAAAAATAAAGAATATTAAACAATTTATGGGCAAACTGCTGGCATCGGAGGCCTTTGATGTTTTTATGCTGGAAGAGGCCTCTATAAGTACATATAACACCTTTATTATAGACGGTCATCAGAATAGGGATTTTTACAGCACAGAGGAATGGGAGGATAAGGAGCTTAGACCCTATGATTTCAGCACTTGGAAACAGGTGCGTCCTATTTGCTATTCTTTGATTAAAGGGACTAAGACACCCTGTGCTTTCAAATTTATCCTTCATCTGATTCCTGAACAGGTACATAATATTTTAGAAAAAGGTGACACAGATGTCACTTTTGAACAGCTTAAAGCTCTGGTTTTTACAATTAAATATGACGGCACCTCCCTTACCCTTATTACAGGTACCGCTTTCCACTCCTTCGTTATGGATAAAAGTGTGGACGGTTTATGGGATGATGCCGTCAGGAAATTTCTTTATAAATGTGAAATCGAATATGAGGAGTTATAAAAAGTAATATACAGCTTATATTCTACTCCAGCGTAATATTACTGCTGTCAGTCTCAACCCGTATATTATATGTTCCGTTTCCGATAATTCCTCTTTTTTCAGTATCCGAGTTATGTTCATATTGTACGTTCTGCAGGCCGAGTCTTATATTGCCATATTCGCTTCTTATATCAAAAGATATGTCATCCGGCTTATCTTTATACCGGACATTGACATTTCCTGAGTCGCTGGATATGGTTGTCTCTGTCTTTACGTCGATGTCCTTTAAATTTACATTGCCATATGCTGATTTGATATTCAGGGAACCTGCCAAAACCCCGTCAAATGTCATAGATGCGGAATCTGTATCTATTCTGGCGACGTCTACACTACTTTCCACTATTTCTATATTTCCTGAATTTGTTTTAATATCAGCATCTTTGACTGTTATATTCTTCGAATCAATACGTCCGGCATCATTATTTAATACAAAAGTCCCAAATGAAGTATTGTTAAACTTAAGGTCACCATATCCATTATTTAAATCAAAGTCCCCGCAGGAACTGTTTTCAATCTTAATATTCCCGGAATCGTTATTAAAATCAAAACCTTTACAGTAAATATTGTTAAGATTTGCATTTCCATAATCATTATTTAATTTAAGCCCCTCGCAGGAAATATTCTGAATCCGGATATTCCCGGAATTATTTTCATACGAAAAATCTGCTGCACAGACAACATTCTCAAGGTTTACATTGCCATATTCATTATCAAGCACAAAAGTTTTACAGGAAACATCCTTAAGCAGCATATCTCCGGATTCATTGTTAAGATTCAGGACTATGGTATCATTCTCCGGAAGATAAAGTACTGCCTCTCCGCCAATCCTTCCATAATTCACACTATGCCAGAACGGAATATTTACAGTATATGGAACTTCCCTTATTTCCATAACAATACTGTCCTGTACCTGATTAAGTCTAACTGTGTCTTCACCGCCACGCATCGTTCCGTTATAACTGACATGAATATCACTATCTTCTGAAGGCATAACCTTTATATCCCAGAATTCGTTACTCAGGTTTATTGAATTTATATCTTTTGCGGCAAAGTCCTTTGAACCGCTGACGGTCTGAGCATAACCTGCATTACCTTCACTGTCCGCATCAGCGCTGTAAACTCTGTCATAATATTCGTTATAATAGCTAACAACCGACATTACCATCGCAAAGAATGCAACTATAAATATAAGGAATACTGCCCCAAAGTCATAGACATATTTCTTTTTTTCCTGATTCCTTCCGGTACAGCTTATAAGAATCTCCACTCCGAGGAAGACCAGTATGAGCGGCCACAATTCAAAAATCAGATTATAGTTTAATTTCGGCTGTATGATATGAACCATAAATAATATTCCGTACAATACCAGCATCAGGCCACATGTAAATGAGCCTACTCTGCGTGTATGGTATGCCTCCTTATTACTTTGACCAGTTTGGTCAAAACTGTTTGATTGATTCATCATCCTTTCCATGCTATTGCTGACCCCCTCCCTGCTGAGAATCATGGTTCATATCTTGATTCATATTCGGATTTCCGGTTTGGTTCATATTCGGACTTACGTTCTGATACATGCCGTTATGCGCATTTTTCTCTGTACTTTCCTCTATGTTATCCAGCTCAATCTTCTTACCCCGTATAAGCTTAACCCCGCACCAGATAATAACTATACTTATAATAAGCTGTGGCAGATCTGAGCTGATAGCATTTACATAACGGGCAACATACGCATAATAGAAATCAGGACCTACCATATCGTATATATAGTCTGTTGTTACATCCCATAACATTGAAATTCCCAACAGTATCAAAATTATTGCAGCGACTTTTCTGTAACGTCCGGATAAAGATTTTTTAAGAGACTCCATTTCCTTGTGGTCCAAACCAAACAGATAAGTATCTTCTATTCTGTAAAATTCTTCATCGCTCAAGGCGCCTAAATTATTAGCATGGAAGAAACTGTATACCCAAAGTACCATTGGTAAAAATGAAAGTATTCCAATGCTTGTAACACCAACAACCACCCATAACAGTGAAAATGTCAAAATCAGGCTGAGCCCCATATTCATAAATCCCAGATATAACTCTCCTGCTCCCGGCAAAAATGAAAAGCAAAATAATAAAAATCTATTCTTCTTCTTTCTCATTAAACTTTACCTCCATTCGTACTAATTCATTCAATTTTCCGTTTACTATACTGACATATTCGTCCATATGTTTATTGAGTTTATAGGTAAATCTCTCATCATATGATTTTTTTCTTTCCTGACCGAACTGTTTATGATCGTTTGTTCCGTCTGCCTGATTCTTCATTATGTTATCCTGATCCTCTGCCTTGTTCATCTGACTATTCTCTATACCGTCCTGCAACTGTGATATGATTCCGGTCATCGGACCTTCCTCTCTGCTGATATTATCCGGCACTGCAAGTACTATCGCCAGCGACGCCGCAGTTGCTGCAATCACTTTCATACTGTAGGAAAACAACTGCAGATTCTTTTTATACTTTCTTTTTTGGCGTATATGATATATTATCTCGTCCCCAAAACCCTTGGGCGGATGCAATAGCGGCTCTGATTCAACCGAAGCAATAAGCTCTTCCAAAGCCTCATCGGTAAGATAGTCATCATTGATATTCTTCATGCGATGTTCTCCTTTCTGTATATTTTTCTTAGCATACTCCTCGCCCTGTATATCTGCGTCTGTATTGTTTTGAGTTTCTGCCCTCTGATTGCGGCAATCTCCTTTGCATCCATTTCGTCATAATAATATGCCTTTGCAATCTCGTTATAGGGCGGCTTTAATTTCTGACAATGTATTAAGAGCATCTCCTTTATCTCATTCTCCATATAGACGTTCTCAGGCGTATCCGCAATCGGCGCCGCACGCATATCATTTCCCAGATAAACGTCCTCGGTAGGAATGCTACGTCGCCCGGAATTCGACATATAATCGAGACATTTATTGGTGGCAATCCTGCAAATCCAGGCCTTGGGATTCGTGCCGTCAAAAGTTTTCAAATGCTCATATGCAGATAGAAAGGTGTCCTGTGCAAGGTCTTCAGCCGCAAAATAGTCGGCAGTCATTTTATAACAGATGGAAAACACAAGATTCTGGTAAGAATCAATCAACTCGGTCAACTGTTCTTCCCTGCGTATACGCCCACCCCCTCTCTGTGTGCCTTACTTGATGCGCATAACAGTGTCTTCTGCAATTTAGCGTTTATTGATACACTCCTATTTATTATAACGGAAAATCAGCGTGATTATCTTCAAAAAATTTTAAATTTTTTGTAGCTGGGGCATAGAGGGGGCGGATTGTACAAATAGTAAGCCGGCTTTTGGCATAAAAATAGCGGTAAAACTGTAATGTCCTACCGCTTGTTATGCCACTATTTATTTTTCCGATGCTATGCCCCATCGTTTTCAAGCAGATCACAACGCACCGTGACCCGCGCCTGACCTCCCATTGTACAGGTGAAGAGCGTCAGATCCCATTCCCCGCTCTTCATCTCTTCCACCGCTGTACCTGCAAGGCTCTCCAGTTCCACAACGGTATAGCGAAACTCATTCCCCTCTGCATCAGTGAAGATCACTTCATCTCCGGGCGACAGATTTTTCAACCGTCCGAAGTGTGTGGCATAATTGTGGGCGCAGATTATCAAATCTCCCTGATACGGCGAGCCCATGTACCGACAGGGTGATGCTTTCAACAGCGCAAGGCTCCAGTCCTCCTGCACCGGCTGCTCCACATCGATTACCGGTATGGAGACAGTTCCTATATATCGGTATCCGTCCACCTCCAGTATCGGCAGTTCCCGGCCAGGATCCGGTGGAAGCCCGGACGCAGTCTCGTTTGTGCCCGTTTCCTCCACCTCTTCCTGCTGCCGGACAATGGCATCCAGTACGGTGTAGGCCTGAATGCCAACCCGGTAGTTATCCCACAGATTATAGCCGCTCAGACCAATTCCCGCCGCCACAGCCAATATGCCAATGTTCATCAACACCATACCACAATGTCGCTTAATCATAAGGTTCATCGAACTCCTCGGATTCCTTTTTTCGGATAAACAGCGATGCTCCGGTCATAAGCAAGGCTCCTCCCACAGCCACAAGCAGCGGCACCGGCCACCAGAGCTGACCCGTCTGAGGCAGACCGGCAGCGTCCGATGTCGTTGGTGTGTTCGTCAGATTATCCTCTGAAGAGGGAGCAAAAATCTCCGAATTGCCCGGCTCGGTTCCACTGTTTCCGTTACCGGCTGAAATCTGCTGAGGGTCGCTCTCGTACATCCAAATGGCGATGACGCCTTTGTCCTCCCAGACCGTGAAGGTGTAGTCACCATTGCGGTTGAAGTCGTCGACCTCCGAACTGCCCCCTTTATCCTTATTGAGCAGTGATTTCAGGACGGCATCATACTTTTTCTGCCTTGTCTTTTCATTTTTTATTTCAGGGAAATAGGCATCCAGGGCGTCCCGGATTTTTTCCTCCTCGCTCTTTTCGTCGTCCGTGAGATTCATATATGCATCAGATTCCCTGTCTTCATGCGCGGAATCGCTCTCATTATAGTACACACCATCTGTTGCATTGTTGACGGCATCCCAGAAGGTGTAGCCCGGGTGCCGGTCAAGCCACTTCTTAAAGGGTTCGGACTCCGTGAGTACCTTGACGGTCAGTCCCTTCTCATCTAATTCATAATAAGTCTGAACATCTGACCAATATCCATGGAAGTATTTATCGTGCAGCCCACCTGAGGCATCCACCCAGTTCAAGGCCACCGTGTAATGGAATGGCTTTTCAATTTTATCCCAGGTGGGCATCAGCAGCAGGACATATATGTCCATATCAATGGCGCCCATATCGTCGTTCAGAATGCCGAACACAGAGATGTCCTTAATATCGATGGAGCCACTGGTGAAGTGAACCTCCTCCATAACATACTCACCGTTAACTTTAAGCCAATAGCCATCCGGGCCGATTACATGCCGACGGACCGGTTGGTAGTCTTCATCCACCAGTACCCAGTCAACAAATTTGTAATAGCTTTTAGGGTCCGTAGGCTTGTCTCG
This sequence comes from Lachnospiraceae bacterium, assembly GCA_022510545.1. Taxonomy (GTDB): domain Bacteria; phylum Bacillota; class Clostridia; order Lachnospirales; family Lachnospiraceae; genus UBA3282. Next base: position 39,583 of record JAFLTG010000001.1, on the reverse strand, counting down.
TCTGAGCACGGCGATGGTATTGACATCCACGTCGTAGAAAGCGCCTGAGTTGTCATCGAATTGCTCCTCCGGTTTCTCAGGATCATCCTCCCGGAAGAATTTCGGACAGGAAGCGTAATGATTAATCACCGGCATATTCCCCGGGAGACGTTCATCAACGATAACGTTACCTTCTGCGTCCTCAATCCCCTCCAGGGTGTTTGGCATATACCGCACGACATATCGCTTCGGACGGGCCACGATGGTCAACAGGGCAATCTTGTAGGGATTTCCGCTGCTGCTGGGATCAACATATATATCATCATTAATCCACCGCCCCTGTCCGGTAAGCCGGATGTAGTACCAACCGTCGGCACCCTCGTAAATATACCTGGACTTCAGATTGACATTTATATCCTCACCGAAGTTGAACACCTTTTCGCCCTTATCGGCTATGACTTCCTCTTTCGTTAGCGGCAGATCTGTTGAATCCTCCGGATTATGAGGCCCGGGGGTTGCATACAACCTGGGGATAAGGACTTGCTCTTCATCATCTTCCCCAATCCTGATCTTGCTCCAGTCGGTAAACGGGTTTCCGTCCTCATCGTACAGCAACTCGCCCTTCTTAGTAACCGGTATTGGTGTATCCCCATCATACCTCATCCAGGGCTTAGTTCCGTCGGACACATAGGGCACCACCGCATTTTGACTCTCTCGGTCAACATGTCCGGTCTCATCTCGCATGGCCGAGGCCTGGAGACTGTGGTCCCTGCCATATATCACGCCGTCACGGGCACTCTCATAGAGATAGTAGGGACTATCGTACCCATTAGCCAGCTTAAAGCGGATGTTTGCGCCGCCGTTGTTCGTATCGCCTGTCTTGTAATCAATAGAGTCGATGACAACATTTGCTTTCTGCCTATCTTCGCTCCAGCCAGTTTTCTTACCTTTTGCTGTATCACCTTTATCGTAATATTGTATTGCCTCCACATGGGCGTTGCTGTCCTCCACGGTGACGCCGGTAACACCTTCCAAATGGTATACGGAAAACTCCGGTGCGCCGGTAATGTACATATTCAGGTTCATACCGGTGATAGAGACATTGGCCCGGGCGTTGGTGACGATAATACGGTAATGACGCTGAGCGTTGCCAAAGACGAGCAGATATTCCACCCTGACTACTGCACCGTCGGGCAGTGTGGTCTCTGCATACCATGCATCCATTCCGCCCTCTGAGCCTATACTCTCTCCACTCTTATTGTCCCATAAATAGTGCGGGTAAAAGGGAACCGTAATACCCACACCGTTAACTTCCAACGCATCCATGAAATAGCTTACTTGCGGGGTATTAGTCTGAAAAATCCAGGAATAAGAATAAGTGCCGTCAGCTTCCTTCTTCATCTCCACCGAATTGCTGTTGCCCCAGTCCCAGTTTGGGCTTGCAGGATCTCCCAGATTAGGATAGGAAGCGGGGCGCTTGGGATATGGGTCTTTTTTTCTCTTACCAATGGCATATTCATAGTCTGCTTCCCAGTCATACCCCTCCGCCGCTGCAGTTCCACGGCCTTTCACACCCGTTAACCCTTCCTGAACAGGCCTAACTGCAAACACCGGCTTGGACTTTGGCCTAAGTACGGCGATGATGCGGCGGTCTTCATCCACCTGATTATTGTAGAAGGTACCACTCGTCATCAAGGTTCCGGGGCCTTTATCGGTATTCACCAGCACCGAGTAATCATTGCCTGGTAATATTTTATCATACACCGGCTCCTCACCCAGAGCCCAGCCACCGTTGACGCCTGTGTACAAACCTTCGCTGTCCTTCTCCCTTTCTTCCTTCGTTCCCAACTGCAGCTTCGGCTTACTCCAGCTGCCATCTGAATTCTTCTTTACCAGATAGAAAGAAAGTGTGTAGCCATCAGGCGCCTGTGCGGTGAAGGCATATGCACCCAGATTGGTCTTGGTGGTCCGGTCCGTGCCAAAGATATTATCTACCCATTTAGGGGTGACATCTTCGCCGTTGACATCGTTCATCTTCACCTGATATTCGATGCTGTAATCGTTTACGTAGTACTGGATGATGAACTTCTGACCCTCAGGCAAGGTGGTAACACTGACCTCGGTGCTCTGTTTTTCATTGTTGATGTAATAATAGAGATAGGTATTCTGCTCCTGCAGCTTTATGGCTCCCAGGATAGTGACATCGTTATTCTGGGCAGTGACCCGGCGGACATAGTAACCGTTGTATTGAAGAAACAGCTTCTGGTCCACATCGCCGGAAATATTATGATCATTTTTGTTGATGCCCGGTACGATGACATAAGCCTGCATATTATCTTTTATCTCTACGCCGCGCCAGCCCTCCGGAGGGCGGGTGTAGTTATTGTCATAGGAGTTTAGACCGGCAGGGTAATTTTCATCACCTGCATCATTATGATATTCCAACGGTTTGCCCCAGTTATAACCTGCGGAGTCCCTGCCCGGCATGCTTTCCGTATTCAGACCACTGAACAGGAACATAGTACTGGGGATATACAGCTCATCGGTGCCATTCCCGCTCTCCCCATCTTCGATATTCGGGTCGGTGTTGGATGACTCTGCCACCAGCTCTTCTTCATCCATAGGCAACCTACCCTCCTGAAACAAATCCATCAGTGCGTAGAACTCTTCTATAGACATGTCCACACTGTAGGGGTTCCAGCCCTCATCCTTAATCTGCCGCAGCAGCCGGACCTTGACTTCCTCCTGTGGCTCTGTCTGCTCGATTTCTTCCCGGCTCTCCGGCTCTATCTGTTCAATCTCTCGTGCAAGGACAGAGAAAGAAATCCTGCCTCCTAACATGGAGAACACCATACAAATGCTTAGCAACAGTGAGAGCCACCGGTAGAGAGCTTCCTTTTTGATATGTTCTTTTTTCAACAGGCGTTTGCCACCCAGTTTGCTGCTTTGCATAGTCGCGTCCCCTTTCCAATGAGTTAATATGCAAACTTTCAGAGATTGCTCTAATATTATGATAGGAAAAGAGAAAAAATATGAAGGGATTATTTGCCATGCAACTTTTTTAAAACTAATACAATAGAAAACACGCTGCGTAAACTTTCTATTGTCATGAATAAAAAAACTGCCTTGTCAATGAACTTTGCCGCCATCAACAAGACAGTATTTCATATGTTTTATTACGACATTTCGTATCAGCTCAATTTATTAAGCCTCCAATTCCTTTTTAAGCTTTAAATACTCCCCATAAGCCATCATAAACGGTCCAACTCCCTTAGCATCATCGGAAACGACCTTTTCGGACAGATAGTATTCTACGCTTCCGTCTCTCTCTGGCTTATTGTCCGGTCCTAAACCGGCCACCTCGCAGATACCTGTCAGATGCAGTTTTCCGTCTTCTTCTTTCAGCTTGTTCTCAATAAGACTCTCCATAATTTCCATGCCGGAAGCTGCATATTTTTCTTTTGACAGTACTCCCATACGGCAGGCCTTGATAATGGCATAAGCTACCATAGAGCTTCCTGAGGTTTCGAGATAATTGTTCTCTACATCACCTCTGTCAATTACCTGATAAAAGAGTTTGCTCTCCTTATCCTGATACTGCATAATGCCCTTGTGAACCAGTTTGAATATGTCCTGAATCCTTCTGTACTGCTCATAAATCTCAATGCTCATATTATCCATTACATCCACAAGTGACATCAGATACCAGCCCATACTTCTTAACCAGAAATTAGGTGAACAGCCTGTCTTTTTATCTGCCCAGAACTGCTCCTTTGCCTCATCATAAGCATGATAGCAAAGACCCTTTTCTCCGTTATATATGTATTTTTGTACATTATCATACTGTTTTACGATATCTTTGTATTGAGCCTTTTTATTATATCTTGTTTCGTATTCCATGTAAAAAGGCTGTGCCATATATAATCCGTCCAGCCATATCTGGTTCGGATAAACCTGCTTATGGATAAAGTTGCCGCACTCACATCTGGGGTGTCTGCGCAGGAAATCCATTGTAAAATCTATCGCCTTACGATACTTTTCATCCCCGGTCTTATCATACATAAAAAACAAAATCTTACTGCAGTTTATGCTGTCGATGCTGAACTTGTCTGTCTGATAATTAGTTATTGTACCATCTTCAGTTACTAAAGGTTTAAGATACTCTTCGATAAAAGTAAAATACTTTTCATCGCCGGTAGCTTCATACATCTCCTTTGCTCCCAGAAGTATGCATCCATCCTCATAATTCCAATATTTCTTGTAATTCTGATACTCCTTCAAATATTGCCCGATAAAGTTTTCTGTCTTCATTGCTAATACTGCTCCTTTCTATATATTTTTTTCTTATATATTCTATAAAATTTTATTTTAAATTCGTTTCTTTTTCCAATATCCTGTTTTATATACTATAAATAATATTATTGCTGACAGTCCGTTACTGATGACTACGGAATACCATACGCTGCGCACTCCCATATGCAGCCATACTTCACAGACAAAAAGGGTTGCAAATCTAAATACCCACAGCCTTGCGGCATCTATTATCATTGTAACCTCTGTGTGCCCGCTTCCCTGAAAAAGCCCCATACTGGAGTTATAAACACCGTTGGCAAAACACCAGAATGCCATAATACTTAAGAACTCTGCAGCCATTTCTATTACCTGTATATCGTCGGAAAATATTTTGACTATTGCGGTCGATATAGGCATCCTTGAAAGTATCATACCACCCACAAACAGAAAAATCACACTTATACGCATAGAGAGATGATATCCCTCTTCAGCTCTTTCATATTGTTTGGCACCTACATTCTGCCCCACAATGGTTGCAACTGCCGAACCTATTCCATTGGACGGAAGCGTAATCAGACCGTTGATCTTATTTCCTATTCCATAGGCTGCCATTGCCTGTGTGCCGTATTTAAGCACATTCCTGCTCATTAAAAGGAAGCCAAACTGCATAGTGCTGCCGCCGACTGCGGTCGGAAGTCCTACTACAAGAATACTTTTAAGCTTTTCTTTTTCAAATTTAAGTTTTCTTAAGTCTAAGTAAACATCTTTTTCCTTATTAAGCAATAAAACAAAGGCTATTACAGCCGGAACCGCCTTGGCTCCTACAGTGGCCAATGCCGCACCTGCCACTCCCATATGGAGTACTACCATAAGAAGCGGGTCTAGTATCATATTTAAAACGATACCGCCAAGGTTAAGAAACATCGGCCTTAAAGTATCTCCCTGGGCCTGGTTGATTGCCGCATAAATATTTACAGTATACAAAAACGGCATATCCAGAATAACCAGCTGCAGATAAGTTTTACCACAGCTCCAGGTTTCACCTTCCGCCCCCAGCCATGTTACAATGGCAGGCGTTGCCAGCGCACATACGGAGGCGCATATCAGGGAAAAAATCAATGCACAGGCAAATATCTGATTGGCCATGCTCCTTGCATCATCATCTTTTTTGGCACCCAGATACTGTGAAATAAGCACTGAACCCGCTACGGTAATTCCGGAACCGAAATTCAACACAATATTCTGCATAGGCGTTACAAGGTTAATTGCTGCAAGTTCTTCCGTTCCCAGTCTCCCAAGCCAGTATGTATCGGTCAGATTATACATTGTCTGTAAAAAGCTGTTGATTACAACCGGAACGGTAAGTATCATTATCGCCTTGACCAGGCTTCCGTTTAATAAAATTTCACGATTATTATTTTTAGCCATTTAAATTATTACAACCTCTATAACCCTTTATAGCGAAAATCTTCATATTCTATAAATAAAGGTTTTTCTCCGGCATATCCGTACATTCCTACCATAGCTCCCGTAAAGCGTTTACCTACGGCAATACCTTCATCACACAGATAATATACAGAAGCAAGTTCATCTACTGTTTTTACCTCTCCTCCTACTTTACCATAATAAAAGCTTCTCTGCAAATACTTGGTATCAACTCCCAGTATATAACTTACTCCTTCCGGATTGCATACCACTTCCCTATTATGGCATATATCCTCTTTATAAATATGCTCTTTTACCTGTATGAAATAAGTATCCTTCTCTTTTGAGAAAAAGAAACATACCCAGGTATTTTCATCATAATAGCAGGTAATACCTGCTTCCTGTCCGTCTTCAAGGAAGGGAACCTTAAACTCAGCTTCCGCTTTAAAGCAAAAATCACTCTGTCTTCTTAACAGGATGTTTCTGGCATTCATACTTGACAGCGGATAGCAGCTTCCCTTTAATATCAGTTTTCCGTCTTTACAGCTTATTCCATCTTTCTCCGGCGGTCTTGGTGTTACAAAATCTTTAGGTATACCGTTATTAAATATTTTGACTCGATTAGTCAATCCCGTTTGCAATCCCTTATCTTGACTACATAACTCATTTACCTTATATGACACATCTGTCATATGTGACACCGGTGCCGTTTTAGGTAAATCAGGCCTTATTTGCAATGCACTTGGACCGTTCAGATTATTCACAATCGGCCACTCATCCTTTGTCCAGGTAATCGGATCAAGTGCAGTCTCACGTCCCAGTATACTGTATTTATCTTCAATCATTCTCCCGCACAGATATACCATGTACCATTCACCGTTTTGGGTACATACCGGTTTGCCGTGTCCGCAACGCTGAAGCGCTGCTTTATTGTCGCTCTGTATCATAATCGGATTATAGGGACAGGGCTCATAATTTCCCATTAGTTCCCTGCTTCTTGCCACTGTTATCCTATGTCCTTGACCGGTTCCTCCTTCAGCAAGGAAAAGATAATAATATCCACCTTTTTTCAACAGATGAGGGCCCTCCGGTGCACGTTTGTAATCACCGTAATACAACATGACCGGTTCGGTCAATTTACTTTTACAGTCACTGTCAAGCTCAAGAATCCTGGCTCCTCTGTTTATGAGCATATAATGTCTGCCGTCCTCATGGAAGAGCGACGGGTCTATGCCGTCAACATCTATTATAGCCGGTTTGGAGTATGGTCCCTCCGGTTTATCGGAAGAAACTACAATCTGTTTTCTATATACCGTTCCCGTATCATTCAAACGGTATGTGGCCGTAATATAAAAAGTTCCATTATCATAAGAAATATCCGGCGCCCAGTATCCTCTGCCGCCCTCAAGCTCGTCCAGAGCAGCCCATTCCGGATTGGTAATGGCATAACCGATAATATCCCAATGGATCAAATCCTTAGAGTGTGAAACCGGAATACAGGGGAAGAAAATGAAAGACGAATTTACCATATAATAATCTTCTCCCACCCTGACAATCGAAGGGTCCGGAAACATTCCGGTACGTATCGGATTGTGATACATATCCTCGTAAGCAGCGCCTACACATTTCTCATAATACGCAAGCAGCTCCTTATCACCCTTTTCCCAGGCAATCTGATAAGGGGTCACCAGATTCTTATCAGCCGAGGTTATATCCATACCGATTTTTTCCACAAGATAGCGATTAATCTCCGGATTTCCGGACATTGCAGCATAATGCAGTATATTCCTATGCTCTTCATCTACCGTATTCATACTTGCTCTTGTATACTCAATTATATATTTTACAATAGGAAAGTTTCCGGTCTGTGCTGCATACATAAACAACGGAATACCGTCCTTAGTTGTGCCGTCAACACAATTTAAATCCTGCTCCACAACAGCTATTACATCATCTAAACTCTGATTTTTAATAGCCTCCTCCAAATTCATGTTAATCCCCCATTCTTGCTCAACCTGCAAGATTTTGAATCGGTTTTAAAAGCCTCACAAATTGGTTCATACGATATTTTCTTATAGGGCAGTCACATGGATATATTCAAAATCGGCATATCCACCCTTTTCCTTTTCTTCTGTCACATTAGCAAAAAGTCCTATCTTAGCCCCGACCCAGGTGTGATCGGATGGCATAAAGCTTGTAGGAACATTTATTTCCTCACTACCTTCTAAATTATAGTATACTTTAAATTCGGGTTCATTACCACTACTTTCCATAACAAAAGTCATATATATCTTTTCATCATCTTCATTCAGCACTTTTAATGAAGTAACTTTCTCTTTAATATTATCCCCGTCACTATAGGCCATAGCAAAAACAAGTGTCTTTTTTCCGTCTATGACTCTGACTGCCAGATAGGCATAATGCCCTCCCATAATGACCATTCCGGCCTGCTCATTTTCTGACAGATGTGTCATATGCATTGACACAGTTGCTTTAAAATAAGGACATACCAGCTTTTGTGTCAGTACATTGGCGCTCTCCCATAAGATTGGCTCAGGTTTGCCTGATGTATTTAAAGCATATAACCTCAGGAAATTGACTCTTTCAGTCAATGAATAGAAGTTCTCTTTGGGATTGCCTAGCCACTGCCACATGAGGTTCAACCTGCCATTGCCAGCCCCATTACCGTCAATATCAACACCCTCAGCTGTACTGTCTCCGAGTCCTGTACAAAAATCGTCCGAAGCTTCCAAAGAGGTGATGCCCTCTACAATTCCCGTATTGGGCTTTGTATGAACTTCACAAGGTTCCCCACAGCCATCTATGGCATTTATTCCTATAACCGGCCAGTCATTTACCCATTCCACAGGCTGCAAATGTACTATACGCCCATAAAGCCCCCTGTCCTGAAAATGAATAAACCATTCGTCACCGTTTACCGTATCAACCAGTCCTCCCTGATGAGGTCCGTTAATCGGAGTATTTCCCTGCTTCATAACAACTTTTTCTTCATAGGGTCCATAAATATTTTTAGCACGAAGTGCAGTCTGCCAGCCCTGCTTCACACCTCCTGCCGGTGCAAAAATATAGTAATACCCGTTTCTCTTATATACTTTGGGTCCCTCAATTGTATGCTGGGTTTCTACACCGTCAAAAAGAATATGGTCTTCTCCTATAGCCTTGGTTCCATCAAAAGACATAGGAAAAATACCCAGATAACTCTTGAAACCTATACGACTTTTGGCATAGCCATGGATTATATAAGCTTTACCGTCATCATCCCAGAAAGGACAGGGATCAATCAAGCCTTTTCCTTCAAGCACCAATACCGGTTCATCCCATTTACCAAGCGCATCCTTGGTACTCACCATAAAAATCCCTTCATCCGGCATCCCGTAATATATATAATAACGCTCGTTATGATATCTAATCGCAGGAGCCCATACTCCCTTTGCATGCTGCGGTATATCATATTTATCATAATTTATCTTATCCAGAGCATAATTAACCAGCTTCCAGTTCACCAAATCCCCGGATGTAAGAATCGGCAGCCCCGGCACATAATTGAAGCTCGATGCTGTCATATAATATGTATCTTCCACCCTTATCACATCCGGATCCGAATAATCTGCAAACAATATCGGATTCTTGTAATTACCGTCTCCTAAATCCGCTTTCCATAAACTCTCCATAGACCTATCTCCTTTCCAAGTTCTCCCATATATCAAAAATGGCTTAGGTCATATTCATAACCCAAGCCATTTAATTTCTTTAAATCAAATCTTCAAGTAAAAGTTCCTCATAGATTCCACCTAATTCTTTAAGACCTCTTGCAATGCATCCGGCATAAGCTACCGCGCCTGCATACTTTAAATGAGTATTATCGGCAAGTCCTTCCATATGATATGGATATACGCCTTCAGGTAAATGCATATACCAGTCTTTAGATGCTTCGACACCTTTTTTCTTAAGTTCTTCACGACTCATACTATTTAAATCAATCAACGCTACATCCAGCTTCTCGGCCGTCTGTTTCATTGCTTTTACATATTCATCGTGATTAAACTCTGTCGTCACACTCGTATCTATAAAGTTTCTTCTCTCAACAGGTGTTATAATCACCGGATATGCTTTTTTATTTCTTGCCACGTTTACGAACTTCTCAAGGTTTTCTACAAACTCTCCGAAAGGTTCTGTATATCTCGCAGGATCATCTTTTTTCTCATCATTGTGTCCAAACTGGATAAAAAGGAAATCACCTTCCGTAATACTATCATAAATAGGCTCCAGTCTGGATTCATCTATGAAGCTTTTCGTACTCCTGCCGTTCTTGGCATGGTTTGAAATCTTTATCTCCGGTTTTATAAACAGGTTAAACACCTGACCAATACCTGTTTGAGGATATGTCTTTATGCCATTATACTGTACAGTGGAATCACCGGCCCAATATATCGTTGCCATTACTACCTCCAAGTATATTACTCCTTAACTGCTCCGATATTAACACCCGTTACGAAATATTTCTGTAAGAACGGATACAATGCCATAAATGGCAGAATCGCTGCAATAATACCTGCATTGAACAGTGTAGACTGCGATACTTTGTACGCAGTGGTAGGAGTATCACCATCCATAATCATGTTTCTCAGTTTGTACTGGAAGTTAACCTGATTAGGATCTGTTATATAAATCTTAACTGTTGAATAGTCATTCCATACCGTAACCGCAAACATCAAACCGATTGATGCAAGAGCTGCTTTTGAAAGCGGAAGTACAATCTTAAAGAAAATTCCCATTGGTGAACATCCATCAAGTTTAGCAGCCTCATAAAGACTGGCCGGAATACCTTCAAAGAAGTTCTTCATAAGTACAAAGTTATATACGTTAACACCGTGCTTAAATACCAGCAGCCACATACTGTTTACAAGTCCCAGTTTCTTCATTACCAGGTATTCAGGAATCATACCACCGGAGAAGATCATGGTAAACAACAGTATGTATGCAAGAAATGCACGACCCGGCAGTTCCTCCTGTGCCAGCACATAACCGGCAAGTGTGGAAAGCATCAAACCAAGAAAAGTGCCGAGAATCGTTGTAATAACGGAATTCAAAAACGGCTTATACAAAAGTTTAGTCTCGATAATGGTCCTGTAACCATCGATAGTAAACTGGCTGGGCCAAAGACGGAACTGATATACACCTACCGCATTAAGGGAGTCAATCAGTACCTTCCAAATAGGAACCAGGATAACCAATCCGAGTATTATAAATACAATATAGTTGACTACGTCAAATACTTTTATCTTCTTTTTTGATTTCATATCTCTACCTCCTAAATGATACCACGACCACGTACTTTCTTACTTAATTGATTACAAATAATTACCAACGCGCCGCCCACTAAGGATTTGAAAAGACCAACCGCCGTGGTATATCCATAATTAGGTAAGGCAATCGCAAATGACTGACGATAGATATATGTAGCGATAACATCTGATACATCATATACTGCATTGTTATAAAGTACGAATACGGATTCAAACATATTCATAACTTTTGCGAGGTTCAGTATAAGAACCGTTACAATTGTATTAGCTAAGGCAGGGAGTGTGACATAACGTATCTTCTGCATACGTGTTGCACCGTCAATGTCCGCTGCTTCATACAATTCAGGATTGATACCGGAAAGTGTTGCCAGAAAGATAATAGTTCCCCAACCTGTTTCCTTCCACATATTTATAAGATAGAATATCGGTCTCCACCATGATTTTTCTGCCAGGAAGTAAATACCTGACTGATCTCTTGCTATTATTCCCAAATCCTTCAACCATCCGTTAACCATACCGGTTGCGGAAGGAGAAAGCAGCAAGCTGAAAATGGAAGCAACAACTGCCCAAGACATAAAGTGAGGCAGATAAATAACAGTCTGCAAAGATTTCTTAGCTATAAGGTTACCCATTTCATTAAGGAAAACCGAAACAATTACTGATGCAGTAGTATCAAGAATCAATTTCATAATACTAAGCTGCAATGTATTCTTAAACGCAGTCCAGAAGGCTGTCGTTCCAAACATCTTCGTAAAGTGCTCAAGTCCGACCCAAGACGGTGTTCCAACTGGCTTGTAATCATAAAATGCAAAGCGTATACCCAGCATGGGCCAATAATTCATAATTAAAACAGTTATCAAAACAGGAATGAACATTACGTAATATCCCTTGTTATTCCAGATACGGACACCTAACGGTTTCTCACGTACCGGTACACCCGTAGACGTAATTACCTTCTTATTCTTTTTCATACCGTTCTCTTCCTTTCTCATGCCTAATACATTATCCCCATTATTTTCAGTCACCGGAATAATATGATGACCGGAAAATTAATTAAGATATACCAAAATACCTCAACAACTCCATAACCCTCATAAGCCCTTATGAGTCAAAACAAAATTCATATAAATATATTCAATTTTCAGTTATTTAATGATAGCTGTTCCGCTGCCGCAGAACAGCTACCAAATAAATACTTATTTTATTACTCAGTTAAACTGATTATTCCTGTGAGTTAAGTTCCTCAAGGATCTGGTCAATAGTACCGCCTACTTTGGATACATAAGTAGCCATAGCAGAATCTACGTCACCGCCGTTTACAACTACAGCTGTAACAACTTCAAGCTGTGCATCATAGATAGTACCTGTTTCATTTGTATAAGTCTCAGATGTAGGAGATGTAGGAGCATCTACACAGTTAGCTGTAAAGAACTTGTTACCTTCAACAGCTAAACTACTTGAATCTGAATAGCCATTCGTAAGTTCACAAACTACCAGAGCGGGATCGATAAGGTTCTTTTTCCAAAGAGTATTTTCATCGTTTGGTGATTGTTTAAGATGGAACTCACCGTCTTCATAACTATACTCTTTAGCATCGTCTGTTCCGGCATTGGTTGTGAATGTTTCAGCCTTTGTAGACCAGTGAACATCCTCTGCACCATATGTCCAGAGAGTCTGTACTTTGTCACCATCCATCATGGTCTCGATAAGTGCATCAAAGATTGCCTGCTCACGAGAGCTGTCACCGTCACCGTCATCAATGATAACCCATACAGGAGCTTCTCTGTTGAGGTATGCGCCAACTTCTGCGATAGGAGCTAACTGTACCAGTTCAGAATCAACTTCGTTCTTTTTAAGGTTATCGGTAAGTGTCTGATACCATGTTCCTGCCCAGTATGTGAATGCACCTGCTGAACCGGTCTGGTCATTGGAGAACCATTTCTCACGAGCAATCTTGGTAGATGCTGTAAGAGTCTCAGGGTCGATAGCGCCATCTGCATATGCTTTCTGTAATCTAAGCAGAGCAGCCTTGGTCTCTTCTGACTGGAATCCGTCAACCCATACTCCGTCATCACCGGGATAAATTGCCGGATAAGCATCCTGCCAGAACTCAGGCAGATAGTTTACATACGGAGCTTCGTTTCCAAGGAAACCTGCTGCGATAACACCATAGGTATCACCGTTTGTTCCGTTTCCGTCAGGATCTTCATTGTGGAACTTAAGAAGCATATCATAGTAATCATCAAATGTCTTGATATCACTTCCGCTTAATCCAACTGCATCAAGCCAAGCTTTCTTAACATAAGTAACACAACCATTACCATAACCGTAAGCAAAACCATAAAGGTGTCCCTGGCTGTCCTTAAGATTCTCGTTTACATCCGGAAGGATCATTCTGGACTGGAACTCTGCATTGTCATATGCACTTGCCATATCCCAAAGAAGTCCTGTAGGAGCATACTGCTTGAACATAGCAGCAGGCATGATCATTGCATCAGGCATATCTCCACCTGCGAAAAGACGTCCAACTGCATCAATGTATCCTGAGTGGTCCAGCTGCTGAATAGTCAAATCGATATCATGACCGAGTGCCTCACTTACAGCTGCTTCCCACTGAGCCTCAAAATCAGCCTGACCATTGTCAAGTGTTGCTGTCAAAGTACCGTCTACTACGATATTAAGAGACGTTAAATCATAATTACTTGCAGCAGAATCACCTGATTCATTGTTTGCACTGTCACCTGTTGATGTGTTACCGTTGCTTGCGTCCGGTGTTGAACCTGTGTCACCACCACCGCATCCTACTAATGCAGCCACCATAGAAGCTGACAAAAGTAAGGAAACTAATTTCTTTTTCATATAAACCTCCTTATTTAAATAGATTCTTAGATGTATATATTATTACATCATAAATACATTATATAGCTATGGCTATATTTAGTCAAGAGGTACAAATTTTTTATTTTTTTAGAAATATATTATGAAAATTTATCTACAATATGCCTAAATTATTTTATTTTTTTTATACAAATTTACATTATATAAACAAAACACAAAAATAAGATATTGATTATCATTTATTTTTATACATATTTTGCTATAATAAAATCAACAGAGGTGAAAATATCAAATGAAAGGCGGAATAAATATGTTTACATTCGAAAATGCTCTGCCCGAAGAAACGGGAATCCCGACTGACTGTATCAGTCATTTTGTAGAAAGGCTGAAAATACGCCACATACCCATGCATAGTCTGCTTATTATGCATCACGACAAACTGATTTTTGAGGGATATTACGATCCATGCCGGACTGATACCCTTCACCGCATGTTCTCCATCAGCAAAAGCTTCACATCCATTGCAATCGGACTGCTTGTTGATGAGGGAAAAATATCCATGGACGATCCTATCATAAAATACTTTCCTGAAAAACTTCCGCCCAATGTTCATCCCTGGATAGCATCAATGACCATACGAAACATGTTGATGATGCGCACCTGCCATGCATCCACTACATACAAGCTGAATATGGCCTCAGACTGGGTGGAGAGCTTCTTTACCACCCCTCCTACTCATCCTGCCGGAACCATATTTCATTATGATACATCAGCTGCACATACCCTGTGTACTCTTGTAGAGAAGCTGACCGGAGAAAATATGCTGGATTATATTAAGAAGAAACTCGATGTACTTGGTCTCTCTGAGAACTCTTATATGCTCAAAGATCCTTTCGGTGTATCTATAGGCGGCTCAGGTCTGGTAGCACTTTCAACAGATCTTATGAGATTCGGATATTTTATCGCGCATAAGGGAATGGTTGACGGAAAGCAGCTTATATCATCTTCGTATATAGAACTGGCCACATCTTGTCTTACCGAAACTCAAATCACTGCTCCGTTACCGAGCGAAGCACAGGGCTATGGCTTACAGTTCTGGCGTGGCGAAAAAAACGGTTATACCTGCTATGGAATGGGCGGGCAGCTCATCATCTTTCTTCCGGATTATGACCTTATCTGCGTCACAACAGCAGATACCCAGAGCATAGGCGGCGGCAATCAGCAGATTTATGATGCTCTTTATGAAGAAATACTTCCATATATACAAGACGAGCCTCTTCCTGTTACAAAGGGCTCAGTCAAACTGCTTAATGATGTACTCTCGTCTCTTAAAATAGAAGAATTAAGTAGCCTGCCAATGCCGGAATCCGCAGCCGCAATAATAGGAAAAGACTTCCGTGTCATAACAGAAAACAGCCAATTTGACAGCTTTTGTCTAAATATTGACACTAATGTCATAAATCAAAGTCAATCTAATAATACCGAAAACAACATTGACCCACAAGGTCAATATAGTAATCCGCCACAGAGCGGTACATTGTCATTTGTATACAAAAACACAGCCTGCACCGTCAATTTCGGCATAGGCTGCATGAAAACAGGCATCTTCCCGATTTATGATTTGAAATACTGTGCCAGCGGCGCCTGGCTTGCCGATGGAACCTTTTATATTAAGGTACATATTATAGATTCCTATGTGGGCATCGTATATTTCCAGCTATCTTTCGGAAAGGACGACCTTACCATATTTATGAGAAAAAAAGAAGAAAGTCTTTTTAAAGAATTTGAGGGACATCTTTACTGTAAGTCTTAGATGCCCCTGCTTTACTACTTCTTCATTTTAGATTGAAAAACCAGACTTGCCAGATAGGCAAAAATGAGAGCCGCGCTGCAGCCTACCGCGCCATTGGTAAATCCGCCTTTGAAAAGACCGATGAAACCATCCTGGTCAACGGCATCTTTTACACCCTTCATAAGGATATTACCATATCCTAAAAGCGGTACGCTGGCACCGGCCCCGGCAAAATCCATAAACGGCTCATACCAGCCAAAAGCGCTTATCACTGCACCAAGGCATACGATAAGTACCATAATCCGCCCCGGCATCATTTTGGTTTTCTCAAGCAGAATCTGAGCAAGCGCACAGATTATCCCGCCAACGCAGAAAGCAATTACATAATCCATTTGCATAACCTCGCTTTTACAATTTCTTATGTATTATTTTCTGCATTATTTCTCATTGTTATACATTACTATTTATTTGTTTGTTATTTGTTGTGTATCATTGATTATTATTGCAATTAATACATAATACTTGGCTTTATCCCAGATATGCTATAACCTCAACTTCACACAGCACAGCTTTGGGCAGTTCTTTTACCGCAACACAGCTCCTGGCCGGTTTTTCTGTAAAGTATTTCTCATAAACCGCATTAAATGCTGCAAAATCAGCCATTTCTGCAAGGAAACAGGTGGTTTTGACCACATTGGCATAATCCGTTCCCGCCGCTTTTAAAATCTCGCCCACATTTTTCATTACCTGCTGTGCCTGTTCGGTAATGTCCTTACCTGTAATCTCTCCTGTTGCCGGGTCGATCGGTATCTGTCCTGACGCATACAGCATGTCCCCTGCAATAATTCCCTGTGAATATGGTCCGATTGCTGCCGGCGCTTTGTCGGTTGAAATTTTCTTTAACATTTTTTTACCTCTTTTCATATTTTTTATTAAAATAATGTACCTTGAAATTATCTGTATCTACTTAATATGTAACAGGGAAGTGTACTTCACTCCCCAAATCTTGCCTTCACATAAAATCCCCTGTCGTTCTCAATAACTTCCACCACTTCTCCGTTCCTCTCCATAAGTCTCTCGGAAAAGGGAAAATTTCCGGACATTGCATATGAAGGATCAATCGTATAATAATAACTGCTTGGCAGTACGCCTTCAGTCACTGTTATATGGTCACCCGCCTTTAATAAACCGGGGCGCTCCATCTTAAATTCTATTTCACGCATCGTAATATTTCTCCATTACAAATCTCATTGACTTATACAGTCAACTTGCAGCTTCTACATTAAAATCTCAGGCATCCTGCTCAAATACCACTCCATGGGCTATTCCGGGAATAGTCTGACCTTCATTGAAACTTGTTTTACTAAGAAGGGCTCCGGTTGGCACAAACAGCACCCTCTTCCAGACTCCTTCTTCTATCTTCTTAAGGATATATGCTGACAAAGTAACGGCCGCACAGCCACAACCCGAACCGCCCGCATTTATATTCTGTTTCTCTCTGTCAAAAATTTCCATACCACAGTCCATGTGCTGTTTGGTGATATCAATCCCATCTTCCTTTAACAGTTCAAACAAAAGCTTCTGTCCCACAATGCCAAGGTCACCTGTAATTATTTTATCATAATCTTCCGGGTTTCTGTTAAAATCCTGAAGATTTTGTTTAATAGTATCTGCGGCGGCAGGTGCCATGCAGGCTCCCATATTCAAAGAATCCTTGATGCCATAGTCCATAATTTTTCCAAAGGTCACACCCGTCACCTTCGCCCGTGCCTTTTTTTCCTGTTTGGTGGAAATCAAAAATGCTGCGCTTCCCGTAACCGTCCAGGTAGCCGACAACGGTCTCTGGTTACCGTAAGCAAGCGGATAACGAAATTCTTTTTCTGCGCTTGCAAAGTGGCTGGATGTAACGCAGGCGGCCTTATCCACAAAACCTCCTGCCACAGCCATACTTCCAAGAGCTATGGACAGTCCGCTGGTAGAACAGGCCCCAAACAAGCCCACATGCGGAGTTTCAAAAGAAGCGATCCCAAAACTGCTGGCAATTGATTGACCAAGTAAGTCACCCGCAAAAATAAGGTGGATATCTTCTTTTTTAATGCTTTCTTTGTCTAAAAGAAGCTGTATCGCCTCCTTCTGCAAACTGCTCTCTGCCTCTTCCCAGGTCTGGGTTCCAAATAAATCATCATTTCCGACCTTATCAAAGAGTTTACCCATCGGGCCTTCTCCTTCTTTCTTTCCAACAATTGAAGCGCTATTGATAAGATAAGGCGGATTATCAAACTGAATGCTTTGTTTTCCTAACATCTGGACACTCTCCTTGTCGTCATATTTCTATCATTAAAGTGTTATTTACAGGTTAGTATGCCAAAATGTTCAGGAAATATTATGCCTAACAAAAAATTATGCTTAACAGAAAATTTACTCCGCGAACTTTCTATTGTCATAAATTATCTGAAAAATCCGATGTATCCTCATCGGGAAACACCGGATTTTCATTAACTTTTATCAAATTATTTAGGTCTTACAGTAAGATTCTTAATGTGACCGTCTTCAGTCACTTCACGAACCGTAGCGATTGCCATGATATTGTAACCGCCAAAGTTAGCAATAAATTCAGCCTGTGTATCATTCACTACTTCAGCATCCATAATTGAATACTGACGGAAGCCAAATTTATTACGGAAGAACATATTGATGGTTTCCTTTCCATAAATATGAAATTCTTTCTGTGCTGATGAATTAGTACAGTAATCACTAAGTATTCCGTCTTTGCTAAAAAGCTCTGCAAGACCGGCAAAATCTTTATTCTCCATAACTTCTACATATTTTTCTATAGGTTTCATATATATACCTCTCAATCTGCCGTCTACCGGCGCATCTAAATATTAATGATAAGAATATTTTAATATACTTTTTCAGAGTTAAGCAGCGCGTCAGTACCGCCGTCAACAAACATTACGTTTCCGTTTACGCCCTTTGCCTTGTCAGATACAAGGAAGATCATAACTTCTGCAATCTCATCGGCATCCATCAGGGTTTCCTGACCGTATTTGGTAGGAATAGGAAGCGCATTCAGAGCCATCTTTGCAGAAGTACTCATTGTTGCTGTCATTGCGGTATTTACGTTGCCTGGAGCTATTGCATTAATACGAACGCCATTAGCGGCCCATGCAGCAGATACACGTCTTACCCATCTCGCCAGAGCATATTTGGTTGAAACATAGAGTGAGTTACCAACGCTTAAGTTTGAAGCATCCATCTGATTTACCAGATGAAGGACTCTTGTCTCATCTCCGATATTATTCAAAAGGTCTGCGATATCCATACGTCCTGCGCCCTGTGAGATAGTATTTGAAGCTGTAACAACACAACTTCCGTGCTTTTTCTCAAGCAGATCGTATGCACCCTTTGCAAGGGCGATAGTACCAAAATAATTAAGTGAAATTATAAGCGGAAGATTACCGCAGGCACCGGATACACCGGCATTGCAGATGATTCCATCGAGTCCATCCGGACACATTTTGTGAAGAGCATCCACCGCCTCTTTTCTTCCTTCTTCGGTTGCAAGATTGACACAGATGTCACCATCTTTTAAGTCAATGTTAATAACCTGATTACCCCGTTCCAATAACAGTTCTTTTGCTTTGGCGCCGATTCCGCTTGAAGCGCCGGAAATTGCGTATACACCCATGTTAAAACCCTCCATTTCTTTTTTACTATGCAATATTATAACAAACCTGCCAAACCATGTAAAGTTATTGATTGCACGCAATTTAAATAAATTAGTAATTTAAAACCATTCAAATCGGTCTGTTAAAAGTATGGAAAAAAATACATAAATTACATTAAAATCATCTTGTACACAGGCGAGAATTTTTGTATAATTTTACTATAATGCAGTTGTATTTTGCCAATTATATGAGCAAAGAGACTGAAAATCGAAAGGAGAATGGGGTATGTCATACATTGACCTAATGAAAGAAAAAGCAAAAAGCGACAAGAAAAAAATTGTATTGCCGGAAACAACCGACAAAAGAACATTGATTGCAGCATCTCATATTGTTGCAGAAGGAATTGCCGATATAGTTATGATAGGCGATGAGGAAAAGATACTTGACGGTGCAAGCTGGCTGGAAGTAGAGCTTGACGGCGTTACTATCGAGGATCCTAAGAAATCAGACAAACTTGACGAATATGTGAATTTACTTTATGAAACAAGAAAGAGCAAAGGCATGACCCCTGAGCAGGCAAGAGAGATTCTTTTAACAGATGCTCTTACATACGGCGTTTTGATGGTTAAAGCCAATGATGCCGACGGCATGGTAGCCGGAGCCGCTCATGCAACGGCAGATACTCTTCGTCCGGCACTGCAGATTCTTAAAACTGCTCCCGGCGTTAAACTTGTATCAGGTTTCTTTATTATGGATGTCCCGGATTGTGAATTCGGTGAAGGCGGTACTTTCCTGTTTGCAGACTGCGGTCTGAATCAGGACCCCACGGCAGAGGAGCTTGCAGCTATTGCCGATTCCTCAGCCAAGAGCTTTAAGGCACTTGTAGGTGCTAAGCCTATTATTGCGATGCTTTCACACTCTACCAAGGGCAGCGCTAAACATGCTCTGGTTGACAAGGTTGTAGAAGCTACAAGGATAGCCAAGGAAGAATATCCTCACCTCTGCCTTGACGGTGAGCTTCAGTTAGATGCTGCTTTGGTTGCATCGGTAGCTAAGACCAAATCTCCGGGCAGTGAAGTTGCAGGTAAGGCAAATGTACTTATTTTCCCTAACTTAGACAGTGGTAACATCGGATATAAGCTGGTTCAGAGACTTGCAAAGGCAGAAGCATACGGACCGATACTTCAGGGTATCGCTAAACCGGTTAACGACCTCTCCCGCGGCTGTTCATGGGAAGATATCGTCGGCGTAGTTGCCCTGACAGCAGTACAGGCACAATTGAGCTAGGGTGAAATTAAAAATGTTTCACAAGACGAATTTTATTCGTCTGCGAGTTTGAGCTTATGCTCAAACATCGCAAGTTATGGCACTATTATCGATATAGAAAATGGAGGATAATCATGAATATATTAGTTATTAACTGCGGAAGTTCTTCTCTTAAATTCCAGTTGATCGACGCAGAAACAGAAAAACTGATTGCAAAAGGCTTATGTGAAAGAATTGGCATAGAAGGCAGCCAGCTTGTCTATCAGCCGGAAGGTAAAGATAAGATTACGACAGTGACACCTATGGAAGACCACACAACAGCAGTTAAGCTGGTACTCAATTCATTGACTGATTCAGTCAATGGCGTTGTTAAGGATCTTTCGGAAATTGCGGCTGTAGGACATCGTATCGTACATGGTGGTGAGAAATTTGCCAAATCCACTCTTATCACAGATGAAGTTGTTAAGGCAATCACCGATTGTAACGAGCTTGCTCCTTTACATAACCCTGCAAACTTAATCGGAATCGCAGCATGCAAAGAGCTTATGCCTAACACACCTATGGCTGCTGTATTTGATACTGCTTTCCATCAGACTATGCCCAAGGAAGCTTATTTATATGGTATCCCTTATGAATACTATGAGAAATATAAAGTAAGAAGATACGGTTTCCACGGAACCAGCCACTCCTATGTATCAAACAGGGCTGCCGAAGTATTAGGTAAAAAGTATGAAGACTTAAAGATCATCGTATGCCACCTTGGAAACGGTGCCAGCGTTTCAGCGGTTAAGAACGGTAAATGTATCGATACTTCAATGGGTCTTACTCCGTTAGAGGGACTTATCATGGGTACACGTTCAGGTGATATCGATCCTGCCATCATTGAATTTATCGCTCATAAAGAAGGCAAATCCATAGATGACATTATGTCGATACTGAATAAGAAATCCGGTGTACTTGGTTTATCATCCAATCTTTCATCAGATTTCCGTGATCTTCAGGATGCTTATGAAAGCGGCAAGGAAGAAGGAATCCGTACAATTGAGACCTTTGCATACCGTGTAACCAAATATATCGGTGCTTACACCGCAGCTATGAACGGTGTGGACGCAATCTGCTTTACGGCAGGACTTGGTGAGAACAGCGCATTCGTAAGAGAAATGATCTGCAGCCGCCTCGGATATCTGGGCATCACTCTGGATAAGGAACAGAATTCCAAACGTGGAGAGGAGCTTGTTATTTCAACACCTGACTCTACTACTAAAGTGCTTGTAATTCCTACCAATGAGGAACTTGCAATTGCCAGAGAGACTAAGGCACTTCTGAAATAGTTTTATATTATGTAAAAACCCGATTCCTGTGAAAACAACTCACAGAAATCGGGTTTTATTTTTTAATATACAATTATCTTAGTTCTTCTCCAGTCTAAGCATCTCCGTATAAGCCAGCAGGAACGGTCCCACTCCCTTGGCATCATCATTTACCACAGGCTCCGACATATAATAATCAAATGTACCCGGACGCTTCGCTTTACCGCCAAGCCCTGCTACTAGACATATTCCTCCAAGGTGAAGATTTCCCTCCTCGTCCGTAGAAAGATACTTGTCACAAATTCCCTGGAAAGCTTTCTTGCCGTTTTCCCTGTAACTTTCCGGCAAGAATCCGAGACGTACACCTTTCAATAATGCATATGCCATAATAGAACTTCCGCTGGTTTCCAGATAGTTCTTTTCCATGCCGCCCAGATTTACAACCTGATACCACATACCGCTCTCATCCTGATACTTAAGCATTGCTTCCATAAGTTCTACAAACACAGTCTTCAGTGTCTCGTAATCATCTCCGCTGCTTGAATCCATCTTATCAAGAGTATCAAGCAGCGCCATTGAGTACCAGCCAAGTGCGCGCAGCCAGAAATTCTGGCTCAGACCCGTTACTTTATCACACCAGAACATCTCCCTGGATGAATCATAAGCATGATAATACAGACCTGTCTTGGGATCACGCATATGCTTAACCACCTGTGCAAACTGATTGAAAATGTCGTCATAGTTTTTCTTATCATTGAATCTGGTTTCATATTCCATATAGAAGGGCTGACACATATACAGGCCATCCAGCCATACCTGGTTCGGATAAATGTTCTTGTGCCAGAAATTCCCATCCTTTGTCCTTGGCATCTGTTCAATCTGGCTGTAAATCAAGTCGATTGCCTTGCGATATTTTTCCTTTCCTGTCAGATCATACAATTCAAACAGAGTCTTTCCGGCATTAACATTATCAATATTCAGTTCAGACACATTATAACCTTCAATACTGCCGTCCTCTTTTACCTTATAGTCGATAAAAGCATCCGCAAATTCAAAGTATTTCTTATCTTTAGTGATTGCATACATCTCCAGAATCGCCTTTATCATACATCCGTCAATATAATCCCAGGTGGATTTCTTTCCCTGAAGAATCTTTTCGATATTCCAGATTGGTCTATCCGGTGTACTTTTCTCCATCAATTCGTCAATATACTTTTCAATCCTGTCCATAAACCTTCCCTTTCGCTTAACCATTTATCATATTTCACACTTCACAATCGTCCCAGAGTTTCTGGATATATTCTCTTGATTCAACTGCATTTTCCGGAACCGTGTTTTCCAGAGTTACATGCACATATGGCTTCCTTGCCTTGATAAAATGGATAATCTCGCTATAATCCATCTCTCCCGTACCTGCCGCAACAGAATCCAGACCTTTTTCTCCAACTTTGAAGTCCTTAATATGCACCATTGCAATATCTTGACCAAGCAAGTCAATCGCATTGTGTATGATTTTTTCCCTATCCTGATAATTACTGATATCCAATAGATTGACCGGGTCGAAAATAATCTGCAGGTTAGGAGAATTTATATCATCCAATACCCTTCTGGCACGCTCCGGATTGCATACAATATGCTTAAACACCGGCTCAATCGCAAAAATCACGCCCATTTTCTCCGCATATTCCACTACCGGTCTGACATTTTTTATAAAAATCTCAAGTGCCTCTTCAGAATGATTGCGTTCCTCATACTTGTATCCTTCATTGACCGCTCCGGTCTCTGTTCCTACCACTCCGCATCCCAGAAGAGATGCAAAGCGTATATGGGCAAGGTAGCGTGCCTGATTCTTCTTAAGGCTCTCCTCATTAGGATTTGCCAGATTCAGATAATTGCCAAGTACGGCTATATCAATATGATTTTCATAAAACAACCTTTTCAGGTAGCAGGCAAAGCCCGGTGTCAGCGCCTCGTCTGCAACCGAATATTCGGATATCACTTTGGAAAGCGCCAGATGTCCGCATTTAAAGCCCTGCTCCCTTGCAATCTTAAGCCGCTCCTCCAGCGGAGCCTTTTTTATATCATGTAAACGTATACCTAATTGCACTCTATCCCTCCAATCATACTCAACCCGCAATGTTTGTACCGAAGGTGCAAACTTGCGTGCGAAGAATTAATTCTTCGCACTAGTCCTGTTCGAACTTATCAACACCGTCAAGCTCCAAATCATCACCAACATTTCCTCTAATAATTACATTATCAAGGATAAGTCTCTTGACATTAGTCGCATGTATACCCTTCTTAGAGCAGGCATCCACTCCGTTAGCCATGATAGGAACATTGGTTACAGCCTCGTCTGCAAAAGAAATTGAGCAGTTTTTCATCTTTATCTCTTCGATTTTCCGCTCCGGCAGTCCGTCAAAATATGCTGCTGCCACATGGCAGTTATCTGCATGAATATCTTCAAACAGGAAATGTCCCATTTCTGGTGTATTGTCATCTACCGGATATTCCTCTCTGGACTGTACATATTCAGAATGTCCGTCAGGATCACAGAAATAAAAGGCATTAGCAGTAAACGGAGTCATTACATGATCCATATCTATATTCTTAAATGTTATGTTGTCTAAAACCGAATCCTTTCCGCGGCCACGACGAGTCTTAATCCTAAGTCCACGGTCAGTATGTGAAAAACGGCATTTTTCAACAGTCATATTTCGTACACCGGCACCTATCTCGCTTCCGACGGTAACGGCTCCATGTCCTTTTTCCATCAGGCAATGGCATATATGTATATTCTCTGAAGGAATCCTATATTTTTTACCCATATAGATTTTACCCGATTTAACTGCAATACAATCATCTCCAAGTGAAAAAAGTACGCCTAATATTTTCACATCGCGGCATGATTCGGGATCAAGGCCGTCAGTGTTAGGGGAGTTCTGGGGATTCTGCACTTTTACATTGGCAAACATCAGTTCATTGCTAAAATACGGATGTATAGTCCATGCCGGACTATTGCAGAATGTAACTCCCTGTACCTGAATCCTGTCACAATGATTCAAAAACAGCATCCTGGGTCTAAAAGCTCCAACCATAACCTTAGGATTGTTCCACCAGTTATCGGTAGAAGCACAGCCATTGACTATACCCTCTCCGTAAATCTTAACGTCAGACACTCCGATTCCGGTAATAATACTTGCAAACATAGGCAACGGATTGCCTTCCCAGGTTCCAAGGTTATATTCTTCGGTTTCATCATAACTCTCTATCAGTCCGGGGAATTTAGCAAACCGATTTCTGTCGGTCTCTGCCAGCAGTTCCGCTCCTTTCGCAATTTCCAGATTGATACCGCTCTTTAAAAAGATGCTGGTAATCTTATACTTTCCTTTCGGAATAAGCACACGACTCTTAGGCGGGCAGGCCATAATGGCAGCCTGTATAAAACCGGTGTCATCCGATACTCCGTCTCCAACTGCCCCAAGTTCTTTTACATTAATTGTAACGAATTCTTCTTCCGTTTTGAAATTAATGCTTCCTGCATTGGTTCCGTCTATGCTGCGAACCTCAAGCAGATACTCGGTGCCCGGTTTCAGATCATAAATACTTGTAATGACCGTACCGGTCAACATACATTCTTCATGATTCAAAAAAAGTCTGTATTTCTCAAAAGTTTCATAAGTTCCGCCATCGTCAAGTTCAACTGTGACACTACGCGACGTTTTCATAATCAATCGAATATCCATACTAATCCTCTCCTATTTGTTTAATAAGATAAAAAGGTGGCAGCGAATCTTGCTACCACCTTTGAACTTCCCTTTAGTGCTTAGCCGGGCTGTTTGCCGATATAAGCAAGGATACCGCCGTCTACATAAACAACATGACCGTTAACGAAATTAGATGCATCTGATGCAAGGAATACTGCTGTACCCTGAAGGTCTTCAGCATCTCCCCATCTTGCGGCCGGTGTCTTTGCAATTATAAACTGGTCAAAAGGATGTCTTGAGCCATCAGGCTGAATCTCACGAAGCGGAGCAGTCTGAGGTGTAGCTATATAACCGGGTCCGATACCGTTACACTGAATATTGAACTCACCGTACTCGGATGCAATATTTCTTGTGAGCATCTTCAAACCACCCTTTGCAGCGGCATATGCTGATACGGTCTCACGACCAAGTTCGCTCATCATAGAACAGATGTTTATAATCTTACCATGACCTTTCTTGATCATAGAAGGAATAACTGCTTTGGATACAATAAACGGTGCATTCAGGTCTACATCGATTACCTGTCTGAACTCTGCAGCCGTCATATCACACATAGGAATACGCTTGATGATACCTGCATTGTTTACCAGAATGTCAACTACTCCAACTTCTTTTTCAACCTTTGCAATGAACTCATTTACCGCGTCTTCGTTGGTAACGTCACATACATAACCATGTGCCTCGATACCTTTCTCTTTGTATGATGCAAGGCCTTTATCCACAAGCTCCTGCTTGATATCATTGAAAACGATTGTTGCTCCTGCCTCAGCATATGCCGTTGCAATGGCAAAACCTATTCCGTAAGATGCGCCTGTTACAAGTGCTACCTTACCTTTCAATGAAAATTTGTCCAAAATTGCCATTTCGTTAATCCTCCTTTAAATTTGTATTAAGTCACTATTATGCTTATATTGTTTTTTTGACCAATCGAGTCAATCATTTTACTTATAATGTAACGCCCTGCTTGAAGATAGCCATATCGTGGAAGCCAGCTTCCTCACTGCATACCTTTTTACCGGAAGCAACCTCTACCACATAGTCAAACAACTCCTTAGCGGTTTCATCGATATCCTTATCCTCTACCAGAACTCCCGCATTGAAGTCAATCCAGTTTTTCTTCTTGCCTGCAAGCGCACTGTTACTTGAAATCTTAACAGTCGGTACCGGCGATGCAAACGGTGTTCCGCGTCCGGTTGTAAAAAGTACGATATGTGCACCGCTGGCTGCAAGAGCGGTTGACGCCACCAGATCATTCCCCGGTGCGCTAAGCAAGTTAAGTCCCGGTGTCTCCACACGCTGTCCGTATGCAAGTACGCCTTTAACAGGTGCACTTCCGGACTTCTGTGTACATCCAAGGGATTTATCTTCAAGTGTTGAGATTCCGCCCTTCTTATTACCCGGTGACGGATTCTCATATATAGTCTGATTATTACTCTTAAAGTAATTTTTAAAATCATTGATAAGCTTTACGGTCTCATCAAACAGCTCTTTATTCTCACATCTGTTCATAAGAATGGTTTCAGCACCAAACATCTCAGGAACTTCCGTAAGGATTGTGGTTCCTTTCTTACTTATCAAAAGGTCTGAGAACTTACCAACAAGCGGATTAGCTGTAATTCCGGAAAATCCATCGCTGCCGCCGCATTTCATTCCTATGATGAGCTTGGATACGCTTATAGGCTCACGTTTAAATTCCGATGCATAGGAAATAAGCTCATCAAGAAGCTTACCGCCTGCTTCCATTTCGTCCTCCGTATCCTGACAAACTAAGAATTTAACCCTCTTAGGATCAACTTCACCTATGTAGTCTTTAAGCACATCAATGTTGCTGTTTTCACAGCCAAGTCCAAGTACAAGCACACCGCCTGCATTCGGATGATTGATAAGGTCTGCCAGAATGGTTCTGGTATGCTCCTGATCGTCTCCCATCTGGGAACAGCCGTAAGGATGAGGAAAAGCAATTACCTCTTCCACACTTCCCTTAACACGCTGAGTCGCCGATTTTGCAAGTGCAGATGCTATATTATTTACACACCCCACGGTAGGAATAACCCATACCTCATTACGAACGCCCACCTTACCGTCAGGACGGTTATAGCCCATAAAGGTAACATCTTCAGATGAGCTTTCTTTTGCTCCTGTCGGCTCATATGTGTATTCCAGCAAATCTCCAAGTGCTGTTTTGATGTTATGTGTATGAATCCACTGTCCTGCCGAGATGTTTTCTTTGGCATTTCCGATACGGAAACCATATTTGATAACATCTCCGCCCTCTGCGATATCCGCAAGCGCCATCTTATGTCCCGCAGGAATATTCTCCTTAGCGGTCACCTGTGCTCCTGCAACATCCACAGTCTCTCCGGCAGCGATTTCTTTAATTGCAACGATTACGTTGTCGTCTTCATGAATTTTTAAATAGTCTTTCACACTAATCCCCCATTAAGCAAATACTTTTTCCATAGTCTTGCGCATACCCATAGCACGAATATCTGTGATATAAGAAACGATAGCATCTTCAACTCCGTCAAGTGCGCTCAGATCCTGATCCCAGAAATCTTTGTTGCTAAGTACCGCATGAACAAACTCCTTAGGCTCCTTGCTGCTGTTAGCTGCAAAGAACTCAAGTACTGCAGCATCGTCCATTATATTGTATTCCTGACCGTCACGATGTCCGATAAGCGCTTTCTCTCTGATCTCCGTACCGGTATAGAATGCCATCAGTGCTGCAAGTGAGAAGGTCAGATGTGTAGGAATCTTTCCTTCTTTTTCTATGTATCCTAAGAAACTCGGCATACATCTTGCTTTCCACTTGGAAACTGAGTTAAGTGAAATCGACAGATGTGCATGCTTTACATAAGGATTGTTGAATCTTGTAAGTACTGCATTCGCAAAATCGTCAAGTTCCTGTTTGGGAAGCGTTAATGTAGGAATAACCTCATCAAAGATGGTTCCCTTGATAAAGTTAAGAATCAACTCATCATTCATAGACTCAAGTACAATATCATTACCGCAAAGATAAGATGCAAGTACAAAGGAGGTATGAGCTCCGTTTAAGATACGTACCTTTCTCTGCTTATACGGTTTCTGATTATCTGTGAATATAACAGGAAGACCTACCTTGGCAAGCGGCAGTTCATCGCTTATATCCTTGGAACTTTCAATTACCCAAAGTGCGAAAGGTTCACCTGTTACAATAAGGTCATCCTGATAACCGAACTCTTTGCAAAGCTCCTCAGCCTCGTCTCTCGGATAACCTGTAACGATTCTGTCAACCAATGTGGATGTAAATACGCAGGCATCATCCAGCCATTTTACAAATCCATCCTCTAAGCCCCAAAGCTTAGCAAATTTAAGAACACATTCTCTCAAATGTATACCATTATCATCAATCAGCTCTACCGGAAGCATTACAAGACCTTTGTCCTGTGCTCCGTTAAAATGTTTGTATCTTTCAAATAAGAACTTGGTCAGCTTGCCCGGAAAAGTCTTGGGCGGATTCATCTCAAATTTATCTGAATCGTCATATACAATACCTGCCTCGGTTGTGTTGGATACGATAAAGCGCAGAGTATCCAGTTTGGCATAATTGGAATATTTCTCGTAATCTTCGGTAGCTGCTACTGCATCTGTACAACTTGTGATAATACGATTGATCTTCTTAGCTTCTCCCTCATCAATTCCTCTAAGCTGTACGGTATACTGGCATTCCTGATTGTGGAAACGCTCCAAAGTACCGAATTCAATGGGTTTTACCAATACGATATCTCCATTGAAATCTCCCTTTTCATTTGCGATGTCAATCATGTAATCAACAAACGCACGTAGAAAGTTACCCTCTCCAAACTGCAGAACCTTGACAGGTCTCTCTACCTTTCCTGTTTTCTGTTTGTTCAAAAGTTCCATGCTGTTAGATCTCCTTTCTTTATCTCCCTCTTTTAAACCTCAGCTTTTATGTTTTTGTACATTTTTTCCAATGTAAGCAATTTCACTTAATATTTTTACACATTTTGTACAACTTCGTCAACATGTATTTATTCACAAATTTTATATTTTTTACAGAAAGTTTGATATATTAGGATTTATTTTATTATTTTTTTGTATAACATAAAATTCAACTTAAAAGTTACCCTAAATTGAGTGTTTTATATTGCTTTCTTTTCCGTCATAATGTATAATTATTTCGATTGAATGTGTGTCCAATTTATATAAAAGCACTAGATGAATTATGTAAACCGAATGGGCATAAGTATAAAATAATTTAAGAAAAGAGGGAACAAAATGAGACAATTTATGGACAAAAACTTTTTACTCTCTAATGACACGGCACAGAAGTTGTATTTTGACTTTGCTGCCAACACTCCTGTACTGGATTATCACTGTCATATCAATCCACAGGAAATCTGCGAAGACCGTCAGTTTGAGAACATCACTCAGGTATGGCTTGGCGGTGACCACTACAAATGGCGCTTTATGCGTTCCTGCGGTGTGGATGAACATTACATAACAGGCGATGCTCCGGACAAAGAGAAATTCTTAAAATGGGCAGAATGTCTTGGCAAGGCAATAGGCAATCCGCTCTTCCATTGGTCTCATCTGGAACTTCAGAAATACTTCGGATACAATGGCGTACTTAATAAGAACACGGCTGAAGAAGTATGGGAGCTTTGTAATAAGAAGCTGGCCGATCCTTCTATGTCAGTACGCAACCTCATTAAGCAGTCAAATGTTACTTTGATCTGTACTACAGACGATCCTGTAGATTCTCTTGAATGGCACAAGAAAATTAAAGAAGATTCATCTTTCGACGTACAGGTACTTCCGGCATGGCGTCCTGATAAGGCTATGAATATTGAGAAGCCTACATTTATGGAATATCTGTCAACATTGTCTGATGTATCAGGCGTTAAAATAAATACCTATGCAGATTTATGTCAGGCACTGCGTGTTCGTATGGACTTCTTCGCATCAATGGGCTGCTCAGTTTCAGACCATGCGCTTGAGTATGTAATGTATGCTCCTGCAACCGACAGCGAAATCGAGGCAATATTTGCAAAACGCCTTGGCGGAAAAGATGTTACACGTGAAGAAGAACTTAAGTTCAAGACCGCATTTATGCTTTTTGTTGGAAAAGAATACTCCAAACGTAATTGGGTTATGCAGCTTCACTATGGCTGCAAGCGTGACAACAATACGCTTATGTTTGATAAACTTGGTCCTGATACCGGATTTGACTGCATCAATAACTATGCTCCCTCTTCCGAGATGGCAGATTATTTAAATGCACTTATCAAGACAAACGAGCTTCCTAAGACTATCATTTACAGCCTGAATCCTAACGACAATCAGGCAATCGGAACTATTCTTGGCTGTTTCCAGGATTCAACCGCAGTTGCCAAGATACAGCAGGGTTCCGCATGGTGGTTCAATGATCACAAGACAGGTATGCAGGATCAGATGATTTCACTTGCAAACCTGGGAAATCTTTCAGGTTTCGTAGGAATGCTTACCGATTCAAGAAGCTTCCTCTCCTATACACGCCACGACTACTTCCGCAGAATCCTCTGCAACCTGTTTGGTACGTGGGTTGAAAACGGGGAATATCCTGAGGATTATGATATGCTTGGAGAAATCGTAAGAGGCATCTGCTATAATAATGCAATTAAATATTTTGGTTTTGACCTTAAGCCGCAAGCATAATAATCATAACGAAGTACTGTAGGCATAATTTTTAAGTAAATAAAAGATTTTTTAAATATTATAAGTTAAAGAAAGGATGACAAACATGGAATTAAGGACAGCCGCTTCACCAAAGGACGTTAAACACTATACGACAGAGCGTTTAAGGGAAGAATTCTTAATTGATGATCTTTTTAAAAAGGATGAAATTAAATTAGTATATAGCCATATTGACCGTATAATCACAGGCTCCGCAGTACCGGTTAAGCCTTTACAGCTTACGGCAGGTGATGAGCTCAGAGCTCAGTATTTCTGTGAAAGACGTGAGCTGGGTGTGATCAATATCGGTGCTGCCGGTAAGATTAAGATTGACGGCAAGGTATATGAGGTAGGTCATAAAGAGGGTATGTACATAGGAATGGGCTCTAAGGAGATTATCTTTGAGAGTGCTAATCCGTCAGACCCTGCTAAGTTTTATTTAAACAGCGCACCGGCACATATGACTTACCCTACGGTTTTAATCAAACCCGAAGGCGAGGCTGCTGAAGGTGTGGTAATCGTTAAAGACAGTAACAAGGTTGAACTGGGTTCTTTGGAAGGTGCAAACCACAGAACAATCTGTAAGTACATCCTGCCCGGTCAGGTGGAAAGCTGCCAGTTAGAGATGGGTATGACTAAATTAGAGCCCGGCAGCGTATGGAATACAATGCCCTGCCATACACATGACAGACGTATGGAAGTATATCTTTACTTTGATATGCCTGAGGACGCAATTGTAATGCACTATATGGGTGAGCCTACGGAAACACGCCATATTGTTATGAGAAATGAACAGGCTGTCATTTCACCAAGCTGGTCTATACACTCAGGATGTGGTACACAAGCGTATACCTTTATCTGGGGTATGGTCGGCGAGAATCAGGATTTTGACGATATGGACGGCTGTGATATGAAGGACTTGTTGTAAGAGAAAGGAACGGTTATTAAAATGAAAATAGCATTAATTATGGAAAATAGTCAGGCCGCTAAGAATGAAATGGTCTGCAATACTTTAAAATCAGTTGTAGAGCCAATGGGTCATGAGGTATTCAACTACGGTATGTATTCTGCCGAAGATGCAGCTCAGCTTACATATGTACAGAACGGTATCCTTGCCGCAGTTTTGCTCAACTCCAAGGCTGCTGATTTCGTAATCACAGGCTGTGGAACCGGCGAGGGCGCTATGCTTGCCTGCAACTCATTCCCGCAGGTGCTTTGCGGTCATATTGAATCACCGCTGGATGCATACCTTTTCTCTCAGGTAAACGACGGTAACTGTATCGCCCTTCCCTTTGCAGAGAACTTCGGCTGGGGCGGTGAACTGAACCTCACTTACATATTTGAAAAATTATTCTGTGCACCGGGCGGCGGCGGATATCCGAAGGAAAGAGTTGTTCCGGAACAAAGGAATAAGAAGATTCTTGATGAGGTTAAGAAAGTAACACATACCGATATGGTTTATATACTTGAGAATCTTGACCAGGAACTGGTTAAAGGCGCATTAAGCGGAGAACACTTCTCGGAATACTTCTTTGCAAACTGCAAGGATGACGCTATTGCGGCGGCTGTTAAGAAAGTGTTGGCGTAATACCGTTATAAAACCAACGCAATATCAAAAGCAGAATAATAAAGGAGCTGCCCAAACCAGACAGCTCCTTTTTATTTACTTCATAAATTGCGATGTTTGGGGCATAGCCCCAAACTCGCGGGTGAAAACTTTGTTTTCACCCTATGCTCCTGCGTTCTTACGCGCCTCTTTGCAAAGCTCTGTAATCTTGTCGAAATTTCCTGCGGAAATATCGTCTTTCTTACATACCCAGCTTCCGCCTACTGCAAAAATTGCCTTATTTGCAACAAATTCTGCAATATTCTCGGTATTTACGCCGCCTGTAGGTATGAACTGCATATCCGTAAACGGAGCTGACAGGTTTTTGATAGCGTTTAAGCCGCCATATACATTAGCAGGGAAGAATTTAACAACTCTAAGACCAAGTTTGCGTGCTGCCATGATTTCAGTAGGAGTAACACAGCCGGGTGCAACATCAATACCTTTTTCAACGCACCACTTAACGGTTTCTTCATCAAAACCGGGAGAAACTATGAATTTAGCTCCTGCTTCTACCGCCTGTTTTGCCTGGTCGAGATTTAATACCGTACCAACTCCGACTATCATATCAGGGCATTCAGCTGCAACATTTTTGATTGAATCAATAGCAGCTGCCGTACGCAGTGTAATCTCCATTACATTGATACCGCCGGCAAGCAAAGCCTTAGCTGTGGGAACCGCATCTTTAGCGTTCTCAATAACTACTACCGGCACGATAATTGAACTTTTCATGCTGTCTGTAATACTACTCATCTCTATTTCCTCCTATACCCTCGATTTTCTATCTTTGAACTCTCGCACCTGCGCCACCCATAATAGCTTCAACTTCTTTTCTGCTTGCCATTGTGGTGTCACCGGGTGTGGTCATAGCAAGTGCACCGTGAGCTGCGCCGTAGTTAACTGCCTGCTCAGCATCCTGTGTGGTCATCAGACCGAAGATAAGACCTGATGCAAATGAATCACCACCGCCTACACGGTCCATGATTTCCAGACCATTATAATCTTTTGCCTTATAGATTTCTCCGTCTGCCCAGCAGATAGCACTCCAGTCATTAACTGTAGCAGTCTTAACCTGACGAAGTGTGGTAGCAACTGCCTTGAAGTTAGGATAAGTCTTAGCTGCTTCATTGATCATCTTCTTGTATCCGTCAAGATTCAGTGTCTTAAGGTTTTCGTCATTTCCTTCGATTTCAAAGCCAAGGCAGGCTGTGAAGTCTTCTTCGTTACCGATCATAACGTCAACGTACTGAGCAATTTCCTTATTTACTTCCTGAGCCTTAGCCTGTCCGCCGATAGCACTCCACATTGAAGGACGATAGTTAAGGTCATAAGAAATTACTGTGCCGTATTTCTTAGCGGTCTTGATAGCTGCTAAAACAGTTTCGCATGACTGCTCTGACAAAGCAGCGTAAATTCCGCCGGTATGTAACCAACGAACACCCAGTTCTCCAAAAATATATTCAAAATCAAAATCTTCAGGTGTAGCCTTGGAAATAGCTGTGTTAGCACGGTCTGAACATCCAACTGCACCTCTGATTCCGTATCCTCTTTCAGTAAAGTTTATACCGTTACGGCAGATACGTCCGATACCGTCGGTTTTCATCCATTTTATCAGGGAAGTATCAACTCCGCCCTGATTAATAAAGTCTTCCATCAGCATACCAACTTCGTTATCAGCAAAAGCGGTGATAACTGCTGTGTTCATCTTAAAGCATTTTTTCAAACCGCGGATTACGTTATACTCTCCGCCGCCTTCCCAAGCTCTGAAAGATCTGGCTGTACGGATTCTTCCCTCGCCCGGGTCCAGCCTCAGCATAACCTCTCCCAGAGATACTGCATCAAACTTACATTCACTTTCCGGTCTTAAGTTTAAATTCATGTGTTAAATTCCTCCTGTTCTGCGGATTTTCTTGTTTAGCCCTTTATTTTCATAAGTGGAGGGCTCGTTTAAAACCACCTATTTTTATTATAGTTTGAAACTGTAATATTCTCAATCATTTTTTCTAATTTTTACTAAAAAATTTTTAAACTTTGGAAGATGTTTTGTTGAAATAGTTTCCAAAGCAGTTTAAAATAGTATTTAAGAGATGCTTTTTAATCTTCATTTTTTACAAACAGAGAATAAATTTACCTGCAAATTTAGGCATTAGGCACAAATTGCAGGCTGAGGCAGAGTCATAAAAATAAACAATAACAGGAGGATACCCAATGAAACATGCAAATCCATTATTAAAAGGAAGTGACACCACTCACAAATTTATAACAATAGGTGAGATAATGCTTCGTTTGACACCCCCTAACTATGAAAAAATACGTATGGCTTCCAGTTTTGAGGCAAGCTACGGCGGCAGCGAGGCTAATATCGCGCTTGCGCTTGCCAATCTGGGCGTGGACAGTACTTTCTTCAGCGTAGTACCGAACAACAGTTTGGGCAAAAGTGCTATCCGTATGCTGCGCAGTAATGACGTACACTGTACTCCCGTTATATTAAGTACGCCTGAGCAGACACCTACACATAGACTTGGAAGCTATTATATGGAAAACGGATACGGAATCCGTGCAAGCAAAGTTACATATGACAGAAAAAACAGCGCTATTTCAGAATTTGATTTTTCTCAGGTTGACTTAAATAAACTGCTTGACGGTTTCACATGGCTTCATCTTAGCGGTATCACTCCGGCCCTTTCGGAAAACTGCCGGAAACTTATTATGGACTGTTTAAAAATTGCCAAAGAAAAAGGACTTACGGTCAGCTTTGACGGAAACTTCAGAAGTAAGCTTTGGAGCTGGGAGGAGGCAAGGGATTTCTGTACGGAGTGTCTTCCATATGTAGATGTACTGCTTGGAATTGAGCCTTATCATCTCTGGAAGGATGAAGAGGATCACAGCAAGGGTGATGTAAAGGATGGTATTCCGCTGCAGCCAAGTTATGAGCAGGAGGATGAGGTTTTCCAGGCTTTTGTTGCAAGGTATCCTAATCTGAAATGTATAGCACGCCATGTGCGTTACGCACACAGCGGTAGTGAGAACAGCCTTAAGGCGTTTTTGTGGTATGAAAATCATACTTTTGAAAGTAAGTTGTTTACATTCAATATCCTTGACAGGGTTGGCGGCGGAGATGCTTTTGCCAGCGGGCTGATTTATGCTATGATGCATAATTATAAGCCTATGGATATTGCTAACTTTGCGGTGGCAAGCAGTGCGATTAAGCATACGATACGTGGGGATGCGAATATTACGGATGATGTGGAGACTATTAAGAATTTGATGAATATGAATTATGATATAAAACGATAGTGGCCAAACAGACGGCTGGAGGCACATATATTACTAATCGAGGCACGCTTGCGCTCCGACTCCGACGCAGCGGTACTAAGGCTGCTGAAATACGCAGCCTAAGGACCGGCGTCTGCATAGGGCCTCGGGTAGTAATATATGTGCCTCCAGCCTGGTTGTTGAAGCTATAATTGTTTTAGTTTTTTTACATTTGTGTTGTTAGTTAGATAAACTGAAGTTTACTTGCGAAAGGACTACATTATGAGATTTGAATATACAGATGGTAACAGCCGGGATTTTATTGAGTTGTGTCATGGATTAGATGATTTTTTAAATGAACTTGTAGGCGGTGAAGAAAATAGAGCTGAATATATTCCGTATAACAAATTAGATGACATCCATGATGTTGTAATTGCGTATGACAAAGATGTGCCTGTAGGCAGCGCAAGTTTTAAAAAATATGATAATGAAAATGCAGAGGTAAAAAGAGTATTCGTGAAAAAAGAATATCGTGGACAGGGAATATCCCTTGAACTCATGAAAATGCTGGAAGAACGGGCTCGTGAAAAAGGATTTAAGTATTTCATATTGGAATCCGGCGAGCCACTCGCAGCGGCTATGGCATTATATAGAAAAATTGGTTATAAAGTCATACCCAATTATGGACAATATAAATGTATGGATGAATCAATCTGTATGAAGACGGAACTTTAAATATTACAATTGACTGACGGGGGAAAGTTTGAGTAATAGTTTAGAGCGATGTGGAGATTTACATAAATGGGAGATTTGATAAAGATTGCTTATATCGGGGGCGGGTCTAAGCAGTGGGCGCGGAAATTTATGGCGGACCTGGCTGTTGAAGAAGG
This sequence comes from Lachnospiraceae bacterium, assembly GCA_022510545.1. Taxonomy (GTDB): domain Bacteria; phylum Bacillota; class Clostridia; order Lachnospirales; family Lachnospiraceae; genus UBA3282. Next base: position 2,449 of record JAFLTG010000001.1, on the reverse strand, counting down.
CCTTGGCGGAGAGATTGCGCTTTATGATATTGATGTGGAAGCGGCTGAGAGGAATCTCAGGATTGGAAGTTATGTAAACCAAGATGAGCGAACAAAATCCAAGTTTGAATATAAATTATATGAGCACATAGAAAACGCCCTCGAGAGTGCGGATTTCGTGATTATTTCTATTTTGCCGGGAACTTTTAAGGAGATGCGCTCTGATGTGCATGCACCGGAGAAGTATGGGGTGTATCAGTCTGTGGGAGATACCGTTGGACCCGGAGGGGTGCTGCGGGCTATGCGGACTGTGCCGATTTATGAGGATTTTGCGTCCAAGATAAGGGATATCTGCCCTGATGCCTGGGTTATCAATTTTACTAATCCGATGAGTATATGCACCAAGACGCTTTATGATGTTTTTCCTCAGATTAAGGCTTTTGGCTGCTGCCATGAGGTTTTTCATGCGCAGGATTTTCTGACTTGTGTGTTAAAAGAGATTAAGGGTATCAGTGTAAATCGTAAGCAGATTTATACTGATGCTTGTGGAATCAATCATTTTACATGGATTACAGAAGCCAGATATAGAGATATTGATTTGCTTTCGCTGCTTCCTGAATTTATTGAGCGGTTTTATGAAGAAGGTTATTATGAAGGTGAAGACCGCTTTGCTTTCCGGTATGATACTTTTGCCTACGGTAATAAGGTCAAGCTGGATTTGTATATGAAGTATGGTGTTCTTGGTGCTGCGGGAGACAGGCATCTGGCAGAATTTATGCCGTGTACTTGGTATTTGAAAGACCCTGAAACCGTGAAGAATTGGCAGTTTGGGCTGACTACTGTGGATTTTCGTGAGAAACAGCAGGCAGAGTTGATTTCCGAAAGTATTGAAATGGCGGAAGGGAAAAAAACGTTTCCGGTTGTGAAGTCGGATGAAGAGGCTGTACAGCTTATGAAGGCTATAATGGGATATGAGACTGTTGTATCAAATGTCAATATGCCTAATATGGGACAAATGCCCCAGATGCCGCTTGGGAGTATAGTTGAGACTAACTGTGTCTTTTCCAACGGACAGGTTAAGCCGGTTGTATCAAAAGAACTGCCTACCGCTGTAGCGAATTTAGTTTATCGAAATTGCGTTAATATTGACACGACATATGAAGGTATAAAGGAGCGGAATTTGGGTAAGATTTATGCGGCGTTTGCGAATCAGCCACTTTGTGGGGCGTTGTCGATGGATGAGTTAATGGCGCTGTTTAAGGAGATGTGCTATAATACGGAAAAGTATATTGCACCTTATTTTAAGTTGGAGGAGTATTTTTAGTTAATGAGTGAGCGTTTCGCTGCTCTGAATGCGAGTATAACATCAGGGGCAGAATTCCTGCCCCTATTCTTTTTCACATCAGAAAGGGATTTGTCTATGAATATTCACTTCTATGAAATCAATGCCCAATACATTGATTATCTCTCTGCTATAGAACCACATTTTTTTCACAACAAACGTTCCAGACAGCAAAATGAAAGAAAATACATTGATATTATTCTCCAAGTCAACGGGATGAATTATTTTGCTCCACTTTCTTCCTTCAAACCTAAACATACTAAGATGGATGAATGTGTAGATTTCATAAAAATCAAAAATTATGCTGTCATTAATATCAATAATATGTTTCCTGTGCCAGAGGGACTATATACATATATTGATATTCAAAAAGTAAAAAATGTCAGATATCGTGCATTGCTTCAAGCTGAATACCGTATTATCAAGAAATTACGATATCCAATCCTAAAAAATGCATGTCGGAACTACCGGTTGTGATTATAAACTTTTATGCGAACCAATCAAATTTAGATTGAAGCGGCGAGCCGTTACGACATTAAATGGAAATCATATATTGGCACACCGCTTAAGTATTACTTTATGGATATGGGTCTTAGAAATTCCGACTCGATTGAATTATAGTAATAAAAGACCGTCACAGTGAACGGTCTTTTACATTCATGATATTTTATATGTCCGTCTGTTACTAATGTCTTATTCAAGAGATAGTTTACTCTTGCTTGCGTCTTATGCTGACTACCAGTATGACTGCGAGTGCTATCATCACCAGAATACCCAGGCTCCATAAGGCTATTGACATCCATGAAAGGGATGCGAAGAATCCGGAAGACGCATCTGTGTCTGCTCCGGGTATCTGCCTGTATACAATGGCATATGTGGAGAATAACGCTGTCTGAATCGTGATGGTTTCAGCTTCAGTGTCCATATCATTAAGAAGAGCATACTCTCCTTCATGGCAGCGTGCTATGTAGAATGTTCTGCCATCGCTTTGTAACTCATCCGGTATTCCGATTACTACCTCTATTGGTTCACCTGACTGCGTAACTGCGTTCCAGTCACCATCTCCGACCTTGATAAACATGGAGATGTCAATGTATGCGCCGAGGGTAAGTTCTTCCTCTCTGTTTT